>NZ_JBEPAL010000027.1:0-119943 GCF_040298625.1 Streptomyces sp. NPDC001532
CGATGTCCTCCAGCACGGCCTTCGGGTCGGCGGACGGTGCGACGGCCTTGCCGATGTTGCGCTTGATGATGTTGCTGACCTGCAGCCAGGACGGTAGGTCAGCGTCCGCGCTGGGCCGGAGGCAGGGCCGCGGGGATCTGTCCGACGCGCTGCCACTGCGACTGCTGGCCGCCGCTGTTGCTGCCGCTGCCGCTGTTGTGCCGGGCGCTCTGCGCGCCCGCGCTGTAGGCGCTGTACGACGAGCCGCCGAGCGAACCGCCGAGTGAACCACCGAGCGAGCCGCCGAGCGAGCCACCCAAGGTGCTCCCCAGCGAGCCGCCGAAGGAGCCCGCGCTGTACGGAATGCTCCCGAAGGCGGTGAAGCCGAGCTTCTCCTCCCCGCTGCGGTCGCCCGGCAGCGTGCGGAACGACTTGACGTACTCGGCGTAGAGCTTGTCGTAGATCGGCGTGGCCGATGGTCCGCCCTGCTGATCCTGAGCCGCCCGTGAGGACGGGACCGACGGATAGGACGGGCGGCGGGAGGCGTCGTATGTGTGCACGTATGTCCAAACGACACCGGCACGCAAGAAGATGCGGGGCCGGTCGCGACCCCGCATCCCGGTGAGGTGCCGGGGCTCACGTCCCCGCGAGCGGCAGCGTGCTCGCCACGAGCTTGCCGCTCGCCGCCGCCTTGTCCAGCGCGTCCCGCAGCAGGTCCTCCCGGGGCTGACGGCCGATGGAGCCCACCGGCGCGGCGAACATCAGCACCTGCTGGTGCTTGTTGGCGGCCGCCCGCCACCCCTCCGTGACCTGCAACGGCTGGTGCGCCTGCCACCAGGCCACCGACTGGCCGCCGTTGGCCGAGGGCTGGAGCACCGCGTGCAGCTGTCCCATGGCGAGCAGCACCGACCAGCCGTGCAGCACCGGCGGCACCGCGCTCAGCTCGGTCAGCGGCATGAAGCCCTGCTCGATGAGGAGCGGCAGGAAGTCGTCGCCGGCGCCGGTCGAGCCGGGGCGGGCGATCGGACCGGTCGGTTCGACGACGAGCGCGGGGTGCAGCTCCCCGGCGATCAGGACCAGTCCGCTGGTCACCCCGAGCACCGCCTGCTCGGGCACGACCTTGTCGGGCTCCAGGTCGACGGTGTCGCCGCTGATGGACCTCACGGCGCCCTGCAACTGCTCCTCGGTGACCTGCACGACCTGCGAGGGCAGACAGGTGGCGTGGGCGAAGGCGAGCACGGCGGTCTCGTCACCGATGAACAGCACGGTGCTGGTGCGCTCGCGCTCGGAGTCGCCCGGGGTGCGGCAGGACGTGCAGTCGTAACCGCCCGGGGTGTTGTCTCCGGCGAGCAGCCGGTCGGCTTCTTCGTCGCCGATCTCGGCGCGTACCTCGTCGCTGACGTCGAGCATGCGCGGCACGGGTGGCTCCCTGGGGATGCGGTCGTGGCGAGGCCGGGTGGCTCCCGGCCCGTGGTCCGGGTCGGTCCCGGGCTCATGAAGAAGACAACGGGCGATCTGTGGCGGGAGTCACGCTGTACGACGAACGGAATAGAACCGACCGACGCACCGGGTCGCACTCGACCCGCAACCGGACACAATCGGTCAAGTCCGTTACGTGGTACGGCACTTGTGTCCGCGTGGTGGGGCGCGGACTGCCGGGTCCGGTGGTCGACAAATCCTGAAATCGGCGAATGAATAGGGTGACCGGAATTCGCTCTTACTCGCGGTAATCGCGAACTGGTCTGCGACGAACAGGAGTTGCCGGACGGCGACCGCACCGGTCCGGCCCCGGCTGTCCGGCGCTCTCCCGACCCGGAACTCCCGGCCCGGAACACCGGGCCCGGCCGCGACGGGTCCGCCGACCGGGTGGGGCCGTCGTGGCGTACGGGCGCGGCTCGGACAGGTCGCGCCGGGGCGCTGCTTAGCGTGGGCCGATGTTCCGCAAGCCGATCACGCTCGCGCTGGCCGCGGCCGCCCTGCTGACCGCGTCCACCCCCGCCGCCGCCCACGCGGCGCCCCCGCCCCCGGCACCCGGCCCGCCGGCCGCCCGCGTGCCGTACGACTGCGCCGATGACCAGTGGCCCTGGGGCTGTGTCGCCGAGTGCGAGAGCGGTGGCCGCTGGGACATCAACACCGGCAACGGCTTCTACGGCGGGCTCCAGTTCTGGCAGCCCACCTGGGTGGCGTTCGGCGGCACGAAGTACGCCGCCCGCGCGGACCTCGCCACCCGCGCCGAGCAGATCGCCGTCGCCCAGGAGGTGGTGGCGGTGCAGGGCTGGAGTGCCTGGCCGGTCTGTTCCAAGCGGTACGGGCTCAAGGGCCGGATGTACACGGTCAAGCGCGGTGACACGCTCTCCGGAATCGCGGTCAAGTACGGCGTCAAGGGTGGCTGGGAAGCGCTCTACCAGGCCAACAAGGCGACGGTCGGCCCGCGTCCCGACCATCTCGAGGTCGGCATGATGCTCACGCTGCCGGCGGGTTCGACGCGCGCCTGGGCCCGGCGGTAGGCAGTCCGAGGCGGCCGGCCCGCCGCTCACCGGCGGCGCAGCTCGGCCGCCTCCCCGCTGAAGACCACCGAG
Source organism: Streptomyces sp. NPDC001532 (assembly GCF_040298625.1). Taxonomy (NCBI): domain Bacteria; kingdom Bacillati; phylum Actinomycetota; class Actinomycetes; order Kitasatosporales; family Streptomycetaceae; genus Streptomyces; species Streptomyces sp. NPDC001532. The sequence continues at coordinate 2,559 of NZ_JBEPAL010000027.1, forward strand.
CCACGGCGCAGTTCGTGGACGAACGTCGTCCGGCCGGGGAGCGCGGGCGGCAGCCGCTGTTCGGCGAGGACCACGCAGACGCCGAGGCCGGTCAGCACGCGGTACGTGCGGGCGGCGACGGCGGGGGACATGCCCTGCGTCGGCTCGTCGGCCAGCAGCACACGGGGCTCGGCGAGCAGGGCGCGGGCGAGGGCCAGCATGCGCTGCTCGCCGCCGGACAGGGTGCCCGCGCGGCGGGGCAGCAGGGCGCGCAGCTCCGGGTAGGCGGCGAGGGCCGGGTCCGGGTCCGGGGCGGCCAGGGCCAGGTTCTCGCGGACGGTGAGCGAACCGAACACCGCCTGTCGTTCCGGCACCAGGCACAGCCCGCGGCGGGCCCGCTCGTACGCCGGTACGCCGGTCACGTCGACGCCGTCCCACACCACCGCCCCGCCGGACAGACCGACCGCCCCGGCCAGCGCGCGCAGGACGGTGGAACGGCCGGAGCCGTTGCGGCCCAGCAGCACGGTGAGTCCGGGGGCCGGGGCGGCGAGGCTGACGCCGTGCAGGGCCTCCAGCGGGCCGTAGCGCACCCGTGCCCGGTACAGCGCGATGGTCATGGGGTGGGCTCCTGCGGCCGGTTCAGGGTCTGGGCGGGTGGGCCTGAGGCGGTGATGCGGCCGGTGGTCATCACGTGCACGACGTCGGCGAGGCCGGCGACGAGGTCGAGGTCGTGTTCGACGACCAGCAGTGCGGTGCCGTCGGCGGCGAGGGCGCGCAGGATCCGGGCCAGCGCGTCGACCTCGGCGGTGTCCAGACCGGCGGCGGGCTCGTCGAGCAGCAGCACCTGCGGGCCGCCGGCGACGGCCCGGGCCAGCTCGACGCGGCGCAGGGTGCCGGCGGGCAGGTCGGCGGCGGGCAGTGCGCGCACCGGACCGTCCAGCCCGAACAGCCGCAGGGCCCGCTCCACCGCGTCCGGATCGGCGGTCCGCCCCTGCTCGGCGCCGATCCGCACGTTCTCCGCGACCGTGAGGGACGGGAACACCGCCACCTGCTGGAAGCCGCGGGCGATGCCGAGCCGGGTGCGGGCGGGCGCGGGCAGCCGGCTGATGTCCCGTCCGCCGAGGAGCACCTGCCCGGCCGTGGGCCGCAGGGTGCCGGCCAGGCAGTGGAACAAGGTGCTCTTCCCGGCCCCGTTCGGCCCGACCACGGCGGTCACCCGGCCCGGCAACAGCTCCAGGCCGACCCCGTCGAGCGCGGTGAACCCGCCGTAGCGGGCGCGCAGATCGCGGGCGGTGAGGAGGGGCCGGGGCGCTGGGCGCGGGCCGGGCCCGCTCGGTCCGGGACGGGGACGGAGAGCCGGACCGGACCCTGGGGGGCGGGGCGCTTCCGCGTCGGCCGGGGGTTCAGGGGTGTCCGGCGGTGGCGGCGGGCGCAGGCTCTCCTCGAGCTGTCGCAGGCTTACCTTGAGCTGTGCGCCCGCGGGCGTCAGCCGGGGTCTGTCCCGTGCGCGCAGGCGGGCCGTCGCGGTGCGCAGGGCCTCGTACGGGCCGTCGGGGAAGCGGCCCGTGAGGACGGCGAGGAGGCCGATGAGCGCGGCCGCCACCCCGCCGCGGGTGCCCGCGTCCAGGCCGACCAGCAGGGCCGCGGCGGCCAGCGCGCCGAGGGTGCTGTCGGCGCCGAGGACCACCACCGCGGCGAACCAGAGGAGACCGCGCACGGGGTCGTAGGCCGCGGGGTCGAACGCCCGCAGTCCCATGCCGAGCAGGCCGCCGCCGAGGGCGGCGAGCGCGGCGCCCGCGACGAACGCCAGCAGTTTCAGCCCGGGCACCGGCACGCCCGCCGCCGACGCCCCCGCCTCATGGTCCCGCATCGCCGCCAGCGCCCGCCCGGTACGGCCCCGGCGCAGCGCGTGCACGGCCAGCAGGGCGCCCGCGAGCAGCAGCAGCTCCAGGACGTAGTAGGCACGGTCCCCGTCGAAGCCCGCCGGGCGGCCCAGGGACAGGCCGGCGGTGGCGTACGGCTGGGCGAAGACGAAGCGGCTCACGCCGACGCCCACCGCGAAGGTGGCCAGCGCGAGCGCCAGCCCGTGCCGGCGGATCGCGGGCCGGCCGGTCAGCAGGCCCAGCGGGGCGACCAGCACGACGGCCGCCGCCAGCGCGGCCAGTTCCGGCAGCCGGGGCAGGCCGGGGAAGCGGCCCGCGGCGAGCAGCGCGGTGAACAGGGCGCCCAGACCGGCGTACGCGGCCTGCCCGAGCGAGATCTGGCCGCCCCGCCCGGTGACCACGACCAGCGACAGCAGCACCACCGCCAGCGCCGGGACCTGCACCGCGGTGTGCAGGTCCCGGCCCGCGAAGCCGAGCGGCAGCAGGAGCAGCACGACGACGACGATCCAGGCGCCGGGCGGGGCCGGGACGCGCGCGGTGGCCGTGCGCGGCAGCGCGTCCCGGGCTCCGACGCCGGGCAGCACGAGCGCGGCGACCAGCAGCGCGACCACGAACAGGTTGGCGCCGAGCGCCTGCACCAGCGGCCCGGCCCAGCCCTCGGGGTGAAGCCGCGTCAGCTGGCTCTGCGCCACCCCGATGCCCAGCGCGACGGCCACCGCGACCGGGAGACTGCGCATCCGCGCGGCCACCGCGACCGCCACCACCTCCATCACCAGCAGCGGCATCCCGTACGGGTCCAGCCGTACGTAGGGCGCCAGGAGCACACCGGTCAGGCCCGCCGTGAACGACCCGAACGCCCAGCCCGCCGCCGCCACCCGGTCCGCGTCGATCCCGCCGAGCCGCGCCAGCCGCCGGTCGTCCACCACCGCCCGCAGCTCCCGCCCGAACCGCGTCCACCGGGTCACCGCCCCGACCCCGGCCGCCAGGACCAGCATCACCGCCAGCTGCCCCCACGGCTCGGCCGCCACCAGCTCGGGCGCGTCGTCCCGCGCTCCCGGCCCCCACAGCAGCGCCGCGCCGCCCACCAGCAGCACGAACACCCCGAGTGACGCCACCAGCGTCTGCGCCGGGTCACCGCCGAGCACGGCGAGCGGACGGAAGACGAACCGTTCCAGCAGCACGCCGAGCCCCGGCGCCAGCACCAGCAGCACCACCGCCGCGGCCGGCCACAGCGGCCAGTGCCACTCGACCACGCACTGGCGCAGCGCGTAGGCGCAGACCATCGCGACGGCGCCGTGCGCGAAGTTGAGGACGCCGGTCGCGCGGTAGGTGACGATCAGTCCGACGCCGGTGAGCGCGGCCGCGGCGCCGACGGAGAGGCCGGCGAGGGTGAGGTCGTAGGTCAGGGACGACATCAGCGGTCCGCGGCATCGGGCTCGCAGATCGGGCACGGGGCCAGACCGTCGTCCGGGCGGGGCCCGGCGGCCACGGGAACGGCCTCCGCCTTCCCCGCCACCAACGGGCAGTCCGCGCGGTGGTACAGCGTGCCGCCCGGCACCCGCAGCAGCTCCTCGCGCACCGCGACCGGCGCGGCCGCCGCCGGCTCGGGCCGAGCGGTGTCGGCGGGTCCGACGGCCACCAGCAGCTCGTACAGCTCCTCCATGCGCGCGGCGGCGACCGCGGTGCGGCCCTGGGCGAGCAGGACCGCACCGGCGACGATCAGCGCGGCGCCGGGGATCGTGCAGGAGGCGAGGTACGGCAGCTGCCGCTCGGCGAACCGCTCGCCCGAGACGCCGTACCAGCCGAGCACGCACAGCACGGCCCCGACGGCGAGCGCGGCCCAGCCGGCCCACAGGACGGGGTGCACGGTCCGCAGGACGGGGTGCACGGTCCGCAGTCGGGCTGTCCGCATCGCTGCCTCCCACACGTCGGGTGTCGCTGCATGTGCCGGGCCGGGCGGCCGGGTGCGCCATCGGCTTGCACGATGCCCTTCGGAACCCGACCCTGAAAGAACCGGGCGCGCTTCGCCCGGACCGACACCCGGTGGTGAGCCAGATGGTTCTCGGCAGCGACCTCAGGCGGGGGACGGCACGGCCGGAACGGCGTCGCGGCCCCCACTTGGCACGGCGGAGCACGGCCCTGACGGCCGCCGCGCTGCTGTTCCTCGGCCCGGCCCTCGCGGCCTGCGGCGACGGCGACGGCGAGGACGGCTCGGCCTCGACCCCGACCGCGCGGGAGACCCGGCCGACGACGGCCGCACCGACCGAGGCGCCGTCCGACGCGCCCGCCGACACCGCCGCCGCCGAGCAGGAGATCGAGCGGAACTGGGAGACGTTCTTCGACCCGGCCACCCCGCTGGAGGAGAAGCAGACCTATCTGGAGAACGGCGACCGGATGGCGCCCGTCCTCCAGGCCTTCAGCGGCGACGCGCGGGTCGGCCAGGTGCGCGCGGAGGTCGGCGAGGTCGAGTTCACCTCGGCCACCGAGGCGAGCGTGACGTACGCGCTGACCCTGAACGGCGCCACCGCAGTGCCGGACGCCTCCGGTACGGCCGTCGAGCAGGACGGCACCTGGAAGGTGTCCGTGAAGAGCCTGTGCGGGCTGCTGGCGCTGAGCCGGACCGGCGATGCGTCGCCGCTGCCGGGCTGCTGAGGCCGCCGTCGCGGTCCTGCTGCTCCTGCTCGGCACGGCCTGCGGCAGCCGGCTGCCGGAGAGCGACTTCGAGCGCGACGGCCCCGGCCGGGCCCCCGCCTCCGACGGCGGCGCGCCGATCCGCGTCGGCATCGTCACCAGCGCCACCAGCCCGGTCGGCGGCGGCGCCTTCACCGGCCCGCGCGACGGCGCCGAGGCGTACTTCGACCGGCTCAACGCGGGCGGCGGCGTCGACGGCCGGCGGATCGAGGTGCGCCGGTGCGACGACGGCGGCAGCGGCGTCGGCAACAACGCGTGCGTGCACCGGCTCGTCGACGAGGAGAAGGTCGTCGCCCTGGTCGCCACCACCGTCCTCGACTACGCCGGCGCCCCCCGCGTCTCCGCCGCGCGCGTGCCCGACATCGGCGGCCAGCCCATCGGCGCCGCCTACGACACCTGGCCGCACCTGTACAGCATCTACGGCACCTCGGCGCCCCGGAACGGCACGCCCGGGTGGGACGGCGAACTGTACGGCGGCACCGAGGTCTACCGGTACTTCAAACGCGAGCACGGGGCGCGCACCGCCGCCGTCGTCTCGTACAACCAGGCCGCCTCCGCCGCCTACGCCCGGATCGTCGAGCGGGGGCTGAAGGCCGAGGGCTACCGGGTCGTCAGCGAGCAGGTCGACTTCGCGCTGCCCAACTTCCGCGCCGTCGCGGCCGATCTGCGGGAGCAGGGCGCCGACCTGGTCTTCGACGCCATCGACGGCCACGGCAACGCCCGGCTCTGCCAGGCGATGGACGAGGTCGGCGCCGACGTCACCGCCAAGGTCACCAACGTGCAGAACTGGACGTCCGCCGTCCCCGAGGCCTACCGGGACGCCCCGCGCTGCCGCAACGCGCTGTGGGCGACCGGCGCCAGCCGCAACTTCGACGACACCGGTGACGCGGCCGTACGGGAGTTCCGGCAGGCCACCGAGGACCTGTCGACGCACTCCCAGTGGCAGCTGGAGGGCTGGGCGGCGGCCCGGTGGTTCACCGACGCGGCGAAGGCCTGCGCGCCCACCGGGATCACCCGCGCCTGCGTCGACGCGTACGTGAACCGCAGCGACGGCTACACCGCCGGCGGACTGCTCCTGCCCGTGAGCTTCACCCCGAGCCCCGACCCGCCGACGACCGGCCGCAACTGCCTGTCGGTGGCGCGCTGGCAGGACGGCCGGGGCTGGGTGTCCCAGGGGGAGATGACCACCACCTGCTTCGACGTCCCCCAGCTGGCCTACGAGCCCTGAGGGGACACCCCTAGGGATGGCCGGGGATGCCGGTGTCGTGCGCCGGATCGCTGTGCCGGGGTGCCGGGGCCGCGTACTCGGGATGGTGCAGGTCGAACGCGGGGGAGTCGGTGCGGACCCGGGGCAGCGCCGTGAAGTTGTGCCGCGGCGGCGGACAGGAGGTGGCCCACTCCAGGGAGCGGCCGTAGCCCCAGGGGTCGTCGACCTCGACCTTCGTGCCGTACTTGGCGGTCTTCCAGACGTTGTAGAGGAACGGCAGCGTGGACAGGCCGAGCAGGAACGCGCCGATCGACGAGACCGTGTTCAGGGCGGTGAAGCCGTCCGCGGCCAGGTAGTCCGGGTAGCGGCGCGGCATGCCCTCCGCGCCCAGCCAGTGCTGCACCAGGAACGTGGTGTGGAAGCCGATGAACAGCGTCCAGAACTGGATCTTGCCGAGCCGTTCGTCGAGCATCTTCCCGGTGAACTTGGGCCACCAGAAGAAGAACCCCGCGAAGATCGCGAAGACGACGGTGCCGAACACCACGTAGTGGAAGTGCGCCACCACGAAGTACGAGTCCGTGACGTGGAAGTCCATCGGCGGCGAGGCCAGGATCACCCCCGTCAGCCCGCCGAACAGGAAGGTCACCAGGAAGCCGACCGACCACAGCATCGGCGTCTCGAAGGACAGCGAGCCCTTCAGCATGGTCCCGGACCAGTTGAAGAACTTCACCCCGGTCGGCACCGCGATCAGGAAGCTCGTGAAGGAGAAGAACGGCAGCAGCACCGCGCCGGTCGCGAACATGTGGTGCGCCCACACCACCACCGACAGCCCGGTGATCGCCATCGTCGCGCCGACCAGCGCCATGTAGCCGAAGATCGGCTTGCGGCTGAAGACCGGGATGATCTCCGTGACGATCCCGAAGAACGGCAGCGCGATGATGTAGACCTCGGGGTGCCCGAAGAACCAGAACAGGTGCTGCCACAGCAGCGCCCCGCCGTTCGCCGCGTCGAAGATGTGCGAGCCGAACCGCCGGTCCGCCTCCAGGCAGAACAGCGCCGCCGCCAGCACCGGGAACGCCATCAGGATCAGGATCGAGGTGAACAGCGTGTTCCAGGTGAAGATCGGCATCCGGAACATCGTCATACCGGGGGCGCGCAGCCCGATGATGGTGGTGATGAAGTTGACCGCGCCGAGGATGGTGCCGAACCCGGCCAGCGCCAGGCCCATGATCCACAGGTCGGGGCCGAGGCCGGGCGAGCGTTCCTCGCTGTTGAGCGGCGCGTAGGCGAACCAGCCGAAGGCGGCCGGGCCGTCCGGCACCAGCAGCGAGCCGAGCACGATCAGCCCGCCGAACAGGAACAGCCAGTACGAGAACATGTTCAGCCGGGGGAAGGCGACGTCCGGGGCGCCGATCTGCAACGGCATCAGCTCGTTGGCGAAGCCCGCGAAGGTCGGGGTCGCGAACAGCAGCAGCATGATCGTGCCGTGCAGCGTGAACAGCTGGTTGAACTCCTGGTTGCCGAGCAGCTGGAGCCCGGGCCGGGCCAGCTCGGCGCGCATCAGCAGCGCCATGGCACCGCCGATCAGGAAGAACGCGAACGACGTGATCAGGTAGAGGTGGCCGATCTTCTTGTGGTCGGTGGTGGTCAGCCAGTCGACGACCACCCGTCCGTGTGTCCTGGTCCGTCCGGGTCGTGCCGCCGCCGGTACGGTCTCCGTCCCCATGCTTCGCTCGCCCCTTCGCTCGTCACGCCCCGGGCCCGCAGCCGCCCGCGCCGCACCCGGGCGGGCGGGCCGCCATGATGCTCGCGCGGTCCGCGCCGCGACAGAGGGCATGCGGGGGTTCTGTGGCGGAGCCGTGCATTTCCTGTGCTGAAACGGCCCTCGCCACCCCGCTCGGAATGGGAATGGAATGCGGTCCGGGGACGGTCCTCCCGGAACTTTCCGCCGGGCAATTCGACAAGCCGCGCCGACACGCGGGAATTGCGTTCGAATGCCCGCGAAGTGCCCGCGAAAGGCGTACGGAACCGCTCGTCCGTGTGAGTGAGCGCGTCTGAAACCCGTGTCGTGATCCTGTGACAGAAGTGTGACCGGAGGGGGATCAGTGACCCACTGTGTCCGGCCTGGCCTTCCCCGGCCGCCGGACAGCGCCTAGCGTGGCGGCATGGCACCGATTCCGACACCTTCCGCAGAACCCCAGGACAGCCCGGACGCCTACGTCGGCCTCGGCGCGGACGCCGCCGAGCGGCGCGCCCGCGAACGGGGGTGGTCGACGGTGCGGTCGCTGCCGCCGGGGGCGATCATCACCATGGAGTACCGCGCGGGACGGCTGAACTTCGAGGTGAGGGACGGCCGGGTGGCGCGGGCCTGGAAGGGCTGAACGCACGGCGAGGGCCCCGGTCGTCAGGACCGGGGCCTTCGTCATGCGCGGGGCGCCTTCGTCATGCGCGGGGCGGGGCCGGGTGCGTACCGGCTCCGGCGTGGGCTCAGCCGCCCGTCAGCGGCCGGGCCGCCGGGGCGCTGCCGCGCGGGAGGCGGTCGGAGTGCGGCGGACGGCGGCTGCCGGCCGGGGTGACCGGGGTGCGCTCCGAGCGGGCCGTGTGCGGGCCGGGGGCGAGCAGGACCGGCCGCGGGGTGCGCGCGGCGGTCGGCGGCAGGGTCTCCCGCAGCGGAGCGGGCTCCTCCTCGGCGGCGGCGGTGGCCGGACGCGGGGCGAGCGGCGCGGGCTCGGACAGCAGCGTGGGCTCGGGCACCAGCGCGGGGCGGCGACGACGCTCGCGCAGCCGGTCGAACAGCCGGTCGCGCTGGGCGAACAGCCAGGCCTCGGCGGTCGCGATGGTGGGCTCCAGCCACGGCAGCGCCAGCAGCACCAGCAGTCCGGCGGCCCAGCCCAGCAGCACATCGCTCAGCCAGTGCGTACCGAGGTAGACGGTGGTGAGGCCGACGCTGAGGGACAGCACCGCGGACAGCGCCGACAGCCAGCGGCGGGCGCGCGGGGTGGAGGCGAGGTAGGCGAGGATGCCCCAGGTCACCACCGCGTTCGCGGTGTGCCCCGAGGGAAATATGTCGCTGCCGGCCTGGAACCAGTGCCACATCTCGTTGGAGCCGACCTCGGTCGCGTAGTGCGGCCCCGAGCGGCCCAGCCCGTACTTCACGGCCCCCACGGTCACGTTCAGCAGCAGCAGGGCCGCGCCGAAGGCGAGCAGTGGACGCAGGGTGTGCTGCCGCCAGCAGCGCCAGCCCAGCCAGGCCGCGACCATCACGGCGGTCGGGCCGCGCTGGCCGAGGACGACCCAGTAGTCCAGGAAGGCGTGGATCTCCGGCCACTGCTGGTAGGGCCGGAAGAGCATGGCCTGCCAGTCCAGCCGGACCAGCCACGACGTGGTCACCACGGCGAGGACGATCGTGAGGTAGAAGGCGAGCGTCGCGCCGAAGAGCACCACCCGGTGCCGCGTCATACGCGGCACGTCGAGGACCGGCCGCTGTGGTTCGCGGTCCAGTCGGGCGAAGATCCGGTCGAGCCGGGTCGGCTTTGGTTCGGTACGCACCCAATCGACGTTACAGCGAGTGAGCTCAGTTCCCGGCCGAATCACCGGGTTTGTAATGACGATGTGATGTGGGATTGCTCTCAGCGGCATGCCTATTTCAAGAGATTCCGCAATCCACAGGTCGTGTTCCCTTCAATTCCTTTGATCATTCTGTACGGAGTGGTTTTGGCTCGCTTATGAATTCGTTAACCGGCGCATCGGGTGCAATTCGCCGGGCGCTCACCGGGCGTGCGGGGCCGCTCAGGGTGGACCCGAGCCGTTCAGCCAGAACGCCCCGTAGACCGCCGACCCGACCGCCACAACGGCCGTGACCAGCGCCGACCGGGAGGTGCGCAGCCGGGCGAGGGCGAGCGCGAGCGGCAGCAGCAACGGGAAGGCGGGCAGCAGCAGGCGCGGCTTCGAGCCGAAGTAGCTCGACGCGCACAGCGCCAGCGCGGTGACGACACCCGCGTACACCAGCAGTGGGAGCGGCTGGCGCTGCCTCACACAGACGATGTACAGCCAGATCACCAGTCCGACGCCGACCGTCAGCCCGAGCCCCGCCAGGGCCGACGGGAACGACGTGAACTTCTCGGCGACGAAGCGGGCGAAGGCGTAGCCGCCGTCGAAGCCGTTGCGCCAGCCCGCCTGGACGTCCAGATAGCCGAGCGGACCCTTGCCGGTGTGATGGCCGACCCACAGCACATAGCCGGCGGCGCCCAGGGGCGCGAGCAGCATCCCGAGGGCGCGCCGCCAGACCGGTGCGCCCGGCTCGCACGAGCCGCCGACGGCGGAAGGGGCGTGGGGGCCGGGTCGCGCGCCGGGGGCAGGCGCCGCGCTTCCCCGCCGCGCGGATGGCCCAACGCCGCGCCCGTCGGACAGCCGCGCGGATGGCCCGGCGCCGCGCCCGTCGGACCGCGCGGACGGCCCGGCGCCGCGACCCTCGGCCGATCGTGCCGACTGCTCGATGCGGAGGCCCTCGGACCGCCGTGCCGACGGCTGGACGCCGCGAGCATCGGACCGCCGTGCCGACGGCTCGACGCCGACGCCCTCGGACCGCCGTGCGGCGGGCCCGGCGTCGCCATCGCGCCGGGACCGCCGGGCGAACGAGGCCGCTCCGGCCGCCCACACCGCCGCCACCACCGCGATGCCCACCGGCCGGGTCAGCCCCGCGAACAGGGCCAGGACGCCCGCGGTGATCCAGCGGCCGGTGAGGACGGCGTACAGGGACCAGGCGGCGAGCGCGGTGAACAGGGACTCGCTGTACGCCATCGACTGCACGATCCCGACCGGCAGCACCGCCCACACCAGCACCGCGCAGACTCCCGCCCGGCGTCCGTACAGATGGTCGGCGACCGCGAAGATCCCCCAGGCCGCGGCGAGCGAGGCGAACAGGCTCACCACGAACCCGGCACCGGCGTACGACAGCGGGCTCACCGTGTGCAGCAGCCGCTCCAGCCACGGCAGCAGCGGGAAGAAGGCCAGGTTGGAGTGGATGTCGCCGTTCGGCAGCCGGACCTCGTAGCCGTACCCCAGCTCGGCGACCCTGGTGTACCAGAGGGAGTCCCACCGGGCGGTCAGCAGCTTGTACGCGCTGCTGTCGCGGGCGGCGCTCCACAGGGTCAGCGCCAGCAGGCCCAGGGCGCGCACGGCGGCGTACCCGAGCAGGGCGGGGGCGGCTCGGCGCAGGGCCCGGGCGCCGGGAGGCGGCGGACGTGTCGCGGGATCGGTCACGGGCTCGATTATCTGGGGGGCCGGGAACCGGCCCCCTGGACCGGGCGTGCTCCACGTCGTCCGGAGTGGTGTACGCCACACCGGATCCGCCGGAAGTGTGAGAGCTGGGCCACGCGCCCCGGTCAGGGACTCGCGTACGCTGACGAGTCACTCGCCGTTCGTTGCGCGGGCCGGAGACCACCGCTCCTCCGGCCGAGTCGCGGGGGAGTCCCCACCCCCGTGAGCCCGCCGAGGCGAGGGAACATCTGGGAGGTACGTACATGTCCGGGACGACCACGGCTGCCGTCGGGCTGCGCCGTCGGGCGGCCGGGGCCGGTGCCAACCGCTGGGTCGTCCTGGTGGTCCTCTGTGTGAGCCTGCTGCTGGTCGCGGTGGACGCGACCGTGCTGCACGTGGCGGTCCCCGCCGTCACCGAGGACCTCAAGCCCGGCGGGATAGAGCTGCTCTGGATCGTCGACACCTACCCGCTGGTCTGCGCCGCCCTGCTGATCCTCTTCGGCACCCTCGGCGACCGGGTGGGACGCAGACGCGTCCTCCTCCTCGGCTACGCCCTCTTCGGTGTGGCCTCCGCGCTGGCGGCCTTCGCCCCCGACGCCCAGGTGCTGATCCTCGCCCGGGCGCTGCTCGGCGTCGGCGGCGCCATGATCATGCCCGCGACGCTGTCGATCCTGCGCCAGGTCTTCCCCGACCGGCGGGAGCGGGCGCTGGCGATCGGCATCTGGAGCGCGGTGGCCGCGGTCGGCGCGGCCGTCGGTCCGCTGCTCGGCGGCTTCCTGCTGGAGCACTTCTGGTGGGGCTCGGTCTTCCTCGTCAACATCCCGCTGATGCTGGTCAGCCTGCCGGTGGGCCGGCTGCTGCTGCCGGAGTCGAAGGGCGACGGCAAGGGTCCCTGGGACGTGGTCGGCGCGCTGATGGCGGCGGCCGGTCTGTTCGGCGTGGTGCTCGGGGTGAAGCGGCTCGGCGGCGGCGAGGACGTGACCGGACCGTTCACCCTGGTGCCGCTGCTGGCCGGTGCCGTGCTGCTGGCGCTGTTCGTGCGGCGGCAGCGGCGGCGGACGTACCCGCTGGTGGACCTGACGATGTTCGCCCGGCCGGCGTTCAGCACCTCCGTCGGCTGCATCGTGCTGGCGATGCTCGCGCTGGTCGGCCTGGAGCTGATCGCGGCGCAGTACCTCCAGCTGGTGCTCGGGCTGTCCCCGCTCCAGACCGGGCTGCGGCTGCTGCCGCTGACCATAGCGGCGATGGCGGCGGGCCTGTTCGGGGCGCGGATGCTGCGCCGGTTCGGGCCGCGCCGGATGGTCTGCTTCGGCTTCTGTCTGACGGCCGGCGCGGTGGTGCTGCTGACCGGGATGGGCCGGGAGGACGACGCCGTCCTGATGCTCTCCGGGTTCGTGCTGCTCGGCTTCGGGCTGGAGACCACGCTCTTCGGGGCCTACGAGTCGATGCTGAGCGAGGCTCCGCCGGAGCAGGCCGGCGGGGCCGCGGCGATCGGCGAGACCTCGTACCAGCTGGGCGCGGGCATCGGGATCGCGCTGCTCGGCAGCGTGATGAACGCGGCGTACGCGCCCGGTCTCAGCTCGGTCCCCGGTGTGCCCGCGTCCGCCTCGGCCTCGGCGGGCCACTCCCTGGGCGAGGCCTATGACGTGGCCGGGCGGCTCGGCGGCGAGGCGGGCGCGGCCCTGCGCGCTGCCGCGCGGGACTGCTTCGTGCACGGTCTGCATGTGACGCTGCTGGTCAGCGCGGGTCTGCTGCTGCTCGGCGCGGTGATGGCGCTGCGGCTGCCCCGGGTGATGCACTGCGAGGCCGAGGGTCCGGTGGAGGTGCCGGCGCAGCGCGAGGTGGCGGACTCCCGGGTGTCGGCCTGAGCGGCTGACACCGGGGTGGGTGGACGTACGGGAGACTGCGTCGTAGCGTCGCCCTGAATCCGAGACTAGCGGTGCTAGTCAACAGCTGCTGCCGCCGCTCCCGAGCCGCCGGAGGGTGCCCCCGTGTCCACGTCCGCGAAGTTGCCGCCGTTCGATCCCGCCGATCCGCTGGGCCTCGACGACCTGCTCGAACCCGAGGATCTGGCCGTCCGCGACACCGTGCGCGGCTGGGCCGCGGACCGGGTGCTGCCCCATGTCGCCGAGTGGTACGAGAAGGGCGAGCTGCCGCAGATCCGCGAGCTGGCCCGGGAGCTCGGTGCCATCGGCGCGCTCGGCATGTCCCTCGACGGGTACGGCTGCGCGGGCGCGAGCGCCGTCCAGTACGGGCTCGCCTGCCTGGAGCTGGAGGCCGCCGACTCCGGCATCCGCTCCCTGGTCTCGGTGCAGGGCTCTCTCGCCATGTACGCGATCCACCGGTTCGGCAGCGAGGAGCAGAAGCGGAGCTGGCTGCCCCGGATGGCGGCCGGCGAGGTCATCGGCTGTTTCGGGCTCACCGAGCCGGACCACGGCTCCGACCCCGCGGCCATGCGCACCTACGCCAAGAAGGACGGCTCGGACTGGGTCCTCAACGGCCGCAAGATGTGGATCACCAACGGTTCCGTCGCCGGGGTCGCCGTGGTCTGGGCGCAGACCGACGAGGGGATCCGCGGCTTCGCCGTCCCCACCGACGCCCCCGGCTTCTCGGCGCCCGAGATCAAGCACAAGTGGTCCCTGCGGGCCAGCGTCACCAGTGAGCTGGTCCTGGACGACGTACGACTGCCCGCCGACGCCGTGCTGCCCGAGGTGACCGGTCTGCGCGGCCCGCTCAGCTGTCTGTCGCACGCCCGCTACGGCATCGTGTGGGGCGCGATGGGCGCGGCCCGGACCTGTTTCGAGACGGCCGTCGACTACGCGAAGTCACGGGAGCAGTTCGGGCGGCCCCTCGGTGGCTTCCAGCTCACCCAGGCCAAGCTCGCCGACATGGCGGTCGAACTGCACAAGGGGATTCTGCTCGCCCACCATCTGGGGCGGCGGATGGACGCCGGCCGCCTGCGTCCCGAGCAGGTCAGCTTCGGCAAGCTCAACAACGTCCGCGAGGCGATCGACATCTGCCGCACGGCGCGGACCATTCTCGGTGCCAACGGGATCTCGCTCGAATACCCCGTGATGCGGCACGCGACCAACCTGGAATCGGTGCTCACCTACGAGGGCACCGTGGAGATGCACCAGCTGGTGCTGGGCAAGGCGCTCACCGGACTCGACGCGTTCCGGTAGACCGTGGACCCCGCGGGTGGCAGGGCCGGTGAGCGGCCCTGCCTCAGCTCTGGTTGAAGAAGCCGTCCGTGCGGTGCGCGGCCGGGTCGCCGTTCACGATCTCCGTGTGGGCGGGGGTGAGCAGGAACACGCGGGTGGACACGCGCTCGATCGAACCGCGCAGCCCGAAGATCAGGCCCGCCGCGAAGTCGACGACGCGCTTGGCGTCGGCCGGCTCCATCGCCGTCAGATTCATGATCACCGGGACGCCGTCCCGGAACAGCTCGCCGATGACCCGTGCGTCCCGGAAGCTGTCCGGGGTGACCGTGCCGATCCGGCGGCCCTTCTCCTCGGCCGTGTCCGTCGCCACCTTCACCCGCGGGTCCGTGACCCAGGCGTCCCCGGACTCGTTCCCCTCGGAGTAGTCGTCGTCGTAATAGCGCTCGTCATCGTTGTCGTCGACGAGGCCGAGCCACGCACTCGCCTTGCGCACTGATCCCATGGACGCCTCCTCTCACAGCGGTCTTTCTTGCTTTCCGCATCCCTATGGTCATCCATGATGCGGACGGCGCGCCAAGTGGATAGACGCCGCGCGGGGGGTTTGTGACGGTACTGGTGCACAGCGAATCCGTCGAGAGCCCGGATACCCCAAGGGTCCTGCGGTATGCAGCTGCTGACTGGGAGTGAAATATGATTGTTCGGGGCGTACGGGTGATGGGCAGGGCGTACGGGTGAACGAAGTGGCCGATACGATGCGGCCGAATCCGCATCGTAAGGACCACGGGGGAGTGCCTTGTTCGGAATAGTCCGGCCCTGCAGTCATCGTCTCGGCGAACGGCTCAAGACCGAATGGATGGCGCATCTGTGCGGCCTGTGCCTCGCGCTGCGCTCCGACCACGGTCAGTTCGCCCGCATCGTCACCAACTACGACGGCCTGCTCGTCTCCGTACTGACGGAGGCTCAGGGCGAGCCCGCCGGCGGCCGGTGGCGGCGTACGGCCGGACCGTGCCCGCTGCGCGGTATGCGCACCGCCTCCGTCGCCCAGGGCGAGGGCGCCCGGCTCGCGGCCTCCGTGTCACTGGTGCTGGCCGCCGCCAAGGTCCGCGACCACGTCGCCGACGGCGACGGACTGCTGGCCCGCCGGCCGGTGGCGCTCGCCGCCCGCCGGGTCGCCGCCGGCTGGGGACGCGCGGGCGCCCGCGGCGGATCGGCCGTCGGGTTCGACACCGCCGTCCTCGTCGACGCCGTGGACCGGCAGCTCGGCATCGAGGCGCTGGCCGGACCCGCCACCCCGATCCTGACCGTCACCGAACCCACCGAGACCGCCACCGCCGCCGCCTTCGCGCACACCGCGGTGCTCGCCGGACGCCCCGGCAACGCCGGACCGCTGGCCGAGGCCGGACGGCTCTTCGGACGGCTCGCCCACCTCCTGGACGCCGTGGAGGACAAGGAGGCCGACGCCGCGTCGGGCGCCTGGAACCCGCTCACCGCCACCGGGACCTCGCTCACCGAGGCGCGGCGGCTCGCCGACGACGCGGTGCACGGCATCCGGCTCGCGCTGCGCGAGGTGGAGTTCACCGACGGCCGGCTCGCCCATCTGCTCCTCGTGCACGAGCTGCGGCGCTCGGTGGACCGGGCCTTCGGCACCGTCCCCGCCTGCGCGACGCACCAGCCGGGCGGCCCCTACGGCACACCGCCGCAGCAGCCGGGGCCGTACGGGCAGCCGCAGCACCCCTACCAGGCGGGGCCCTACGGCACGCCGCCGCAGCAGGGCGGCCCGCAGAACCCGTACGCCGGGGGCGGGGCGTACGGCGCGGGCGGACACGGTGACTTCGGCGGCTTCGGTGGCTCGGGCGGCTCCGGTGGATTCGGGGGCGGGCCCGCGCCCCAGCCGCCGAAGGGACGGCGTGGCTTCTGGGCCGGGTGCGGGATGTTCTGGCTGCTGTGCTGCACCTGCAAGATGTGCTGCGCCGAGGAGTACGAGGGACCGTGGTCCCGCAAGAAGCGCGAGGGATGCTGTCACAAGTGCGACTGCGACTGCCCGAATTGCGACTGCTGCTGCCCCTGTGACGGCTGCTGAGCCGCCTCGGACGTGCTGAGGGGAGGGGTGCGTGTGAAGGCGGGGAAGGGGAAGCGGGAGCAGCAGGGCGCAGGGGGTCGGCTCAACAGGAGGAGGACCACACTCGACCGAAGTCGATGTGGGAGCGCGTGACCAGCCACTGCGAATGCATGCGCCAAGTTGAACAGGCGTCCGGACGGCCCGTCAACCGGCGTCGGTGAAAGTAGGGGGTGCGCGGCTCACCATCCGGACGGTCTTGACAGTCCGGGCGACCGGGCCCGTACTCTCGGTCGACGGCCGCTGCTGAGGGGCTCGGCCGTCGCGTGTGAAGGCGCCACCGTGTTCGACCGACGTCACGGAGCCTTCGTATGTCCTCCGACACCCTTGCCAAAGCCCCCGCACCCCCCGTCTCCGCCGAGGCCGCCCGGATCGTCCCGCAGCGCCGGTACGGCCAGTGGGCGGCCGCGGCGGTCGTGCTCGTCCTGCTCGGCTTCGCCGTCGACTCGGTGCTGCGCAACGACGCCTTCCAATGGGGCGTCGTCGCCGACTACTTCACCTCGACCGCGGTGCTGCGCGGGCTGTGGCTGACCCTCTGGCTGACCGCGGTGGTGATGGTGCTCGGCTTCGCGCTGGGCACCCTGCTCGCCGCGGCCCGGCTCTCCGCCAACCCGGTGCTCAGATCGGTCGCCTGGGGATACGTCTGGCTGTTCCGGTCGATCCCGATCCTCGTGCAGCTGCTGCTGTGGTTCAACATCGGGGCGCTGTACCCGCAGATCCTCGGGGTGCGGACGGTCGACCTGCTCGGTCCCGTCGCCGTCGCCGTCATCGGACTGACCCTGCACGAGGCCGCGTACGCCGCCGAGGTGGTGCGCGGCGGGATCCTGTCCGTCGGCGGCGGCCAGATCGAGGCCGCGCACGCGCTCGGGCTGAGCCGGTGGCGGCGCTGGTGGCGGATCGTGCTGCCGCAGGCGATGCGCGCGATCGTGCCGCCCGCCGGGAACATGCTGATCGGCACCCTCAAGGGCACCTCCATCGTCAGCGTCATCGCCGTACAGGACCTGCTGTACTCGACGCAGCTCGTCTACCACCAGACGTACCAGGTCATCCCGCTGCTGATGGTCGCCACCGTCTGGTACACCGTCGTCACCTCCGTACTCAGCGTCGGCCAGTACTACGTCGAGAAGCGCTACGCGCGCGGTACGGAGACCGTCCGATGAGACCGACCCTGGTGATCGTGGGCGCCGGGCCGCGGGGGACCGGTGTGCTGGAGCGGATCGCCGCCAACGCCGCCGAGCTGGCACCCGGAGCCGGCCTGGACATCCACCTCGTCGACCCCCATCCGCCCGGCCCCGGCCGGGTCTGGCGCACCGCGCAGTCGCCGCTGCTGTGGATGAACTCCCGCGCCGAGGACGTCACCCTGTTCACCGACAGCACCGTGGAGATGGCCGGCCCCGTCACGGAGGGCCCCACCCTGCACGAGTGGGCGGGCCTCGACGGGGACGCCTTCGTCGGCCGGCGGCTCCAGGGTTCCTATCTGCGCTGGGCCTTCGAGCGGGCGGTGGCCGCGCTGCCGCCGGACGTCACCGTGCACCACCACCCGTGCCGGGCGCTGCGCGTCAGCGGCCCGCGCGAGGGCCGCCAGCGGGTCTGGCTCGAGGGCCGCCCGCAGCCGCTCCTCGCCGATCTGGTCGTCCTCACCCTCGGCCACCTCGACGCCGAACCCGACGCGGAGCAGGTCGAGTTGAGCGCGTACGCGCGCGCCCACGATCTCGTCCATCTGCCGCCCGACTTCACCGCCGACAGCGACCTCGATCCGCTGCGGCCCGGCGAGCCGGTCCTCGTGCGCGGTTTCGGGCTGGCCTTCGTCGACCTCATGGTGCTGCTCACCGAGGGGCGTGGCGGGCGGTACGACGGTGACACCTACGTCCCGTCCGGCAAGGAGCCGGTGCTGTACGTCGGTTCGCGGCGCGGAGTGCCGTACCACTCGAAGATCGGCTACGGCCTGGACGGCGCGCCGCCGCCGCTGCCGCGGTTCTTCGGGCCCGCCGAGGCCGACGCGCTGCTCGCCCGGCCCGGCGGCTTCGACTTCCGGCGGGACGTGTGGCCGCTGGTCGCCAAGGAACTGGGCTTCGCGCACTACCACCGGCTCTTCACCGCCCACCCCGAGCGGACGACTCTGGCCTGGAGCACCTTCGAGGGCAAGTACGCCGCCGGCGACGATCCGGCCGAGCGCGCTGCGCTGGTCGAGGCCGCCGTGCCCGACCCCGCCGACCGGCTCGACCTGGCCGCGCTCGACCGGCCGCTGGCCGGTGTGCGGTACGGCTCGCACGAGGCGTTCCAGGAGGGACTGCGCCGCCGTGTCGAGGCGGACCTGAAGCGGCGTCACGACCCGGCGCACAGCCCCGACCAGGCCGTCTTCCTCGCCCTGCTCTCGGTCTACGGCCAGCTGATGCGGCTCGGGGACATCGGCTCCTGGTGGCACGGGTTCTTCAGCTTCCTGGCGTCCGGCCCGCCCGGACCCCGGCTGCGGCAGCTGCTCGCGCTGTCCCGGGCGGGCGTGCTGCGCTTCGCCGGCGCGGACCTGGCCGTGCGCGCGGAGGACGGGGTGTTCCGGGCGGCCAGCCCGACCGTGCCGGGGTTCACCGTGCAGGCGCGTGCGCTGGTGGAGGCGCGGCTGCCGGAGCCCACGGTGGCGCGGTCCCGCGATCCGCTGCTGCGGGAGCTGTACGCCGAGGGGGCCGCCGCGACCCCCGACGGGCTGCTGCGGGTGGACCCCGACGACGGGCGGGTGCTGGACGGGGCCGGCCGGCCGCATCCGCGCCGGTTCGCCCTCGGTCCGCACACCGACGTCCGCGGCGCCGGGGCGTTCACCCGCCCCCGCTCGGGCGGCCCCGCCTTCCGCCAGAACGACGCGGCGGCCCGTGCCGCCCTGACGTTCCTGCGGTCGCTGGAGCGACGTGCGGCGGCGTGAGCGGCCGGGCGGGACTCCGATCCATCGCACCGCGCGTCGGAACACCGGAGCGCCGCGGTGCGCTCACACCTCGGGTCGATGGCCCGGCAGGAAAGGGTTGATGACATGACGACGGACGCAGCCGACGAGTGGAAGAAGTGGCACGAAGGGCGCCTGGAGGCGGTCTCCGATCCCTACGGGCCGCTCGCGCTGACCGGCACCCACTGGCTGGAGGACTATCCGGACGGGCGACTTCCGGACATCCCGGGAAGCTGGACGGCCGACGGTGACGCGGTGTGGCTGACCGCCGCGAGCGAGGACGGGCTGACCGTCGACGGCGAGCCCTTCGACGGCCGGGTGCGGCTCACGGCCGACTCCGGTCCCGCCGTCGCCGCGCGGGTCGGCTACGGCGAACGGCGGCTGGTCGTGCTGGTCCGCGAAGGGGTGTGGGGGGTACGCGACTTCGACCCGGCGGCCGAGGCCCGCCGCCGGTTCCGCGGCATCGAGGCCACGCCCTACGACCCGCGCTGGTCGGTCGAGGGACGCTTCACGCCCTACGACGACCAGCGCACCGTGCGGGTGGAGAACGCCGACGGCAAGCGGCGCGGGCTCGGGCTCGGTGGCGAGCTGGCGTTCGTCCTCGACGGGCGGGAGCACACCCTTCAGGTCACGGTGGAGGGCGACGGCTCGCTCTGGGCCGTCTTCGCCGACGCCACCAGCGGAAACGGCAGTCACCGCTTCCGGTTCCTGCGGCCCGCCGCACCCGATGCCGACGGCCGTACGACGGTGGACTTCAACCGGTCCCTGCTGCCGCCGTGCGCCTTCGCCGACCACTTCATCTGCCCGTTCCCGCCGCCCGGGAACACCCTTGACGTGCCGGTCGCGGCGGGGGAGCGAAACCTGGCCCGACCTGCCGTCAACGGCTCTTAACGGGGCCGATCCCCACAGTTCGTTCAAAGCTTGACGGCCGAAAGGCGCCCTTGCGCCGACCGTCCGTTCGGCCGAATACTCCCACCCAGCGCTTGTCAGGGGCACGGCGTGTCCGAAATCCGGACGCCCGTGCCCCCGGCTGCGCCTCACGGGCCCCGACCCCACGCGGGCCCCCGACTTCCTTTGTGGAGGAACGACAAGTGAGGATCAAGCGCACCACCCCCAGCGGCATATCGAGACGGACCCGGCTGATCGCCGTCACCTCCGGACTCGTGGCCGCCGCCGCATTCGCGATCCCCAACGCGAACGCGTCCGACACCGCCACGTTCAGCGCCACCGAGCTGAAGAGCGCCGGCGCCTCGGTGCTCCAGGCCGACGTCCCGGGCACCGCCTGGGCCGTCGACAGCAAGACCAACCGCGTTCTCGTGACCGTGGACAGCACGGTCTCCCAGGCCGAGATCGCGAAGATCAAGGAACAGGCCGGGGCCAACGCCGACGCGCTCTCCATCAAGCGCACGCCCGGCAAGTTCTCCAAGCTGATCCAGGGCGGCGACGCCATCTACGCCTCCAGCTGGCGCTGCTCCCTCGGCTTCAACGTGCAGAACAGCAGCGGCGTCCAGTACTTCCTGACGGCCGGTCACTGCACCGACGGCGCGGGCACCTGGTACTCCAACTCCGGGCGCACCACGGTCATCGGCTCGACCACCGGCTCCAGCTTCCCGGGCAACGACTACGGCATCGTGCGGTACTCCGGCTCCGTCAGCCGGCCCGGCACCGCCAACGGTGTGGACATCACCCGGGCGGCCACCCCGGCCGTCGGCACCACCGTCATCCGTGACGGCTCCACCACCGGTACGCACAGCGGCCGTGTCACCGCCCTCAACGCGACCGTCAACTACGGCGGCGGCGACATCGTCTCCGGTCTGATCCAGACCACGGTCTGCGCCGAGCCCGGCGACTCCGGCGGCCCGCTCTACGGCAGCAACGGCACCGCCTACGGTCTGACCTCCGGCGGCAGCGGCAACTGCTCCTCCGGCGGTACGACGTTCTTCCAGCCGGTCACCGAGGCACTGAGCGCGTACGGCGTCAGCGTCTACTGAGCCGCCCGGCGTCAGCCTCCGGCAGCTTTCACGAGCCCCCGCACGCAACCGCGTGCGGGGGCTCCCCCTTTGGGGCCTCGGGTGCGGGAGGGGGGAGGGTGGGGCCGAGGGAAGGCAGGGGTGAGAACCAGTCAGGGCCAGACCTCACCGCCCTGTACATGGTTACTCACTCGTAGCGTTTGCAGTGCGAATTCCCTTGGGGTGGTGGGGGTGGTGAAGGTGCCGAGGGCGCGCGGTGGTCACCGTGTGCGCGTCTCGAAGTCGACCTTGTGCGCTCCCTGTGCGGTTCGGAAGAGTGGGCGCCCGTCAACCAAGCCTTCCGGCTCGTCGCGGTCCCCACAACCGCCTCGGGCCGACCCCCCACAGGAGGACGTGAGTTGAAGCACCGACGCATACTCAGGCGGCGGGCCGCCGTGGCAGGTGCGGGCGTCACCGCACTGGTGGCCGCGGGCATCACCTTCCAGACTGCGAACGCCAGCGAGCCGTCGGACACCCCGGCGCTCAAGACCCTGTCGGCCGTGGCGGCCGGAAAGCTCGCCTCGACGCTGGGTCAGGACCTCGGCGCCGACGCGGCCGGAACGTACTACGACGCACAGGCCAGGAGCCTGGTGGTGAACGTCCTCGACGAGGCCGCCGCCGAGGTGGTCGAGGAGGCCGGCGCCCGGGCCAGAATCGTCGAGCACTCGCTCACCGAGCTGAAGAGTGCCCGGACGACGCTGAAGCAGGACGCGGCCGTCCCCGGCACCGCCTGGGTGACCGACCCGACGGCCAACAAGGTGGTCGTCACCGCCGACCGCACCGTCTCCGCGGCCGAGTACGAGAAACTGACCGAGGTCGTCGACGGACTCGGCACGGTCGCCGAACTCCGGCGCACCAAGGGGGAGTACAAGCCCTTCGTCGCGGGCGGCGACGCCATCACCGGCGGTGGCGGGCGCTGCTCGCTCGGCTTCAACGTGGTCAAGGGCGGGGAGCCGTACTTCCTGACCGCGGGCCACTGCACGGAGGGCGTCTCCAGCTGGTCCGACTCCTCCGGCACCGTCATCGGCCAGAACGAGGCGTCCAGCTTCCCCGGCGACGACTACGGTCTCGTCAAGTACACCGCCGAGGTCGACCACCCGAGCGAGGTCAACCTCTACGACGGCTCGGCCCAGCCGATCAGCGGCGCGGCCGGGGCCACCGTCGGCATGGAGGTCACCCGCAGCGGCTCCACCACGCAGGTGCACTCCGGCAAGGTCACCGGCCTGGACGCCACCGTGAACTACGGCAACGGCGACATCGTCGACGGCCTCGTCCAGACCGACGTGTGCGCCGAGCCCGGTGACAGCGGCGGCTCGCTGTTCTCCGGGGACAAGGCCATCGGCCTCACCTCCGGCGGCAGCGGCGACTGCGCCTTGGGCGGGGAGACGTTCTTCCAGCCGGTGACCGAGGCCCTGTCGGCGACCGGCACCCAGATCGGCTGATCCACCCGCTCGAACGAGGTCCCGCCCCGCGCGCGAGGGGCGGGACCTTCGTGTGCGCCGGGGCCGCCCGTGCCCGGCGGGTGCCGCGGGGGCTACCGCGCCTGGGTCGGCAGGGTCTCCTCCCCGCGCCGCTCGCGCAGGGCCGCCGCGGCCAGGGTGATCACGGTGCCGGCCGCCGCCCAGGCAGACAGCACCACAAGGGCGCCGGTCGTGTCGTTGCCCTTGAAGTAGGCGATCGACCGGGCCGCCCAGGTGCCCGCGCCCGGTGGCAGGGCCGGGCCGATCGCCTTCCAGAACGGCGGCAGCATCGGCAGCGGGAAGGCACCGCCCGCGCTCGGGTTGCCCAGGACCACCACCAGCAGGATCGCGAGGCCGATGCCGACGATCCCGAAGAGGCCCTGGAGGGCGAGGGTGGCCGCGCCGACGGCGAAGGTGATCAACGCGCCGAGCCCCCAGAGGGCCACGACACCGCCCGGAAGGGCGTCCAGGACCGGTCCGACGATGATCGCGCCGCCGAGTCCGCCGACGACCGACACCAGCACCAGCACGACCAGCCGGATCACCGCGCGGCGCGGGTTGGCGGGCCGGGCGCCGGTGCTGATCGCCAGGATCGAGGCGCACAGATAGCCGCCCACGCACCAGCCGACGACCAGGTAGAACGACGACAGCCCGTCGAAGTCCTGGGGTGAGGCCGGGGCCACGTCCACCACCCGCACCGTGCGCCGCTCGGCCTTCTCCAGGGTGGTGGTGAGCGTCTCCAGCGCGGTGGCGAGGACGGTGCCGCCACCGGAGGCGACCAGGAGCGTGTCGGTGGTGCCGCCCGGGTCGAGGATCAGCGCGCCGTCGATGTCGCGGTGCAGGATCTGCTCGCGGGCGGCCGACTCGTCCGCCACCACCCGCGGGTCCAGCGGTTCGCCGGGCAGCCGCTCCAGCCGGGTGACCGCCTGCTCGGCCACGGCCTGCGGCGCGACCACCCCGAAGGGCACGTCCTTCGGCTCGGGGTCGTGCAGCGCTCCCACGTACGAGGCGATGAACAGCAGCTGGAGGGCGATCACGCCGAGTACGAGCAGAGTGGCCCGTGGGGTGACGGCGTCCTTCACCTCGCGGAGGAACGTGGTCTGTGTCATGTCCCCACGGTCCGGGGCGGCGGGTGTTTTCGCAGGTGGGAGGCGCCCGAACGGTTGTCGTACATGTGTTCGGAATTTGGTCTATGGTGGTGGTGAGCAGGTTGGGAACGGATGTTCGAAAGCGGGACGATGGCAGGAGGTGCGGTGCCGGGCTTCACGCATCTGCACACCGTCTCCGGGTTCTCCCTGCGCTACGGCGCCTCGCACCCGGAGCGGCTGGCCGAGCGCGCCGCCGAACGGGGCATGGACGCCCTCGCCCTCACCGACCGCGACACCCTCGCCGGCGCGGTCCGCTTCGCCAAGGCCTGCGCCCGCGCGGGTGTCCGCCCGCTGTTCGGCGCGGAGCTGGCGGTGTCCGCGCCCGAGCCGGACTCCGTACGACCGGAGAAGCGCCGCCGTGCCCCCGTGCGCGGCGGGGCCTTCGTCGACGAGTCCACCCCCCGTGTCACCTTCCTCGCGCGCGACGGCGCCCGCGGCTGGGCCGATCTGTGCCGGCTCGTCACCGCCGCCCACGCGCCCAAGCTCTCCGCCCCGTCCGGACAAGGAGCGCCCACCGCTTCGGACGCCCCTCTGCTGACCTGGCCCGACAACCACGCCGACGGCCTCACCGTGCTGCTCGGCCCCGACTCCGACGTCGGCCGCGCCCTAGCCGCGGGCCGCCCCGACCGGGCCGCCCGGCTCCTCGCCCCCTGGCGGGAGGTCTACGGCGACGCCCTGCGTCTGGAGGCCGTCTGGCACGGCCGCGCGGGCACCGGCCCCGGCTCGCTGCGGCTGGCCGCCCGTACCGTCGGCTTCGCCGCCGAGCAGGGTGTCCGCCCGGTGCTCAGCAACGCCGTGCGGTACGCCGACGCCGGGCAGGGGCAGGTCGCCGACGTCCTGGACGCCGCCCGCCGGCTGGTGCCGATCGACCCGGCCAAGGAGCTGGACTCGGGCGAGGCCTGGCTGAAGGACGCGGACGCGATGCGGCAGGCCGCCGAGCGGATCGTGGAGGCCGCCGGCTTCCGGCCCGACACCGCCCGCCGGCTGCTGGAGCAGACCTGGGCGACGGCCGCCGAGTGCCTGGTCGACCCCGAGGACGACCTCGGCATCGGCACCGTCCACTTCCCCGAGCCGCACCTGGTCGGCGCGGACCGCCGCACCGCGCAGCGGGTGCTCGCCTCCCGGGCGGCGGCCGGCATGGTGCTGCGCGGCTACACCGGCCGGCGCGGCTACTGGGCGCGGATGCACGAGGAACTCGACATCATCGCCCACCACGGCTTCGCCTCCTACTTCCTGACGGTCGCCCAGGTCGTCGACGACGTCCGCGGGATGGGCATCCGGGTCGCCGCGCGCGGCTCCGGCGCGGGTTCCCTCGTCAACCATCTGCTCGGCATCGCGCAAGCCGACCCGGTGGAGCACGGGCTGCTGATGGAGCGCTTCCTGTCCAAGCGCAGGCCGGTGCTGCCCGACATCGACATCGACGTGGAGTCCGCCCGCCGGCTGGAGGTCTACCGCGCGATCATCGACCGGTTCGGCGCCGAACGGGTCGCGACGGTCGCGATGCCGGAGACCTACCGGGTGCGGCACGCCATCCGCGACGTCGGCGCGGCCCTGTCCCTGGACCCCGCCGAGATCGACCGCCTCGCCAAGTCCTTCCCGCACATCCGCGCCCGCGACGCCCGCGCGGCGCTGGAGGAGCTGCCCGAGCTGAAGGCGCTCGCGGCACAGAAGGAGCGGTACGGAAAGCTCTGGGAGCTGGTCGAGGCGCTGGACGCGCTGCCGCGCGGGGTCGCCATGCACCCCTGCGGCGTCCTGCTCTCCGACGCCTCCCTGCTCTCCCGTACGCCGGTCATGCCGACCAGCGGCGAGGGCTTCCCGATGGCGCAGTTCGACAAGGACGACGTCGAGGACCTGGGGCTGCTCAAGCTCGATGTGCTGGGTGTGCGGATGCAGTCGGCGATGGCGCACGCGGTCGCCGAGGTGGCGCGGGCGACGGGGGAGCGGATCGACCTGGACGCGGTGCCGGACGGTGATCCGGCGACGTACGGTCTGATCCGCTCGACCGAGACGCTGGGCTGCTTCCAGATCGAGTCGCCGGGCCAGCGGGACCTGGTCGGCCGGCTCCAGCCGGCCGGCTTCCACGACCTGGTCGTCGACATCTCGCTGTTCCGGCCGGGTCCGGTCGCCGCCGACATGGTGCGCCCGTTCATCGAGGCGCGGCACGGACGGGCGCCGGTGCGCTATCCGCACCCGGACCTGGAGGGGCCGCTGAAGGAGACGTACGGGGTCGTCGTCTTCCACGAGCAGATCATCCACATCGTCGACATCATGACCGGCTGCGGACGGGCCGAGGCGGACCGGGTGCGGCGCGGACTGTCCGACCCGGAGTCGCAGGGGCGGATCCGGGTCTGGTTCGGCCGGCAAGCGGCCGCGCGCGGCTACGACGCGGAGACGGTCCGGCGGACCTGGGAGATCGTCGAGGCCTTCGGCAGCTACGGCTTCTGCAAGGCACACGCGGTCGCCTTCGCCGTGCCCACCTACCAGTCGGCCTGGCTGAAGGCGCACCACCCGGCCGCCTTCTACGCGGGGCTGCTCACGCACGACCCCGGGATGTACCCGAAGCGGCTGCTGCTGGCGGACGCGCGGCGGCGCGGGGTGCCGATCCTGCCGTTGGACGTGAACAGGTCCGGGGTCGCCCACAGGGTCGAACTGGTGTCTGAATCAAAGGGCCGGCCGAAGGTGTGGGGGCTGCGGCTCGCCCTCTCCGACGTCCACAACATCAGCGAGGCCGAGGCGGCCCGGATCGCCGACGGACAGCCGTACGCCTCCCTGCTCGACTTCTGGGAACGGGCCCGGCCGAGCCGCCCGCTGGCCGGCCGGCTGGCCCAGGTCGGCGCGCTCGACGCGTTCGGCGCCAACCGCCGCGACCTGCAACTGCACCTGACCGAACTGCACCGCGGCACGCGCGGCAAGGGCGGCGGAGGCGGACAGCTCCCGCTGTCCGGCGGCCGCAGGACCGCCTCCGCCGGGCTGCCCGACCTCTCCGCCGAGGAACGCCTCAGCGCCGAACTGGGCGTGCTCTCCATGGACGCCTCGCGCAACCTGATGGACGACCACCGGGAGTTCCTGCACGAGCTGGGCGTGGCCTCGGCCCGTCGGCTGCGCGAGGCCAGGCACGGGGAGACGGTGCTGGTCGCGGGCGCCAAGGCGGCCACCCAGACCCCGCCCGTCCGGTCCGGCCGGCGCGTCATCTTCACCACCCTGGACGACGGCACCGGACTGGTCGACCTCGCCTTCTTCGACGACTCCCACGACGCTTGCGCCCACACCGTCTTCCACTCCTGGCTGCTGCTGGTGCGCGGCACCGTCCAGCGGCGCGGCCCGCGCAGCCTCAGCGTGGTCGGCGCCGCCGCCTGGAACCTCGCCGAACTGCTCGACGTACGCCGGGAGGAAGGGCTGGAAGGGGTCGCGGCCCGGCTCGCCGGCGCGCCCGGCACCGGCCCCGCACCCGACGACGGCCAAGGGGCCGACGGCGGCCAGGGAGCCGCGCGCGGACGGCTCGCCGGTTCCGACGGGCTGCCCGCCCCGGCCGGCTCCGCGGCCCAGGACCGGATGGAGGCCCACCGGTCCCGGACCATCCGCATGCCCACCGGGTACGAGATGCACCCCTGGGCCGATCTGCGTCCCGCGGGCGAAGGCCCGGCGGGCGGAAGGAAGTTGTGGCACCAGAGTCCGGGGAGTGCGGGATGACCATCCTCTGCGTACGTTTCCAGCTGCCGCCGATGTACGAGGCGGCCCTGCCGTCCCTGCTCGGGCTGCTGGAGGAGTTCACACCGGTCGTCGAGGCGCTGCCACCGGACGGGGCGCTGGCCGATCTGCGGGGCGCCGAACGCTACTTCGGGCGCACCGCCGTCGAACTCGCCTCGGTGATCCGGGTACGGGCCCTCGCCCACCACGGCATCGACTGCGTGATCGGCGCCGGGCCCGGCCCGATGCTCGCCCGCATCGCGCTGCGCGACGCCCGGCCCGGCGTGACCCGCGCGGTCCCCGCGGACGCCGTCGCCGCCTACCTCGCCGAGAAGCCCGTCGCCGCGCTGCCCGGCGTGGGCACGGCCACCGCCCGCACCCTGTGCGAGTACGGCCTCGACACCCTCGGCCGGGTCGCCGCCGCGCCGCTGTCCACGCTCCAGCGCCTGGTCGGCGCGCGGACCGGCCGCGAACTGCACGAGAAGGCCAACGGCGTCGACCGCGGCCGGGTCGTCCCGAACGCCGTCTCCCGTTCGCTGGCCACCGACCGCCGCTTCGACCGCGACGAACTGGACCCCGAACGGCACCGGCGCGCCCTGCTGTCGGCCGCCGAGGAACTGGGCGCCCGGCTGCGCGCCGTGACGAAGGTCTGCCGCACCCTCACCCTCACCGTGCGCTACGCCGACCGCTCCGCGACCACCCGCTCCCGCACCCTGGCCGAGCCGACCGCCCACTCGGCGGCGCTGACGAGGACGGTGTACGGCATGTACGAGGCGTTCGGCCTCCAGCGCGCCCGGGTGCGCGCGATCGTGCTGCGCGCCGAGGAGCTGAGCCCCGCCGAACACGCCTCCCACCAGCTCACCTTCGACCCCGTGGACGAGCGGGTCCGCCGCATCGAGGAGGTCGCCGACCGCGCGCGGGCGAAGTTCGGGCCGCGGGCGGTGATGCCGGGGAGGCTGGCGGCGTAGCCGCGAGCTTTTTACCGTCGCGTAACTTCCCGCCGGGGCTACTCGCCCGTAACTTGACGGATGAACAGCATCCCGTGATCCGGATCACAGGGCGTACGGCAGTCGTACCTCCTCCCCATGAGCCGTTAGGAGATCACGCGATGCTGCCCTGGAACCGCATACGCAGATGCGCGGCCGCCCTGCTGCTGGCCGCCGCGGTCGCCCTCGTCCCCGCCGCCACCACCGCCCACGCCGACGAGGCGCCCAGCAGAGGCTGGAACAACTGGTCCTGCAAGCCCTCCGCCGCCCACCCCCGCCCCGTCGTCCTGGTCCACGGCACCTTCGGCAACGCCGTCGACAACTGGCTGGGCCTCGCCCCGTACCTGGTCGCACGCGGATACTGCGTCTACTCCCTCGACTACGGCCAACTCCCCGGCGTCCCCCTCTTCCACGGGCTCGGCCCCATCGAGAAGTCGGCCGAGCAGCTCGACACGTTCGTCGGCAAGGTGCTCGGCGCGACCGGCGCCGCCGAGGCCGACCTCGTCGGCCACTCCCAGGGCGGCATGATGCCCCGTCACTACCTCAAGTTCCTCGGCGGAGCCGCCGAGGTGAACGCCCTGATCGGCATCGCGCCCGACAACCACGGCACCACCCTCGGCGGACTCACAGAGCTGCTGCCGTACTTCCCCGGCGCCGAGGACCTGCTCTCCACCGCCACCCCCGCGCTCGCCGACCAGATCGCCGGATCCGCCTTCCTCACCAAGCTCAACCAGGGCGGCGACACCGTGCCCGGCGTCCGCTACACCGTGCTCGCCACCCGGTACGACCAGGTGGTCACGCCGTACCGGAGCGGCTGGCTGGACGGGCCCGACGTACGCAACGTGCTGCTCCAGGACCTGTGTCCGGTCGACCTCTCCGAACACCTGGCGATCGGACTGTTCGACCGGATCGCCTTCCACGAGGTGGCCAACGCGCTCGACCCGGCGCACGCCAGGCCCACCACCTGCGCCTCCGCGTTCAGCTGAGCGCCGCCGGGGTCCGGCCGGCCTGAGCCGCCGGCCGGACCCCGGAGTCGTACCCGCCGTCAGCGGCCGTGCCGGCCGCCGCTCACCGCCTTGCGGCGCACCGAGGCGAACAGGGCGGCGGCACCGACGGCCAGCGCGGCGGCGCCACCGACCGCGATGTACGTGGTGCCGCCGTCGCCGCCGGTCTCGGCGAGGGTCGTGGAAGCGCCCGCCGCCTCGGGCTGGTTGGCCTCCGGGGTCCGCGGCCCGTCGGCCTCGGCTGCCGCGGCCGGCTCCGCGGACGTGCCGGCGTCGTCGTCGCCGTGGCCGTGGTTCTCCACCGTCGACTTGTCGGCGCCGGCCGCGATCTGCTCGTCGGAGGGCGCGGAGGCGGCGGGGGCCGGGGTGGTGGGGGCGGGTGTCGCGGCGTCGCTCGCCGTGTCGTCCCCGCCGGCCGTCCCGTTGTCGGCACCGGTGTCACCGGCGCCGGTGCCGCTGCCGCCCGTGCTGCCGCCGAAGGTGACGTCGGAGCAGGAGTAGAAGGCCTCCGGGCTGTCCGAGCGCTGCCAGACCGCGTACAGCAGGTGCTTGCCGGTGCGCTCGGGAAGCGTGCCGGAGAACGTGTAGAAACCGCCCGCCGCCGCCGGGTCGGTGACCGTGGCCACCGGGTTCGCCAGATCCAGGTCGGCCCAGGCGAGCGGCTGCGCGGGGTCGTAGCCCGGCTTGGTCAGATACACCTTGAAGGTGCCCTTGTGCGGCGCGGTCACCCGGTACTTGAAGGTGTACGAGCCGCTGCTGACGCTGGTCGCGGGCCAGTCGGCGCGGGCCAGGTCGAGGCCCTTGAACGCCTCGTTGTTGGCGCTGCACAGCTTGCCGTCCGGGATCAGCGCCTGGTGCTGTCCGGCGGCGTTGCCGATGCGGATGCCGTTCCAGTCGTAGAGCGCCTGCGTGCCGCCGGCCGCGACCGCCGCCTTGCACGCCGCCGACGACGGGCTCTCGGGGCCCTCGGCGTAGCACTGCGAGACCCGGCTGACCGGGTCGCCCATCGAGCCGTGCGCGGCGGCGGGGGCCGCGGACAGGGCGGTCACGGCGAGTGGGCCGAGACCGAGGGCGAGGGCGGTGGCGGCGGCCTTGCGGCGTGCGGGCATGGGGGAACTCCTGGATGATCGCGGGTGGTTCCGGTTCCGGGGGGATCCGAGGGGGTCGGTGATCCCGTGGGGGCGATCCGAAACTAGCCGCAGGACACCGCGAAATCGCCTGCCGAGGGCGGTGGAGGGTGATCCTTATGGTCGCGTTAAGGAAGTGCTCAGACTGCGCTGAGGTAACTACCGTGACCGGTATGAACCACGAGGAGATCCGCCCGGCCGTCGCCGCCGACGTGCCGTTCGTGAAGGCCGTGACCGACGCGGCGTACCACCCGTACCTCGCGCGCATCGGCGTCGTCCCGCAGCCCATGGAGGCGGACCACGCGGCGGACGTGGCCGCGGGGCGGGTGTTCGTCACCGGGGACCCGGTGACCGGTCTCGTCGTCCTGGAGGCGCACGAGGACCATCTGTTCCTCGACAGCGTCGCCGTCCGCCCCGACGCCCATGGCACGGGCGTGGGGCGGCGGCTGCTGCGGTTCGTGGACGAGCACGCACGGGCGCTCGGCCTGTCCGAGATCAGGCTCTACACGAACGCGATGATGTGGGAGAACCGGAAGATCTATCCGAAGTACGGCTACGAGGTCGTGGAGCGGCGGGTCGACGGCCCCTATGACCGGATCCACTACCGCAAGCTCCTGACCCAGGGGTAGCCGCGCACGCCGCTCAGCCGTCCGGCCACCAGGTGCGTGCGATGTCCTTGCGCACTTCCGGGCGGGCGGCGGGGCGTTCGTCGGTCTCTTCGCGGATCCGGCGCGCGTCGCTCTTCTTCGAGGGCTTCTGCACGGTCACACGGCGCATTTGCTGCCTCCTCGTGGTTCTACCGAGTTCCGCGTTCTCACGGAGGTAGACCCGTTCTGCGAGACTTCCTCATCGCCGCCCCATTTGTCTGTGGCGGCGGTCACCATTCGGTTGTCAGTGGCTCGTGCCACTCCAGAGGCTGCGGCAAACCAGTGTGATGAGTCGACTGCGCTGCGTGTCGACCGAAACATGACGTTACGTGGTGCTTTCGGCGGGAAGCGCGCCGTCACGCGAGAAGCGGTCCGAACCCCTCGCGGAGCGCCAGGGCCTCCAGCTCGTCCAGCGCGGCCACGGCCGCGCTCGCGGCCCCCGGATCGCGTTCCGCCAGGCCGCTCTCGGCGAACTCGTCCTCGTCCAGCCGGCGCACCTCGCTGCGGTCGGCCGAGCACCACAGGTCCAGGTCCAGGTCCTCGACGACCAGCTCCGCGCCGGAACGGACGGCCGGGCGCGTGATGTCGCAGTACCAGCCCTTCAGGGCGCCGCCGGCCGCGCGGACCTCCTTCACCGAGTACCAGCGGTCCCGCCAGTAGTACTCGGTGAAGACATCGCCCGGCTCGAACCGCACGAAGCCGAAGTCCCGCACGCCGGCGCCCGCCCAGGGCGCGCGCACCGCGATCCGGGTGCCGTCGTCACCGAGCAGCTCCGCTCCGTAGCGGATCTTCGTGCGGCCCGCCTTCACCAGGACCACCTCCACCCCGTCCTGGAAGTCAGCCGAGTTCGCGGACATGGCGCACCTCCGTGGCGCAGATCTGGTACCCGAACCACGCGTTGATCGCGAGCATCGGGCCGTTGTCGGAGTCGTTGCCGGTGAACGCCTCCGTGTACCCGGCGGCGCGCGCCCGGTGCAGGGAGTCGTTCTTGGCGAGCTTGGCCAGCCCGCGCCCGCGGAAGGCGCGGGCGGTGCCGGTCATCGCGGTGGCGTAGCGGCGGTGGACGCGGTCGGTGTGGGCCGCGCTGAACGCGGCCGGGCGCCCGTCGACCACCGCCACCGAGGTCAGTTCCGGATCGAGGAGCGGCTGCTTCCAGGTCTCCTCGATCCACGCCTCGTAGTCGGTGAACTCGGCCGCGATGTCGCTGGGTTCGTCGGCCGTGGTCTGCGCGTCCAGCTCGAACAGCGGCCGCGGGTCGTCCGCGTAGTCGGCGCCCGTGCGCAGTTCGACGCCCGGCGGCGGCTCCTGGCGCGGCGGCAGGGTGCCGTGCGCCAGGTCCAGGCGCAGGAAGTGCGCGGAGCGGCTGGGCCGGTAGCCGTGGCGGGCGGCGAACGCACGGTTCGCGGGCTCGTCCAGCACCCAGGAGAACAGTCGGGTCGCGCCCCGCGCCGCGAGGTACTCCTCGGCCGTGCGCACCAGCAGCGATCCCGCGCCGCGCCGCAGCCGCTCCGGGCGCACGTACACATTGAGGTAGCCCTGGCCGGGCTCCGGGCTGTCGTGGGCGAGGCCGACCTGCGCGGTGCCGACGATCTCGCCGTCCGCCTCGGCGACCAACTGCCGGAAACACGCGTCGGGATGGACGTGGGTCAGCTGGTGCAGCACCGATTCCGGGGTGCTCAGCATGAACGGCAGCGCCAGCCGCCGCACCTCGCTGAAGCCCTCGGCGTCGGCCCGGACCCCGGGGCGCAGCTCGCGCACGATCACGGTCATGTGCGCGCACGCTACGCGGGCCGGAGGACCGGATGCCTCCCATTTTCCGGGGGGTACGGGACAATCGCTGCGTGACCTTGAAGATCCACATCGATGAGAGCGCCGTACCGCCGTACGAGCAGGTGCGGGCGCAGATCTCCGCGCGGGCGCGGTCCGGGGAGCTGCCCGTGGGGTACCGGCTGCCGACGGTGCGCGGGCTGGCGGAGTCGCTGGGGCTGGCGGCGAACACCGTCGCCAAGGCCTACCGGGCGCTGGAGACCGACGGGGTGATCGAGACCCGGGGACGCAACGGCACCTTCGTGGCGGCGGCGGGCTCGGCGGCGGAGCGGGAGCTGGCGTCGGCGGCCCAGGCCTACGCCGAGCGGGCCCGGCGCCTGGGCGCGGAGGAGACGGCGGCCCGGTCGGCCGTGCGGGACGCCCTGCGGGCGGCCTACGAGGCGTAGCCACCGCGGCTCGGCTCCCGCACCGGCACGGGTGGCGGCTCACCGGCGGGTGGGCAGGCCGGCCGGCGTGCGGGTCACCGTGAATTCCCGGGCGGCCGCCTCGCGGGCGAAGACCGCCGCGTCCTCGACCGCCGCTCCGCCCGGATCGTTGTTGAAGTACGCGAACACGTCCCGGTCGGTGCCGAAGGCGTCGCCGACGCGTTCGGTCCAGGTGCGCAGGGACTGCCGGCCGTAGTGCGGCCAGGGCTGGGCGCGGCCGTGGTGGAAGCGGACGTAGCCCCAGTCGGCGGTGCGCCACAACGGGGTGGCCGGGCGGGAGCCGGCGTCCGCCCAGCACAGGGCGGCCGCGCGGGACTCCAGGACGGCACGGATCTCTGGCGTCCACCACGACGGGTGCCGCGGCTCCACGGCGATCCGCGTCGACTTTGGGAAGCGGCGCAGACACGCGTCCAGCAGACCCGCGTCGGCCCGCAGGGTCGGCGGCAGCTGGAGCAGGACGGGACCGAGCCGGTCGCCGAGGCCCGCGGCGTGGGTCATCAGCCGCTCGACCGGCTCCTCGGGCTCCTTCAGCCGCTTGATGTGGGTCAGGTACCGGCTCGCCTTGACCGCGACGACGAAGTCCGCCGGCACCCGCTCCCGCCAGGACGCGAAGTTCTCCCGGGACGGCAGCCGGTAGAAGGCGTTGTTGATCTCGACGGTGGCGAACCGCCCGGCGTACTCCTCCAGCCACAGCCGGGTGGGGCACCCCTCCGGGTAGAGCAGGCCACGCCAGTCCTTGTACTGCCACCCCGAGGTGCCGACGTACAGGGGCATAGCCCCATCAAAGCACTACAGATACAGCCCTGCCTCCGCCGTGCCGCGCGGCTCCGGCAGCGCCGTCGGCGAGATGCCCCGGCGCAGCGCGTACAGCTCGGCCAGCGTCGCCCCGTCCCGGCCGACGCCCTCGTCCGTGCCCAGCCAGTCCACCGCCTCCGGCCGGGTCAGCGGCCCCACCTCGATGCGGGCCAGACAGCGGCCCGGCCGCACCACGGCCGGGTGCAGGCGCTCCAGGTCCTCGTTGGTGGTGACACCGACCAGCACGTTGCGGCCCTGGCCCAGCAGCCCGTCGGTCAGGTTGAGCAGCCGGGACAGCGCCTGCCCCGCGGTGTGCTTGGCCTCGCCGCGGATCAGCTCGTCGCAGTCCTCCAGCAGCAGCAGCCGCCAGCGGCCCTTGCCCGCCGCGTCCTCCTCGCCGATCGCGATGTCCATCAGATAGCCGACGTCGCTGAACAGCCGCTCCGGGTCCAGCACGCAGTCCACCTGGCACCACTCCCGCCAGGAGCGGGCCAGGGTGCGCAGCGCCGAGGTCTTGCCGGTGCCGGGCGGGCCGTGCAGCAGGAGCAGCCGGCCCGCGATGTCCTCGGGCGTCGTGCGCATCAGGTCGTCCATCGCCTCCGCGACCGGCGCGGTGTAGTTGCCCCGCACCTCCTCCCAGGTGCCGGCCGAGATCTGCCGGGTGGTGCGGTGGGGGCCGCGCCGCGGGGAGACGTACCAGAAGCCCATCGTGACGTTCTCGGGCTGCGGCTCGGGCTCGTCCGCCGCGCCGTCGGTCGCCTCGCCCAGCACCTTCGCCGCCAGATCGGCGCTGGTGGCGGTGACGGTGACGTCCGCGCCCCGGTTCCAGCGGGACACCAGCAGCGTCCAGCCCTCACCCTCGGCGAGGGTGGCGCTGCGGTCGTCGTCGCGGGCCACGCGCAGCACGCGCGCCTCCGGCGGCATCAGGGTGGCCCCGGAGCGGACGCGGTCGATGTTCGCGGCGTGCGCGTAGGGCTGCTCGCCCGTCGCGAAGCGGCCGAGGAACAGCGCGTCGACGACGTCGGACGGCGAGTCGCCGTCGTCGACGTTGAGCCGGATCGGCAGTGCGTCGTGTGGGTTCGCGGACATGCCGCCATGATCGGGCACGGAAGGCCCTTGTGCACCCGGTTTCCGAGGTGCGCGCGGAGTGTCGTGTTCCGCGCCGCTCGTCCCGCCGTGCCCCCTCCGCCCCCCTTTCTCGCTTTCCCCGCTCCTTCACTGCATCTGCCCCAACCCCGGCCCCCGCCGTTACTGTTGCCCTCGATGGGACGTCATGGGTGGGATTCGGGGGCACGGCGGTGGCGGCTCACCGCGCTGCTCGGCGTGTCGGCGGCCGTCGTGGCCCTGGTGGTGACCCTGGTGAGCACGCTGCCCGGCGGCGGCGCCGGCACCGAGGGCACCTCGCCCGACGGGGACAAGGTGCACGGCACGCCCGCCACCCCGCCGCAGCGGTCCGCGCCGGACGTCGGCTGGGGCTTCACCCACACGCAGTTCAGCGCCGACGAGGGCAGCGAGCGCGCCGTCGCGCGCGTCGAGGAGCGGCTCGAGGGCGCCCGGCTGCCGCAGAACCAGCACATCATGGGCTGGGGCGCCGACAACCCGGAGCCGGTGAAGGGGCGCTACGACTTCGCGGCCCTGGACCTCAGGGTCGACTTCATGCGGGCCTCCGGCGCCACCCCGGTGATCACCCTGTGCTGCGCCCCGGACTGGATGAAGGGCGGCGAGGCCGGCGCCGGCAGCACCGACTGGAGCCAGGCGGCCCTGGAGACGGCCCCGGAGCCCGAGCACTACGCCGACTTCGCCGCGCTCGCCGCGACCGTCGCCAGACGCTATCCGGACGTCCGCCACTTCATCGTCTGGAACGAGTTCAAGGGCTTCTGGAACGACGCCGAGCACCGCTGGGACCACGAGGGCTACACCGAGATGTACAACCTCGTCCACAAAGCGCTGAAGGCCGTCGACGAGGACATCATGGTCGGCGGCCCCTACCTGGTGATGGACAGCCTCGACCCGCGCCAGGAGCACGCCTCGACCGCGCTGAGGGGTCCCTGGGGAGCGATGGACCAGCGGGTCCTCGACGCCTTCGACCACTGGAACCGGCACAAGGCGGGCGCCGACTTCGTCGTCGTGGACGGCTCCAGCTACACCCGCGACGACGAGCTGCTGCCCGACGAGTTCGCCGCCACCGACAAGTTCACCGCCGTGGGGAGGTGGGTGCGCGAACGCACCGGCGGTGAGCTGCCGCTGTGGTGGGCCGAGTACTACGTCGAACCGGCCGACGGCGACGACCACCGCCACGGCTGGTCCGAGGCCCGCCGCACCGCCGTCCAGGCCGCCGGGATGATCGCCATGGTCGAGGGCGGCGCCTCCTCCGGCTTCTACTGGAACCCGGAGGCGGAGCGGGGCCCCGAGTGCCCCGGCTGTCTGTGGACCCCGACGGACACCGCGGACGGCGGCGGCGCGCTGCCGATGTACGACCTGGTCTCCCGGTTCGCCGCCGCCTTCCCGCCGGGCACGCGCTACGACGACCTCACCGCCGACCCGCGGGTCCGCGTCCTCGCCACCGACCGGACCGTCCTGGTCGTCAACACCCGCGACCGGGCGCTCAGCACGAAGGTCGACGGCCGGACCGTCGACCTCCAGGCCTACGACGTGCAGTGGCTGACCCGCTGACCCGCTGACCCCCTGACCCGCCGACCGGGGCCGGCCACCGTCACCTGATCGTCAGGAACCTCTGCACCAGCGACGCCAGCAGCACCGCCAGCAGCGGCAGCGAGAACCAGAAACCGCCCTGGAGCCGGCGCAGCTGCCGCACGCTCGGCCGCGCCGCCACCCGCACCACCTCCCGCGTCGTCAGCAGCACGATCAGCGCCGCCGCCGCGAGCGCCCCCACCACCGACCACGGCGTCCAGGTCACCCGCGGTCCTGCCGGGCCCGGGTCCGCCTCCGGCACGGGACCCGCGGGCCGCTCGCGCAGCGTGTACAGGGCGGCGTCCTCGTTGCCGAGCACCTTCCGCAGCTCCGGCCGCCGGTCCAGGTTCCGCACCAGCCGCGACTCCCACGTCGTCGCGTACCCGACGTCCATCACCAGATAGGTCACCTGGCCGCGGTTCACCATCAGATACGAGTTCGGGCCCGCGTCCTTCAGCGACTTCACCAGCCCCGACACCAGCACCGGGTCGGTCGGCGCCAGGGTCGGCACGTACTCCACCCGCTCCATGTCCCGGGCGCCCCACGGCATCGCCGGTGTCACGTTCTCGAAGGTGTCGTTGCTCAGCCACAGCAGCCGCACGGTCGGATCGTCGTGCGCGTACACGTACTCCATGGCGGCGACCTCGCCGGACCGGATCCGCTCGAACGGCTCGTTGCCCCAGCGGGCCACCAGGAAGCCGCCCATCAGCAGCAGCCCCGCCATCAGCGCGGCCAGCGGGGCGAGACTCACGCGGTCCTTGTCGCGTTCCTCCGCGGTGACGCCGGTGCGCGGGAACAGCGCCAAGGCGGCCAGCAGGGCCGCGCCGGGCAGCGCGAACATGAAGACGCGCAGCGCCATCTCACCGCCGTACGACTGCATGCCGAAGCCGAGGAACGGCACGAAGGCGAGGACGAGCAGCGAGCGCTCGCGGTACCGGTGCTCGCGCCGCCGCCACCAGCCGTGGCAGGCCAGCGCCATGACCCCGCCGGCCAGCGCGACCCGCGCGTACAGCACCAGCTGGTGGGTGGAGCTGCCGCCCTCGATCCGGCCGGACACCGACGAGGAGACGTTGCCGCCCACCCCGCCGATCCCGCCGAACAGCTCGTCGAAGTGCCCCGACCAGTACGGCTCCGCCATGAAGCCGACCCAGAACGCCACCACCACACCGAACAGCACCGGCAGACCGCGCAGTTCGCAGCGGCCGACGAGGACCAGGGCCGTGACCACGCCCAGCATCACGAACGGCGTGAGCTGATGGGCCGGCACGCTCGCCAGGAACAGGCCGGTCACCACCAGCAGCAGCACCGCACGCTGCCGCCGGCCGGCCGGCTCGACCTCCGCCTCACCCGGCCGCCGCCGGGTCCAGATCACCCGCGGGGCCCGGAACCAGACCAGCAGGACCGCCACGAACACGAGATACAGCAGATAGGTGAAGCCCTGCGGGGAGAAGTAGTCCTGTCCCACCCAGCCGCTGAGCACGAAGATCCACACGCCGGTCCACCGGGCCCGCCAGCTCGCCCGCAGCGACCGGGTGAGCAGGAACAGCGGCGCCAGGTACAGCAGCTGGATCGCCGTCGGCCACCAGCGGATGACCTCGGTGAGATCGGTGACCCCGCAGGCCTGGGCGACGAACGCGGCCGCCGCGAAGAAGCCGGGCCAGCTCCAGCGCGCGTCCAGGTCGGGCACGGCCGTCCCGGTCCGGTCGATGTGGTCGAGGAAGCCGAGGTGCTGCCAGGCGGTCGCGAACCGCGGCTCGGTCTCGATCACGGCGGGCAGCGCGTGCAGCGACACCACCGTCGCCAGCAGGGTCACCAGCAGCAGTGCCCGGTGCTCGCGGCCGAGCCACAGCAGAGCGGCGAACACCACCACCAGCAGCCCCGCGCCGACCAGCGTCGGGACCGGCAGCACGGAGACCAGGCCGAGC
Organism: Streptomyces sp. NPDC001532; assembly: GCF_040298625.1. NCBI lineage: Bacteria > Bacillati > Actinomycetota > Actinomycetes > Kitasatosporales > Streptomycetaceae > Streptomyces > Streptomyces sp. NPDC001532. The sequence continues at coordinate 41,518 of NZ_JBEPAL010000027.1, forward strand.
CCGCCCATCCGGTCGAGGTCGGCCTCGCCGAGCCGGGCGGCGGGCACCCAGTACAGCAGCAGCGCAGCGACCAGCAGACAGCCGAGGATCACCCCGAGGCGGGTCGGCATCAGACGCTCCCGCCAGGTCGACGGCGCCGGCCCGGCCGGCGGCGGCCCGTCGTCCACCGCCGCGAACACGGCCGGCTCCGGTTCCGGTTCCGGCTCGCGGACCGCCCGCTCCCGCGGCTGCGCGTCCGGTTCGAACGGCGCGTCCACCTCGGCGTCGGTGTCGGCGTCGGTGTCGGCGCCGGCCAGGACCGGCACGCCCGCCGGCGGTGTCCCCGGCCCCGGGCGCACGTCCGGCCGGCGTTCCTGGTGGTCGAAGTCGACATGGATGCCGAGGGCCAGGGTGTCCGAGTCGAGCGCCCAGGCCGGCCCGCGACGCGACGCTCCCGCCGGGACGTCACGCGCCCCCAGGTCGGCGAGGTCCCCGTCCGGTGCCGCGCCCTCGGGCCGGTCCGCGCCCGGCGGCACCGTCCGCACGGTCCGGTACAGCCTGGGCGCGGCGATCGCCACGATCACCGCCAGGCTGACGATCTCCGCGACGCCCGCGCCGGTCAGCCCCATCCGCGGCAGCAGCAGCAGCGTCAGACCGAGCACCAGGGCGCAGAGCAGACCCTGGAGCCAGGCCAGTCCCGCCGTACGGCTCTGCGCGCGCAGCACCGCGAAGTAGGTCTCCATCACCACCCGCAGCACCGCGCCGACCGCGAACCAGCGCAGCAGCGGGGTGGCCGCGTCCGCGTACCCCGGGCCGAACACGCCGAGGATCCAGGGCGCGCCGAAGAACAGCGCGGCGGACACCGGCAGCATGATCTTGGCCATCCGGCGCAGCGCCGCACGGGTGTCGGCGGCGAGCCGGCCCGGGTCGTGCGAGCCCTCGACGGTCAGCGAGGCGCCCATGTTGATGGCGAGCAGGTTGACGGTGCCGCCGATGGTCGCGGTGATGTAGAAGTACGCGTTGTCCGCGGACCCGACCTGCGCGGCCACGATCACCGGGACCAGGTAGACCACCGCGAGCGAGAACAGCGAGCCGGTGTAGTCGCCCGCGAGGAACCGGCCGACCTCCCTCAGGGACGGCGGCCGGGCGTGCTCCTCGGTGGCCGCCATGTGCCGGGGCACCAGCCGCCGGAACACCAGCCAGCCCAGCGGCAGCACGGAGACCACGATCGCCGCGACCCAGGACACGAAGACACCGGTGGTCGGCACCGCCACCGCGAAGGCCACCAGCAGCCCCAGCTTCACCGCCGAGAAGGCGGTGTTGCCGACCGGCACCCACAGCGCGCTGCGCAGCCCGGTCAGCACCCCGTCCTGGAGGGTCAGCAGGTTCCAGGCGACCACGGCGACGACGAACCCCAGCCCGTTCACCGGGCCGTCCAGGAAGCCGTACGACGGCCCCCACAGGTCCAGCGTCAGCAGGAACACCCCGGCCGCCACCGCCACGACCAGCGAACTGCCCGCGTACGTACGGAGGATCAGCCGCCCGGTGGCGCGCCCGGCGACCGGGATGAACCGGGCCAGGGCACCGGTCAGGGTCACCGCGGTCAGACCCGCGAGGAGCTTCATCGCGGCGATCGCGGCGGAGCCCTGGCCGACCGCCGACTCGGTGTAGTAGCGGGCCGCCGCCAGCCAGAAGCCGAGGCCCAGCACCGCGGAGATCCCGGTGTTGAGCATCAGCGCGTAGGCGTTGCGGAACAGCTGGCCGCCGCCCGGCGTGCGGCCGCCGGGCGCCTCGGACTCCGGTTCGGCGGAGGTGCCGGACTGCGCGGTGGTGGTCGTGTCAGACACGGGAACGGATGGCCTTCCGGCGGACCTGTCGGGCTCTGCGGACCACCGCGTACCCCTTGGTGAGCGTACGGTCGGCGGCGAACGTACGGGCGATCGCGCGGCCCTCGACCAGCCGCCCGAACTCCTCGATGCCGGTGCCGCGACGCACCGTGACCCGGCGCAGCGCGTACGGCCCCTGGCGGCGCCGGGCCAGCTCGTTGCCGACGGCCAGCGCCTGCGCGAAGCCCGCCGCCCGCACCTCCCGCCGCACCCGGCGGCTGGAGTAGCCGTACGGATAGGCGAACGACACCGGCAGCGCGCCGAGTTCACCGGCGACGAGGTCCCGGCAGCGGGTCAGCTCCAAGCGCAGCGCCTCGTCGCCGAGCTGGTCGAGCTGCGGATGACTGTGGCTGTGGCCGCCGATCTCCAGGCCCGCGCCGGCCAGCTCGCGCACCTGGTCCCAGTCCAGCATGGTGTCCAGGGCGCCTCCGGTGTCGTACGCGCCCTGGATCCAGCCGGTGGAGACGAACAGCGTGGCCGGGAAGCCGTGCCGGGCCAGCACCGGCAGGGCGTGCCGGTGCACGCCCGCGTAGCCGTCGTCGAAGGTGACCAGGACCGGGCGCGGCGGCAGCGGGCGGCCGTCGCGCCAGCACCCGGCCAGGTCGGCGGTGGTGACCGGGGTCAGGCCCAGGTCGCCGATCAGCGCCATCTGGGCGGCGAACGCCTCCGGGGCGACCGACAGGGCGCGGGTCGCCTCGCTCGGGTGGGTGGCGACCGCGTGGTACATGAGGATCGGCACGCCGGTGTCCGTCATCCGCTCACCCCCTCGATCGGGCCGACAAGGAACGTGGCCCCGCCCCGCCGCGCCCGGACACTGCCCACGACGTACCCGCCGGCCGCCGTCAGCACTCCGGCGACGATCGCGCCCGCCCGGCCCGCGCCGCCCGGCCGGGCCAGCACCGCGTCGCGCAGCCCGCGCGCCACCCCGGCGGGCAGCACCCGGGTCACGTACCGCCGCTCCGACTCCAGCCCCTTGTCCGCGCCCACGCTGCGGGCCACCAGCGCCTTGGACAGGCCTTCGGCGTAGGCGCGGGTGCGGAAGTAGCCGAACCGCTCACGGCCCGCCGGCACCCGGTGGTGGATCACCGCACGGTCGTCGATCAGCAGCACCGCCCCCGGCACGGCCCGGGTGAGCCGGATGCACAGCTCCGTCTCCTCGCAGCCCAGCGGACGCCTGTCGCCGTCGCGGCCGATGCCGGTGGCGAAGCCGCCCGCCGCGTCGAAGGCGATCCGGCGGAAGGAGGCGTTGCCGCCGAGCACGTTGCGCACCCGCACCCGGCCGGGCGGCAGCCCCCGGTAGGTGCAGCCCACCACCCAGTCGAACTCCTCCGGGAACCAGGCCGGCCGGCGCCCCGACGCCCAGATGGGCAGCGTCCGCCCGCCGACCGCCATCACCCGCGGGTCGGCGTAGCCCGCGGCGAAGTGGCGCAGCCAGTCCCGTTCGGCGACCGCGTCGTCGTCGAGGAAGGCGACGACCTCGCCGTGCGAGGCGGCGATGCCGGTGTTGCGGCCGGCGGACAGCCCGCGGGGGCCCGCGTTGGCGAGCACCCGCACGTCGTCGGCCTCCTTGTACTCGCCGGCCAGCCGGTCGAGGAGCGCCCGGTTGTGGTCGACGACCAGCAGGGTCTCCAGGGCCGGCCGGGACTGTGCCCGCACCGAGGCGACCGCCGCGAGGATGTCCTCCCAGCGGTCCTCGGTGTAGACGCAGATCACGACGGAGATGCCGGGACCGCCCGCGGCCCCGGTGCCCGGGCCGCCGGCGGCCTTGCTGCCCGGCTCGTTCAAGACACCTCTCCCCGGACCGCGTCGAGCATGGGGGAGGCGTGGGTGCGGCGGCGCAGTGCCCGCCGGTTGGAGCGCTCGCGCAGGATCACCCGCAGCACCCGCAGTCCGTCGCGGACGGCGCTGAGGTTGCTGGTGCCGTGGATGCGCAGATACTCGTGACTCGGTATCTCCTGCACCTTCAGGCCCGCCTTCACCACCCGGATGTTCATCAGGGTCTCGACCTCGAAACCGGTGCAGTCCAGGTCGATCTTGTCCAGGCAGTGCCGCCAGAAGGCGTTGTAGCCGTAGCAGAGGTCGGTGTAGCGGGCGCCGAACTTGCGGTTGACGACCGCGCACAGGGTGCGGTTGCCGAGCTTGCGGATGAAGGTCATGTCGTCGGTGCCGCCGCCGTTGGCGAAGCGCGAGCCCTTGGCGAAGTCCGCGCCCGAGACCAGGGCGGAGACGTACGACACGATCTCGTTGCCGTCGGCCGAGCCGTCGGCGTCGACCATCACGATGATGTCGCCGGTGCAGGCGGCGAACCCGCTGATCAGGGCATCCCCCTTGCCCTTGCCGCGCTGCCCGACCACCTTGACGCCGGGCCACAGGTCGCGGGCGACCCGGACGGTGTCGTCGGTGGAGTTGCCGTCGACCAGGACCACTTCGTGTATCCAGTCCGGCAGTGTCTTGAAGACGTACGGAAGGTTCTCCGCCTCGTTCATCGCGGGGATCACCACGCTCACCGGTGGCGCGATGGCCAGGTGAGAGGAGATCGGCCGGTACCTGGTGGCCCTGGCCGGTTCCTGGCCCGCGGTCGCCGGGCGCAGTACTGAGCTCATGAGTCTGGTCCCTCTCGTCCGGTGGGCCGCCCGCCCCTGGGCGGCCCGGCTGTGTGTCCGGTTCGAAAGGGGGGTTGTCACTGGCGAAACTCACCGGCCCCGAAAAGGGCAGCCGGTTGCGCGGCACGTCCCGGTCACGCGCATGACGCCGACCGGGTACGGCACCCCCCTACCGCGCCTCGCGCCGGCACCGACCGCGGCCCTGAGCCCTCCCCTGGATCCGCTGGGCGATGGTCCGATGCGAGTGAGATGTACGACGGTATTGACGATTGCGTCCATATGGCAAGGCCTGGACAAAGACCTCACGTTTTTATTGATTCTCCCGTTACACCCGGCTACTGCCGTCCTGAGCGGATCTCTCCCACCCGTTTCAGCAGCCGGTCGGCGGGCTCGAACAGTTCCGGCCGGGACACCACGGCATTGCGCAGGGCCCGCACCGGGGCACGGCGTGCCCGGTGTCCGAACGCCACCGGGTGACGACGCGTCACCCACCCCTCCGACACCTGGAGCTCACGTGTCTTCAGGGAGTCCTTGTACTCCTTCTGCCCCCGGCCCAGATCGAGCTGGGCGACCCCCTCCGCGGCGGCCGCCTCGGCCATCCGCAGATGCAGCACCAGCCCCGGCGAGTACCGGGCGAACGCCGGGTCGTACGCCGGGAACCAGCAGGCCAGGATCCGCTCGCTGCGCAGCCCGAAGTGCGCGGCGACCGGCTTGCCGCCCGCGTACAGCACCGACAGGACCCCGGCGAACCGCTCGGTGCGGGTGTGGAAGAGATGCCGCACCAGATCGGTGATCCACGCCTGCGCGAAACGGTCGCTGCGCCCGGTGCGGCGGTACTGCGCCGACTTCCACTCCATCAGGACCCGCAGCACGGCCGGATCCCGCTCGTCGTGCACATAGCCGAGCCCGCTGGCGTCCTGGCCCAGCCGGCGCTCCTTGGCGAGCGTGGTCCGGGTGAACTTCGGCGAGCGCTCACGGAGTCCGGCGAGATAGGTCTCGTAGCCCTGGTCGACGTCCATGACCGGGGAGGGGAAGGCGGCGGAGGCGCCGGCCTCGAACGGCCGCTGCCCGGCCACCAGATGATCGAACTCCCAGACGGCGAGCCCGCAGGCGCGCAGCAGCTCCCTGGCGTCCCAGGTGAACCCGGGCCGGTGCACCACGCCCTGCGCGTCGGACACCCCGAGCCCGATCGCCCGGCCGACGCCGGCGGCGGTCCGCTGGAACGGGAAGTACGCGGCCGGCTCGCCGCCCTCGCGGACCACGGCGATCCGGACCCCGCGCCGGTACCGGCCCACGGCGATGGCGAACTCGGGTGACAGGAAGGGGTTCGCCAGCTCGGGCGAACCGTGCAGATGGGCCTTGGCCTGGAAGGCGGTCCACTCCGCCCGGTCGGCGGCGCTCAGCTCGCCGGGGCGGTACACGCTGACGTCCACGTCACCAGCCTTGTCTCTTCGGCGTGCGGCGGCTGTGCCGTCGCAGGAGAACCAGCAGGAGAACGAGGGCGCTGAACGCGGTCACGGCCACCACCCCGGCGATCACCGACCAGCGGTGCACGGCCAGCAGGGTCTGGGACACCAGCATGACGACGACGACCGCGCCCGCCAGCGAGGCGACGGCACGGCCGAAGGGTTCCAGCCCGGTGAGCGCGGCGGCGATCGCCGCGGCCGGTGCCGCGAGCAGGAAGAACAGTGTGAACGGGCCGCGCAGCGGCGAGCCCGAGTCGGTGAGCGCGAGCCACGCGCCCAGCAGCGCGACGGCGGTCGCGGCGCCCGCGAGCAGCGGTGTCAGGTCCCTCCCCGGCCCTGGCCGCGTCCGCTCGGCGTCGTCCGTCTCTTCCGTCGTATCTGTTCCACCTGGATCGGATGTGCTGCGGATGGTCTGCATTGGCGACTTTGCCCCCCGAAGCGCCGGATGCCGGGCTTCAATGTGGCGCAGCCCCGTGGCGGCCGTCAAGACGGCGAAGGGGTTCCCCGAAGGCGCCGCGCGCCTTCGGGGAACCCTCCGTCACACCCGCCGCAGGAGTGTTACGGGACGAGCTTCAGCAGCCGGTTCGGCGAGCCGGTGCCGGGGCTGGTGACCTTGCCGGTGGTGGCGCCGGCGACCAGTGCCGCGGCGACCTGCGCCGGCGTGGCCGAGGTGTGGTTCGCCAGGTAGACCGCGGCCGCGCCCGCGACGTGCGGGGTCGCCATCGAGGTGCCGGAGATGGTGTTGGTCGCGGTGTCGCTGGTGTGCCAGCCCGCTGTGATGGAGGAGCCGGGCGCGAAGATGTCGAGCACCGAGCCGTAGTTGGAGTAGCTGGCGCGGGCGTCGGTGCTGGTGGTGGCGCCGACCGTGATGGCCTCCGTGACACGGGCCGGGGAGTACGAGGAGGCGTTGGCGTTGCTGTTGCCCGCCGCCACCGCGTACGTCACACCGCTGGCGATGGAGTTGCGCACCGCGGTGTCCAGCGCGGTGGAGACGCCGCCGCCGAGCGAGAGGTTGGCGACCGAGGGGCCGGAGTGGTTGGCCGTGACCCAGTCGACGCCCGCGATCACGCCGGCCGTGGTGCCCGAGCCGCTGTTGTTCAGCACCCGCACCGCCACGATCTTCGCCTTCTTGGCGACGCCGTAGGTGGAGCCCGCGATCGTCGTGGCCACATGGGTGCCGTGGCCGTTGCCGTCCTGGGCGGTGGTGTCGCCGTCGACGGCGTCGTAGCCGTTGAAGGCACGACCGCTGATCTGCGAGTGGGTGATGCGCACGCCGGTGTCGATGACGTACGCGGTCACGCCGGTGCCCGCGCTGTCCGGGTAGGTGTAGGTGCCGGAGAGCGGGAGCGAGGTCTGGTCGATGCGGTCCAGGCCCCAGGGGGCGTTGGACTGCGTGGCGGCGACCTGGACGCGCTGGTTCTGCTCGACGGAGGCCACCGCGGGGTCGGCGGCGAGTCTCTTGGCCTCGGTCTCGGAGAGCGTGGCGGTGTAGCCGTTCAGCGCGCTGCCGAACGTCTTCTTGACCGAACCGCCGTACTCCTTGATCAGGTTCTTGCCCTCGCCGGACGCGGCCTTGAAGCCGGCGCCCTTCTTGAGCGTGACGACGTAGCTGTCCTTGATCGCGGTGGGGGAGTCGGCCGCGAGCACGATGCCTTCGGCCGGTGCAGCGTGGGCGGGGAGGGTGGTGAGCCCGCCCACCAGGGCGGCGGTCGCCAGGCTGGTTATCGCGGCGAGCCGGACCTTGTTGCTCCGCAGAGGTGCCATTACGAGGGATTCCTCCTCTAGGCGGCGCGCGCCCGGGGTGGGGCGCTGCGTCTGTGGGGGGTGCGCGCGGTCTTCGCGCGCACGGCCCGGAGCGTCGCGTACCGCTTCGGGCTGAGGTAAAGCGTGGGTGATCTACGGGCGTGGAACAAGGGAGTTGAGCACCCGTCAATAAATCTGTCATGCACACGAAATCAAGCGCACCGTCACCTCGGGTCATCGGTCCGGAAAGCAGCTGGTAACGGTCCGAAAAGTGATCGGTAACCGCTCTGGAACTGATCAAGAACGGACGCAAAAGACTTGGCATGGACACTTCCCGTCAACACGCGTAGTTGGTACCACGGTTGAGGCAGAGATGCTGCTAAAGGGAGGTTCCATGAGACGTTCCCGACTTGTCGCATACGTGACCTCGGTACTCCTCGGCGTCGTAGCGACGCTCACCGGAGCAACCGCGGCCCACGCGTCCGAAGCCGCAGCCACCGGGTATGTGGCGCTCGGCGATTCCTACTCCTCCGGGGTCGGCGCCGGCAGCTACATCAGCTCCAGCGGCGACTGCAAGCGCAGCACCAACGCGTACCCGTACCAGTGGGCGGCGGCCAACGCCCCCGCGTCCTTCAGCTTCACCGCCTGCTCCGGCGCCCGGACCGACGACGTCCTGGCGAGCCAGCTCACCCCGCTCGGCACCGGCACCGGACTGGTCTCCATCAGCGTCGGCGGCAACGACGCCGGATTCGCCGACGTCATGACGACGTGTGTGCTCCAGTCCGACAGCGCCTGCATCAGCCGCATCAACACCGCACGCGCGTATGTCGCCGGAACCCTGCCCGGCAAGCTCGACGGCGTGTACAACGCGATCCGCAGCAAGGCGCCGTCGGCCCACGTCGTCGTGCTCGGCTACCCCCGGTTCTACAAGCTCGGCACCACCTGCCTCGGCCTGTCGGAGACCAAGCGCGCCGCCATCAACCAGGCCTCCGACGAGCTCAACACCGCGATCGAGAAGCGCGCCCTGAACCACGGCTTCACCTTCGGTGACGTCCGCACCACGTTCACCGGCCACGAGATCTGCTCCGGCAGCTCCTGGCTGCACAGCGTCAACTGGCTGAACATCGGCGAGTCGTACCACCCGACCGCCGCCGGCCAGTCCGGCGGCTATCTGCCGGTGTTCCGCAACCTCGCCTGAGCCTCAGGCATCCGGTGAAGCGGAGGCCCCGTCCGACGGGGTCTCCGCCACACAGGTCACCGAGAACGCCACCGTGTTCGACGTGGCGTGCACCGGCTCACGCACCTCGACCCCGATCTCGTTCTCGTACGTCCCGCTGTCGTCGTACGTCGTCACGACCACCGTGTCCTGCCCGGTCCGCCCGCCGCCCTCCGGGAGCGACAGCGTCTGCCAGCCGCTGTCGGCCACCTCGCCGTCCGCGCTCACCCACCGGTACTCGACCTCCGCCGGCACCCGTCCCACCGTGAACGTCGCCGTGAACGACGGCGCCTGCTCATCCGGTGGCGGACAGGACCCGGAGTACTCCGTGTGCGCGCCCTCCACGCTGACGTCCACCGTCTGCGGCGGGGGCTCACTGGACGGAGTGCCGCTCGGGCTCGGGGTCGGACTAGGAGCCGCGGACGTCGGCTCGCCGGTGGTCTCCTCCTCGGTCGGCCGCGGGGTGCTCTCCCGCACCGTGGGAGTCGTGGAGGCGCCCCCGGCGTTCCCGTTCCCGCCGCCGTCCCGGTTCAGCAGCGCGTACGTCAGCCCCGCGATCGCCAGCGCCAGCACGGCGATCCCCGCGACCAGCGCCACCACCGCCCGCCGGTTGCGCGGGCCCGGCTCACCGACCGCCGGGGTGGGAGCGGCCGGCGTCGCGGCCCGCGGGGCGGGAGCCGGCGCCGCGGCCGTCGGGCCGAACGGCGTGTACGGCGTCGTCGGTGCCGTGTCCGCGCGCGGGGTGCCCCCGGCGCCGACCAGTGCGAGGTCCCGCTCGGCGCGGTCGGCGGGCAGCCGCTCCGCCGGATCCTTGCGCAGCAGCCCTTCGATGACCGGCGCGAGCGGACCCGCCCGGTGCGGCGGCGGCAGCTCCTCGTCGACGATGGCCCGCAGGGTGCTCAGCGGGGTGTCGTGACGGAACGGCGAACTGCCCTCGACCGCCGCGTACAGCAGCACACCGAGCGACCACAGGTCCGACTCGGGGCCCGGCGTGCGGCCCAGCGCCCGCTCCGGGGCGAGGAACTCGGGCGAGCCGACCACCTCGCCGGTCATGGTCAGCGCGGAGCTGCCCTCGACCGTCGCGATCCCGAAGTCGGTCAGTACCACCCGGCCGTCGTTGGACAGCAGCACGTTGGCGGGCTTCACGTCCCGGTGCAGCACCCCGGCCGCGTGCGCGGCCCGCAGCGCGGCCAGCACCTCGGCACCGATGTGCGCCGCCCGCTGCGGCGGCAGCGGACCCTCCGCCTCCAGCAGCTCGGCCAGCGAGATGCCGCGCACCAGCTCCATCACGATCCAGGGGCGGCCCTCCTCGGTCGCCACGTCGTAGACCGTCACCACATTGCGGTTCGCGACCCGCGCGGCGGCCCACGCCTCGCGCTCCAGACGCGCGTACATCCGCTCGACGTCGGACGCGGGCAGCCCGGCCGGGGCGCGCACCTCCTTGACGGCGACCTCGCGGTGCAGCACCTCGTCACGGGCCCGCCACACGGTTCCCATACCGCCCTCGCCGAGCGGGGACAGCAGCCGGTAGCGGCCCGCGATCAGCCGTGCACGGCCCGGTACGTCGGACACGGGCGCCCCCTCTTCGCATCCGGGCGAAATCCCTGTTTCTCCACGAAAGTAGCTCACCCGAGTGCGCTTGCCGCCCCCTTCAGCACCAATCCGGCCCCAAGGGCCACGACCACGGACGCCGACCCCAGCGGCGCGGTACGGCGCAACAGCTCCACGAACGGAGCCGCGGACCGGCGCCGGCGCCGCCCGTCCAGCGCTCGGGTGACCCCCGCGCCCAGCTTGACGACCGCGAACCCGGCCGCGGTGAGCGTCACGGCGAGCCCGGCCCCGTACGCGACGACCAGCAGCAACCCGAACCACGCGTGCCCCAGCGCCGCGGCGCCGACCAGCACGACGACCGCGGACGGACTGGGGACCAGCCCGCCGGCGAACCCGAGGAAGAGCGTGCCGCGGAGGGTGGGGCGGGTGTGGGTGTGCCCGTGGGAGTGCCGGTGCCCGTGTCCGTGTGCGTGTTCGTGTTCGTGTGTGTGGCCGTGGCCGTGGAGGTGTGCGTCCGGATCGGGTCGTCGGTTGCGCCAGGCCCGGCGTACGAGACCCACGCCCGCCGCCGTCACCAGGGTGCCGCCGGCGATGCCCAGCCAGGCGATCACCGAGGGCGCCGCCGCCGAACCGGCCGTGACCAGCAGGCCCAGGGCGACCACTCCGAGGGTGTGGGTCACCGTCACCGACGCGGCCAGCGGCAGGACGTCCCGCAGCCGGGCGCGGCCGCCGGCGGCCACCGCGGTCGCGGCCATGAGGGTCTTGCCGTGGCCCGGCGCGAGCGCGTGCAGCGCGCCCAGGCCGAGCGCCACGGCCAGCGCGAGGGCGGCGAAGCCGACGGTGAGGTCGTGACGGGCGATCAGCGAGTCCAGGGCCCGCGTCCAGCGGTCGGCGCCGCGCGGCAGCACCGACGCGGCGGGCGCGTCCCGCTCCGGCTCCTCGGAGAGCGCGGGACCGCCCGGGCGCAGCCGCAGGGACGCGGTGGCGGTGTCGGCCGGGGACGTCAGCAACTCCCGCGGGTACCGCGTCAGTTCCCGTGACGGCGAGCGCTCCGGCACGTCCGACGCGGTGAGCGTGGTCCGGTCGCCGCGGGCCGTGATCTCCCGCCAGCCGGGGCCGGGAGCGGCGTCCGCGCCGCGGAAGCGGAGCGCGACCGGGGCGCCCTCGGGCAGCGGGGCGGTCAGCCGGCACTCCACGCGCAGGGTGTCGAGCCCGGCCTGTCCCGGCCGCACCCGCCCGGCGCCGGCCGCCACGGTGAGCGCGACCCGCCGCCCGTCGACGGTGACCTCGCTGTCCCGCGCGGCCCGCGCGCACCGCTGCCGCGCCCAGCCGTCCAGGCCCAGCCGCTCGACAGCGGGCGCGGCCTGGGTCGCCGGTATCTCCGCGAAGTCCTCGACGTGCTCGACCCGCAGCTCGCCGGGGGCGGCGACCAGGCCGTCGTACTGGTTGACGGTGAAGTTGCCGAGCGGGTGCGCGCCGGCGGTCCCGGCGGGCAGCAGGGCCAGCGCGCAGGCGGCCACGGCGGCCGCGAGGAGGTGACGAGGTTTCACTCGGCCGCCCCCGCAACCCGCAGCGCCGCCTCCGCATCCCGCAGCGCCGCCCGCGCCTCCCGCGCGCCGCGCGGCGAGAAGCCCGGGTTCAGCTCCAGGGCCCTGGTCAGCGAGGCACGGGCCTCCCGGTCGCGGCCCAGGGCGCGTTCGATCATGCCGCGGTGGTACCAGAGCGCGGCGTCGCGGTAGCCGGTGGCGGTGGCCCGGCGGGCGTACGGCAGGGCCTTGGCGTCCTGCCCGGCGGCGTGCAGCGCCCAGGCCAGCGCGTCGGCGGTGTGCACGGTACGGCGGCGGTCCCACTCGGCGCGGGCCGCGCGCAGCGCCGTCCGCCGGTCGCCGTGGTCGGCCGCCGCGAGGGCGGTGTCCAGGTCGGGGTTGACGCCGCCCGCGCGGGCGAGCGCCGTCCAGGCGTCGACGAGCGCGTACTGCTCGCGGGCCTTCGTCCGCTCACCGCGCTCCTCGTACAGCTCGCCGAGCAGCACCAGCGGGCCCGGCAGCGGAGCCCGCGCCACGACCTGCTCCATCGTCTCGACCGCCGCCGCCCGGTCGCCGCGGCCGCCCCGCGCGGCCAGGGCGCGGGCCCTGCCCTCCAGGGCGGGCAGATAGGCGTCGTCGGCGGCGAGGGCACGGGCGTAGTGCCGCAGGGCCGTGCCGTTGTCACCCTGCTGCCAGGCGAGGCGGCCGAGCGCGGTGGCCACGTACGCCACGTCGCCCGGCGCGGTGGCCGAGCCGAGCGCCTGGGTGAGGACCCGGCGGGCGGTGGGGACGTCGCCGCGCAGCTCGCGCACATAGGCGTAGCGCGTGAAGACCGGCACTCCGGGCCGCCGGCCGTCGGCGAGGTCGGCGGCCCTGGACGCCTCCGCGTAGCGGCCGAGTTCGACCAGGGCGTCGATCCGGGCGCACAGGGCGCGTTCGTTGTACGGGTTGCGCTCCAGTGCCCGGTCCGCGTGGCGCAGGGCGCCCCGGAAGTCGTGCCGGGCGGCGGCCAGGGCGGCCCGGCCCGCGAGCGCCTGGTCGTTGCCGGGCCGCAGGTCCAGGGAGCGGGCCAGGGCCCGTTCGGCCTGCGGGTACCGGGACGGGTCGCCGTCGGTCCTGGCCTGCTCCACATAGGCGAGGCCGAGGGTCGCCCAGCCGGTGAAGTCCTTCGGCTGGGCGCGCAGATGGGCCTGGAGGGCGGTGACGCCCGCGCCGAGGTCGCCCTGGGACAGCAGGGCCGGCGAGACGGCGGCGGGCGCCGACCGGGCCGCCCGCTCCTCCTGGCCGCGGACGTCACCGACCGCGATCGACGTCGTGGTCAGCGCCACGGCCAGCAAGGCGGCGCAGGCGGCCGTACGGGCGGCGCGTCGGGGCCGGGGCCCGGTGTCGTTGGTCGTGCGCGGCAGCATGCCTCTCCTCGGAGGGGGATGGGGTGGCGCGGCCCGCGCCGTGGGGTCGGGAAGGGACGGGCCGCGCCGGTCGAGGGCCGGGGCCGTCAGTACGCGCGGCCCCGCGTCCGGCGCCACCACAGCAGCCCGGTGCCGATCAGCAGGACGCCGAGCGCTCCGGCGCCCGCGGAGGCGGCGATGAGCGGGGTGTCGTCCTCGCCGGCGCCGGCCGGCCGCAGGGCGTCGCCGAGCTGGCTGCGGACGTCGGTGTCACCCGAGGTGCCCTTGGCGAGCGGCCCGCGCGAGCCCTCCGTCGGCAGGGCGAGATACGGGAAGGAGTCGCCGAACTCCTTGTCGTTGGCGTCCACCGCGTCGCCCAGGTCGTTCTTCTGCCCGAGCAGCTCACCCTCGACGACCTGGAGCGAGGCGTCGATCACGTCGTCGGTGAGCCGGCGGCCGTTGGGGAAGCCCGCGTTGTCGCCGTCGAGCACCCCGAGGCGCTTGGGCTCGGCGGCCGGCTTCACCGAGGTGTTCAGCCGCAGCTGCTCCGACGGGCGCACATGCGGCGGCCGGTTGAGGCCGTCGACGCCCTTGAGGAAGACGTCGACCAGGTCGTTGCGCGGCTCGGCGGGCGCGTCGATCTTGTAGATCGCCTCGATGAGCTTCGGCAGCTCCGGCTCGGTGACGTTCTTCAGGAACTGGCCGTCGTTCCACGGCGCGTCCGCGTTGAAGCGGTCCTTGTCCTCCAGCGGGTTGACGACCTCGTTGACCAGCGGACTGCCCAGCCGGGACACCTGCGTCCAGTGGCCGCGGGCGTTGCGGCGCTGGGTGGTCGACCAGATGCCGACGACCGGCTGGTGCGCGGACTCGCGGATCAGCTCGTGCGGCACCTGGAGGGCGACCGAGTTGACGTTGTAGCCCTTGAGCGTGTCGTTGCCGACCTCGGAGAGGTTCCCGCCGTACAGCAGGTCGAAGACCCTGAGGTCCAGGAAGAACGGGTCGTCGGCCTGCCCGGCGAACGTGGTCGCGCCGCCCGCGAGTTCGTGGACCGCCTGGTCGCGCAGCTTGCCGTAGTCCGGCATCGAGGCCTTGCCCACGTTCGACGGCGCGACCGGCACATCGTCCGCGATCTTCGTACGGGAGACCAGGTGCTGCTTGCGCAGCCGCAGCAGCTCCAGGTCGTACGTCTGCGTGATGTTGAGGTCGGGGTCGTCCAGGCTCTCGACCGGGCCGGTGTTGTAGAGGAACGTCTTCCCGTTCTTCACCTGCGTCCTGAAGGTGTAGCGGTAGAGCAGGTCGCCCTGGGCGTCGCCGTCGTTGTCGATGTGGATGTCGTACTGAGCGTCCTGCGCGAACGGGAAGAAGTTCGGTCCGCCGGCCGGCTCCTCGAAGGGGATCCAGTTGGCGATGATCGTGGTGGTGTCGGGCTTGTCCGGGCTCACGAACGCGTACAGGTCCGTGTTGTCGTACTGCGGGGTGCCCGATATCAGCGGGGCCTCCCGGTGGCTGGAGGCGGCGGTCGCCCCCGGCTCCAGCGCGGTCACGCCGGCGGCCGCGAGCCCTCCGGCCGCCAGCGCACCACAGACGAGAGCGGCGATACTCCCGCGTCCAGCCCCGCTCCGGTAGATAGGTGTCATGCCGTCCGTCCTCCGTGCCGTGTTGCCTGACGCCGGGGGATTCGCAGCGGGGCACCGAACGGATTGGTCCGGCGGGAAACTTGTTTTCCTCCCCGCGGAACCCGCGTTTTCGGCACGCTGATCCGTAATCCCGTCCGACAGGAGACAGTCCGGCAGGAGACAGGAGGGGGCGCGAGTGGGGGCGGACGAGCTTCTGCTGCGGGTGGCGGGCGGTGACCAGCAGGCCTTCGAGGACCTGTACACCGTGGTGTCCGGTCCGGTGTTCGGACTGGTGAAACGAGTGGTGCGGGATCCGGCCCAGTCCGAGGAGGTGGCGCAGGAGGTGCTGCTGGAACTCTGGCGGTCCGCATCCCGGTTCGACCCGAGGCGCGGCAGCGCGCTCGCCTGGGTGCTCACCCTCGCCCACCGCCGGGCCGTGGACCGGGTGCGCAGCGCCCGCGCGGCCGTGGACCGCGAGCAGCGGGAGGCGCTGCGCGCCGCGGCGCCCGCCTTCGACCATGTCGCCGAGGAGGTGGAGGCCGGCCTGGAACGCGAGTGGGTGCGCCGCTGCCTGGACCGCCTCACCGCGCTCCAGCGCCAGTCCGTCACCCTCGCCTACTACGACGGCTACACCTACCGTGAGGTCGCCGAACGCCTGTCGCTGCCGCTCGGCACGGTGAAGACCCGGATGCGGGACGGGCTGACCCGGCTGCGCGACTGCCTGGGGGGTGCGGCATGACCGTCCTCGACCGACTCCTGCGCCGCACCGACCCGCACTCCCTGGCCGCCCCGTACGCGCTGGACGCCCTCGGGCCCGAGGAGCGGCGCCGGTTCGAGCGGCATCTGGCGGGCTGCGGGCGGTGCGACGCCGAGGTGCGGGCGCTGTCCGAGGACGCGGTGCGGCTGGCCTGGTCGGCGGCCGAACCGGCGCCGCCCGGGCTGCGCGAGCGGGTGCTGGCCGCCGTACGGACCACCCCGCAGGAGACCGCCGCGGGGCACACGCCGCGGCTGCCACCGCATGTCTGGGGCACGCGGCCGCCACCGTCCCGCACCCGTACGCCCCGCACGCGCCCCCTGCTGGTGCCGTTCGCGACCGCGACCGCCGCCGCGGCGCTCGTCGTCGCCGCGCTCTTCGCCGTCCAGGCCGACCGCACCCGTGGCGAACTCGCCGCGGAGCGCGACCGGTCACGTGAGATCGCCCACGTCCTGGCGGCCGAGGACGCCCGCGCCACGACCGGGCGGGACGCGCGGGGCCGGACGATCTCGGTGATCGCCTCCGTCTCCGAGGGGCGCGCGGTGGTCACATTGGGCGGGTACGGCGAACCGCCCGGCGAACGCGTGCACCAGCTGTGGCTCATGCGCCCCCATGCGCAACCGCGCTCCCTGGGCCTGTTCGACGGCGACACGCCCTTGGTCGCAGCGGGCCTGGAGAGCACCGCGACCTCACTCGCAGTGACCGTCGAGCCCGACGGCGGATCAGCCCAGCCCACGACCAGGCCAGTTGTCCAACTCGCCCTGGATTCGGTTGGATTCGGAGAGTAATCGAGAAAGGGTTGTCAACACCCTTGCAGGGAAGGTGAATCCTGTGACCTCGATACACGAGTGCCCCGAGGGGGCGATAGGGTTACCCTGCCCGGGCCGGGTGGACTCGTACGGGTGGGGAGTGACATGGAACAGATAACTGTGCGCAGCAGGGCGAGGGTCCCTGCGATCACCTGCGGTAGCAGCGCGACCAGTACGCGCCTCGACCGCCATCTCGCGGTACTGGCGGGTCCCGCCGTGCCGCAGCAGAAGACGGCCGAAGCGACCTCGCTGATGCGTGAGCTGACCGCGCGCGAACCCGCACACACCCCCAGCGCCACGAACGTCCGAGTGAGCCGCGTCTCGCTCTTCGCTCCGCTGCGCCGGCTCCGCCGCACCCTGTTCGGCGGTCGCTGACCGCACCGGCGTCGCCGGGGGGTTGCTCCCAGAACCCGCGCTCAGGCCACCACACCGTCCCGGCGCAAGGCTGCGATCTCGTCGTCCGTCATCCCCACGGCACGAAGCAGCGCCCCGGTGTGCTGGCCGAGCGCGGGTACGTCACCCATCCGAGCGGTCTCCCCACCCGGCATCGTGATCGGCGGCAGCAGCGCCCGCAACGGCCCCACCGGCGACCCCACCTCCCGCCACCGCTCCCGCGCCGCCAGCTGCGGATGCCCGGCCACCTCCCGTACGTCCCGCAGCCGGGCGCACGCGATCCCCGCCTCCTCCAGCCGCGCCAGCGCCTCGTCGGCCGGAAGCAGCCCCAGCGCCTTCGCCACCAGCTCGTCGGTGCGCTCCCGGTTCGCCACCCGTGCCGCGTTCGTGGCGTACGCCGGATCCGTCCCCAGCTCCGGGCGCTCGATGACCCGCTCGGCCAGCCGCCGCCACTCCCGGTCGTTCTGCACCGACAGCAGCACCCGCCCGCCGTCCGCCGTGCCGTAGGCGTCGTACGGCGCGATCACCGCGTGCGCCAGACCGGTGCGCGCCGGGGCGGTGCCGTCGTGCATCACGTGATGCAGCGGATGCCCCATCCACTCCGCCAGCGCCTCCAGCATCGAGACCTCCACCGGCCCGCCGCGCCCGGTCGTGCCCCGCCGCACCAGCGCCGCGAGCACCCCGGAGAAGGCGTACATGGCCGCCGCGATGTCCGCCGCCGGGATCCCGGCCTTCACCGGCTGCTCCGGCGTCCCGGTCACCGACACCAGTCCGGCCTCGCACTGCACCAGCATGTCGTAGGCCCGCTTGCCGGCGTACGGCCCCGTCGCGCCGTAGCCCGAGATGTCGACGGCGATCAGCCGCGGGTGCGCCGCGCACAGGGTCGCCGCGTCGAGTCCCAGCCGGGCCGCCGCCCCGTGCGCGAGGTTCTGCACGAACACGTCCGCGTCCGCGATCAGACGCCGTACGACATCGAGTCCGCGCGGGTCCTTCAGATCCAGCGCGAGGGACTCCTTGCCGCGGTTGCACCACACGAAGTGCGAGGCCAGACCGCGGGCGGCGGTGTCGTAGCCGCGGGCGAAGTCACCGCCGTCCACCCGCTCGACCTTGATCACCCGGGCGCCGAGGTCGGCGAGCTGGCGGGTGGCGAACGGGGCGGCGACGGCCTGTTCGACGGCCACGACGGTGATGCCCTCCAGGGGCAGGGGGAGACGGTCCATGGGGTGGATCATCACCCCTGCCCCGGGGCCTTGTCAGCAGCCGATGGGCGCGGAGCCGACGGCCACGTCGTCGAACCACAGCGTGTCGTCACCCGTGCCGTAGCTCTCCCAGCCCAGGCGCAGGGCGGTCGGGCGGGGCGGGGTGGTGCGGGCGAGCCACTGCTGGTCGACGTCCTGGGTGGGGACGCCGTCGGCGTGCAGGCCCGGGATCTGCTCGGCGCCGAGCCAGGTGTCCAGCTTCGGGGCGCTCGTGTCGATCGCGAACCGCAGGCACTGCCAGCTTCCGGTCGGCAGCGGCCGGCTCAGCGCCACCCCGGCCGGGCTCTGCGCGGGCAGGGTGGCGTCGTCGCTCTCCCGGTTCCACTGCAGGGCGCCGTTCTGGCCCCCGACGCGCAGCGCGCGCCCGCCCTGGGAGGTGTCGGCCAGGGCGACGAAGGTGACGTGGGCGGCGGGCAGCGCGGTGGTGTGGCGGACCCACAGGCGCACGTGCAGCACCGGGCCGACCGAGGACAGGTCGGCGGTGGCGGCGACGAAGGCGTGGTTGCAGTAGCCCGCCTTGCCGTCGATCCGCAGCGACGTGCCGCCGCTGTGCGCGACCGCGGTGTCGACGGCGGCCGTGCCGGTGCCCTGGCAGTCGGGCGCGGTGAACCGCCAGGCGCCGGACGGGGCGGGGCCGCTCTGGTCCTCGAAGTCGGAGCAGAGCACGGCGGTGCCGCAGTCGGCGCTCGGCGGCGGCGTGGTGGGCGGTGGCGTGGTCGGGGGCGGCGTGGTGCCGGTTCCGCCACAGGAGGCGGCGAGGACCACCGCCCAGGGGCGGCGGGGTAACCGCGGGGAAGGGAGGTGCATGGGGGGCCTCCGAGACGTGTCGGAAGGTGAGGGGAGGAGAGATTGGGAGCGCTCCCAAAGCCGGGAGCGCTCCCCGTGTGCCCAGGAGTGGGCGGATCAGCTGGTCGGGAAGGAGTCGGCGGTGCTGATACGGCTCTTCAGCAGCGCCCCCGACTCGGTCAGCACGCCGCTGCTGCTGTAGTCGGTGCCGTTGCAGGTGCCCGGCTTGAAGGCGGCGCTGCTCTCGTCGGCGTCGGAGTAGGTCCAGTTCGCGTAGCTGATCTTCAGCTGGTCGAGCAGGTCCAGCCAGGCCACGCTGCTCGCGCGGTCCATCGCCCCGCCGCCGGTGGCGCTCACCGTGCCGAACTCGGTGACGAAGAGCGGCAGCTTGGCGGCCGCGCTGCTCACCGTGGCGCGGTAGTTGTCCTTGTGGCTCGCGGCGTAGAAGTGGAAGGCGTACATGATGTTGGTCGCGTTGACCGGGTTGTTGACGACCTCTGTCTCGTTGGAGCCGTCCGAGACGCCCAGCGAGGACCAGCCGCGGGTGCCGACGATGACGACGGCGTCCGGGTCGGCGGCGCGGATCACCGGGATGACCTGCTCGGCGTAGTTCTTGATGGCCGTCCAGCTCACGCCGTTGGGCTCGTTGGCGATCTCGTAGATCACGTTCTTCTTGGCGGCGTTGCGGGCGGCGACGGAGGCGAAGAAGGTCTTCGCCCGGTCGAGGTTGAAGTTCGGGTCGCCCGGGGTCAGGGTGTGGAAGTCGATCAGCGCGTACATGCCGCGGGCCTCGGCCATGTCGACCAGGCTGTTCACCCGGCTGGTGAAGCCGGCCGGGTCGGTCTCGTAGCCGCTCTCCTGGACGTACATCGCGATGCGCAGCAGGTCCGACTTCCAGTCCTTCGCCAACGCGTCCACGGAGGCGCTGTTGTAGCACTTGGCGAACCACTGGATGCCGTGGGTGCTCATGCCGCGCAGCTGGATCGGGCGGTTGTACTGGTTGCACAGGTTGACGCCGCAGACGCGGAGCTGTCCGTTGACGTCGACCGGGGTGCCGGTACCGGGGCCCGGGTCCGGGTCGGGCGGCGGCTCCTCCCCGCCGACGGAGCCCGTGCAGGTCACGCCGTTGAGCGTGAAGGCCGTGGGCTTGGGGTTGGCGCCGGTGAAGGAGCCCGTGAAGCCCAGGTCGGTGGCGGCGCCGGTGGCCAGGGTGCGGTTCCAGTCGACGTTGGTGACGCTGACCGCGGAGCCGGACTGCGACCAGGTGGCGTTCCAGCCCTGGACGACCTTCTGGCCGGCGTCGGGCAGGGTGAACCTGAGCGTCCAGCCGCTGACGGGGTCACCCAGGTTGGTGATCCTCACCCCGGCCTGGAAGCCGCCCTGCCACTGGTTGGTGACCGTGTAGTCGACCTTGCAGCCGGTGGCGGCGGCCGCCGGGGGCCCGGCCAGCGCCGTGAGACCCAGGGCCGTCGCGCAGGTCGCCAGCAGGGCGAGAAAGCGTCTCACCACGTTCCTCCTCATCGTCGTCGTGCGAACTGTCGTCGTCGTGCGAACTGTCGTCGTCGTGCGAACTGTCGTCGTCGTGCGAACTGTCGTCGTCGTGCGAACCGTCGTAGCCGTGCGAACTGTCGTCGTCGTGCGAAGCGGAGCGGGAACATCTGAATGGGAGCGCTCCCAAAGTCCATCGGGCCGAGACCGTACACCGGTGCGTGGGCGGCGTACAGACATCCGACCGCGGAACTCGCGGCCGGCCCTAGAGAAGCGCGAACTGGCCCTCCGGGCCCTCCTCCTGGTGGTCCAGGACCGAGGCGGGGCGGCGGGCCGGCTCCGGGGCGGGGAGGATGCCCGCCTCGGTCAGCTCCGTCGCCGTGAGCGGGGCGGTGAGGGCCAGCTCCCGTCTGCGGGGGAGCAGTTCGGCGATCAGTGTCAGGACCGTGACGAGTTCCAGCAGTTCCGAGGTCCACCGCTGCGGCCAGCCGGCCGGGCGGATCGCGGCGAGGGTGCCCGGCTCGGGGGCGGCGGTGCGGGTGGCGAACCACTGCTCCAGGACGCGCGTCCCGCCCGTCTCGAAGTCCCACGCCTCGGGCGGCACCGGCGAGATGCGGCCCTCGTCCAGCAGGAGGGTCTCCTCCTCGCGGTCGTAGCGCAGGACCGTGGGGCGGGCGGGGAGCGGGGCGCGGACGTAGGGCCGGCGGCCGCCGGGCAGCTTGGGGCGCTCGCCGTCGCGGCGCAGCAGCCACAGCAGCCGGCGGCCCAGCGCGACGCCCGTGGACCAGAGGTCTGTGTCGGTGGTGAGGGGGACGGCGTGGTCGGGGCGGGCCGTCGCCAGGGTCCAGGCGAGGACGTCCACCGGGGTGACCGGCCGGCCGCCGAGCCGGTCGGCCAGGTGCTCCAGCAGACCGGGGGCCAGGTTGGGTTCGGTGCCGCCGGGACGGCGGTACAGCGGACGGACCGGGCCGGGGCGCAGCAGGGGCAGCAGGGAGGTCGCGAGCAGCGGCAGCGCCGGCTCCTCCGGCACCTCCACGGCGAAGACCTGGTGTGCGTCGGCGACCCGCCACAGTTCCGGGCGGGCGGTGTCGATGAGGCGGTGGTCGGGGATGAGCCACTGCTCGTCGAAGGGCGCGGCCAGCACGCGGACGGGCTCCGGGCAGGGGCCGGTGGCGCGCAGCAGCCGCTGGGTGCCGGTGGACTGGCCGGGCAGCTGGCCGACCGCGCTGCGCAGGGTGCGGGCCCGGGTCGGTTCGAACAGGGCCTCCCGGTCCGGGCCGTCCGCCGTGACCAGGGCGTTCCAACGGGCTTTCAGGGACGCGGGGTCGGGGGCCGCCGGCCAGCCGCGGCCGAGCCGCGGTGGTGCGACGGACCACGGCATGAGGTCCGCCAGCAGCGGAGCGTCGTCGAACGTCACGCCCGGCATCGTACGACGGGCCGGTGCCGGCCCTGGGCGGCGTCGGGACTCGGGTGGCGTCGGGTCTCAGGTGGCGTCGAGGGTGACCGTGAAGGAGAAGCGGTCGCCGCGGTAGTGGATGACGGCCACGTCCAGCGCCCGGCCGTCCGCGTCGTAGGTGACGCCGGTGTAGTGCAGGATCGGGCTGAGCAGCGGGACCTGGAGCAGCCGGGCCGTCTCCGGGTCGGCGAGGCGGGCCTCGACGGTGTCCGTGATCCGGCTGATGTCCGCCCCGAGGACATCGCGCAGCACCTTCGTCATCGGCCAGCGGACCAGGTCGTCGAGGTCGATGCGGTCGGCGAGTTCGGGCCGGACCCAGTTGCGGGCGTGGTTGGTCGGCTCGCCGGTCTTGGCGTCGCTGCGCAGCCGGTGGTAGGCCCCGGCCTCGGCGAGGTCCGGGAAGTGCTCGGCGACCTCGGCCGGCGGGGCGGCGCGGCCGTGGTCCAGCAGTTCGGTCGTCATGCCGGACTGCTGGGCCACGATCGCGTCCACCGAGCCGAGCAGCCGCACCGGCGCGCCCCGGCGGGCGTGCGGCTCGATGAACGTGCCGCGCCGCCGGTGGCGGGTGATCAGCCCCTCGTCCTCCAGCTCCTTCAGCGCCTGCCGCATGGTCAGCACGCTCACGCCGTAGTGCCCGGCCAGCTGCTCCTCGGTGGGCAGGCGCAGCGGGTCCCGGGGCGAGCGGCCGAGTATCGAGGCGCGCAGCGACTGGGACACCTGGTACCAGAGCGGCAGCTTGCGGTTCAGGACGATGGAGTCCGGGGCGAAGGAGGTCACGGGGCCATCCGTACCGGTTGCGGATTCGTCAGTGCAAGGGGCGGAAGTGCCGCTCCAGGCCCTGCCAGACGTCGTCGTACCCCTGCTGGAGGTGGTCCGCGCGGGCCGCCTGCGGCGTGAGGGTCAGCGGCCAGCGGGTCTCGAACATGAACGCCAGCCCGTCGTCGATCTTCTGCGGGCGCAGCTCGGCCGCGCTCGCCCGGTCGAAGGTCTCCCGGTCCGGGCCGTGCGCCGACATCATGTTGTGCAGCGAGCCGCCGCCCGGCACGAAACCGCCCTCTCCGGCCGTCTTGGCGTCGTAGGCGCCCTCGATCAGGCCCATGTACTCGCTCATCACGTTCCGGTGGAAGTACGGCGGCCGGAAGGTGTCCTCGCCGACCAGCCAGCGCGGCGCGAAGACCACGAAGTCGACGCCGGCCAGCCCCGGGGTGTCCGAGGGCGAGGTCAGCACGGTGAAGATCGACGGGTCCGGGTGGTCGTAGGAGATGGTGCCGATGACGTTGAAGCGGTGCAGGTCGTAGACGTACGGCACGTAGTTGCCGTGCCAGGCGACCACGTCGAGCGGCGAGTGGTCGTAGGTGGCAGTCCAGAGGTTGCCGCAGAACTTGTTCACCACCTCCACCGGCCCCTCCACGTCCTCGTACGCGGCGACCGGCGCGCGGAAGTCGCGGGCGTTGGCCAGGCCGTTGGCGCCGATCGGGCCGAGGTCGGGGAGGCGGAACGGGGCGCCGTAGTTCTCGCAGACGTAGCCGCGGGCGGTGGCGTCCAGCAGCTCCACCCGGAAGCGGACCCCGCGCGGGATCAGCGCCACATGGCCCGGCTCCGCGTGCAGCAGCCCGAACTCGGTGCGCAGCAGCAGTCCGCCGCGCTCCGGGACGATCAGCAGCTCGCCGTCGGCGTCGCTGAAGACGCGGTCCATGGAGGTGTCCGCGTGGTACAGGTGCACGGCCATGCCGGTGCGCTGGGTGACGTCGCCGTTGCCGCCGAGGGTCCACAGGCCGGCCAGGAAGTCGGTCCCGGCGGCCGGGTCGGGCAGCGGGTCCCAGCGCAGCCGGTTGGGGTCCGGGACGGTCTGGGTGAAGGGCGCGGTGCGCAGGGCGCCGTTGCCGGCCCGGGTGAACGCCGGGTGGGCGGCCGAGGGGCGGATCCGGTACAGCCAGGAGCGGCGGTTGTGCGCCCTGGGCTCGGTGAACGCCGTACCGCTCAACTGCTCCGCGTACAGCCCCAGCGGGGCCCGCTGGGGCGAGTTGCGGCCCTCCGGCAGGGCGCCCGGCACCGCCTCCGAGCTGTGCTCGTTGCCGAATCCGGAGAGATACGTCAGCCCCTCGGCGGTCTTTCGCGCGTCCCCGCTCATTGATCACTGCTCCCTGTGCCGTCGATCTGTGGACCGCTCATTCCTATGCATCACCGTAGGATTGCGGTTTCGTGTGCGCAAGAGGCCCGCGCACAGTCCCGGTGAGTTCGTTCTCCCCTCCTCCTCTCGGGGGACTACCACGGGACCACCGGAACCAGACTCCAGGGGGATTCGAGGTGTCGTACCGGTGTTCTAGGCTCGCCGGCATGTCGTGGACGCGCGGATCAGTCGCCGCGCTCGCGGTCTGTGTCCTTCTGCTGGCCGGATCCGCGGGCTGCGGCACCAGTGGCACCGGTGAGGCGGGCGATGTGACGCCCGCGCCGGTGGGCAAGGTGCTCGAGGACAGGGACGAGGAGGGCCGGTCCTACCGGCAGGTCGACGAGGAGGACGCCCCCGAGGTCGGCATCGAGGTGCAGCCCGACCCGGCCGCGACCAGCTGGCGGGTGCGGCTGACCCTGGACGGCTTCCGCTTCTCGGTGCGAGGGGCGCCCGAGGAGCCGGTGGCCGGGCGCGGCACCGCCCGGCTCTTCGTGGACGGCCGGTTCGTCGCCGAGCTGCGCGGCCCCGAGTACCGGCTGCCCGGCCGTCTCGTCCCGCGCGGCACCCACCACGTCACCGCCCGGCTCTACGCCGACGACGGCACGGTCTGGGCGGTGGACGGCGAGCCGGTCGAGAGCACCGCCGACATCACCGCCTCGGACCCCGGACCGACCGCCGCGATGAGTGCCGAGGCCACCGGTACGCGTACTGGGGGGTGAGGTTCACCGGACCGCTCCGGAAAGGCATCATGAAGCCCGTGCCCCACGCGACCACGCTCCGCCGCGCGCCCGTCCAGCGCCGCAGTGCCGAACGGCTGACCAGGATCCTCGACGCCTGTGCCGACCTGCTCGACGAGGCTGGGTACGACGCGCTGAGCACCCGCGCCGTCGCCGAGCGGGCCGGCGTCCCGATCGGCTCGGTCTACCGCTTCTTCGGCAACAAGCGGCAGATGGCGGACGCGCTCGCCCAGCGCAACCTGGAGCGGTACGCCGAGCGGATCGCCGGCCGGCTGGGCGGCGCGCGACCCGGCGACTGGCGGGCGGCCATGGACGCCGTGATCGACGAGTACCTGGCGATGAAGCGCACCGCGCCCGGCTTCTCCCTGGTGGACTTCGGCAACCAGATCCCCGTCGGCGCCCGCCAGGCGGAGCCCAACCACCGGGTCGCCGACCGGCTGACCGAGCTGCTCGCCGGTCATCTCGATCGCACCCCCGACAGCGATCTGCGCCGGATGTTCCTGATCGCCGTGGAGACCGCCGACACACTGGTCCAGCTGGCCTTCCGGATGGATCCGCAGGGCGACGAGCGGATCATCGCGGAGATGCGGGAGCTGCTGCGGTCGTATCTGGCGCGGGCGCTGGACTGAACCGGAGCCTTTGGGGAGAGGCGCGCAGACCCTCCCCAACATGCCTACCGGTCGGTATGCTCGGCGGCGTCCGCGCGTCATCGCCGTCGCCTGCCCGGGAGGACCCGTGTCCCGCACCGCCCTGCGTATCTGCCCCCTGTGCGAGGCCACCTGCGGGCTGACCCTCACCATCGAGGGCACCACCGTCACCGGCGCCCGCGGCGACCGCGACGATGTCTTCAGCCAGGGCTTCATCTGCCCCAAGGGCGCCTCCTTCGGCGCCGTGGACGGCGACCCCGACCGGCTGCGCACCCCGCTGGTGCGCCGGGACGGCGAACTGTGCGAGGCCACCTGGGCGGAGGCCTTCGACGCGGTCGCCGCCGGACTGCGCCCGGTCGTCGAACGGCACGGACCGAACGCCGTCGGCGTCGTCCTCGGCAACCCCAACGTGCACACCATGGCCGGCGCGCTCTACCCGCCGCTGCTCATCGGCGCGCTCGGCACCCGCAGCCTGTTCACCGCCTCCACGGTCGACCAGATGCCCAAGCACGTCTCCAGCGGCCTGCTCTACGGAGACGCCAACGCCATCCCGGTGCCCGACCTCGACCGCACCGACCACCTGCTGCTGATCGGCGCCAACCCGCTGGAGTCCAACGGCAGCCTGTGCACGGCCCCCGACTTCCCGGGCCGCCTCAAGGCGCTCAAGGCCCGCGGCGGCACCCTCACCGTCATCGACCCGCGCCGCACCCGCACCGCCCGGCTCGCCGACCGGCACATCGCGATCCGCCCCGGCACGGACGCGCTCCTCCTCGCGGCGATGGCGCACGTGCTGTTCGAGGAGGACCTGGTCGACGTCGGCGAGCTGGCCCCGCACCTCGAAGGCCTCGACGAACTGCGCGAAGCCGTACGCGACTTCACCCCCGAGGCCGCCGCCGCGGCCTGTGACGTCGACGCCGATGTGCCGCGCACCCTCGCCCGCGAACTGGCCGCCGCCCCCACCGCCGCCGTCTACGGCCGCATCGGCAGCTGCACCGTCCCGCACGGCACGCTCGCCAGCTGGCTCGTCGACGTGCTCGCCGTCCTCACCGGCAACCTGGACCGGCCCGGCGGCTCCCTCTTCCCGCAGGCCGCCACCGACCGGACACCGCGCCCCGCCGGCCCCGGCAAGGGCTTCGCGCTCGGCCGCTGGCACTCCCGGGTGAGCCGGCACCCCGAGGCCAAGGGCGAACTGCCCATCTCCGCGCTCGCCGAGGAGATCGACACCGCCACCGAGGACGGCGAGCCGATCTGCGCGCTGGTCTCCATCGCCGCCAACCCGGTGCTCTCCACACCCGACGGCGACCGTCTCGACAAGGCCCTCGGCTCACTCGACTTCATGGTCAGCGTCGACCCCTACCTCAACGAGACCTCCCGGCACGCCGACGTCGTACTGCCGCCGCCCCCGCCCGCGCAGAGCCCGCACCACGACTTCGCCTTCAACACCCTCGCCGTGCGCAACCAGGTCCGCTACACCCGCCCCGCGATCCCGCTGGAGCCCGGCCGGATGGCCGAGACGGAGATCCTGGCGCGGCTGGTGCTCGCCGCGAGCGGCATGCACGGAGCCGACCCCGCCGCCGTCGACACGATGGTGATCGACCAGACCCTCGGCAAGGCCGTCAAGGACCCGCACTCCCCGGTGCACGGCCGCGACCCGCGTGAACTCGCCGCACTGCTGACCGGCGAGACCGGTCCCGAGCGACGGCTCGACATGATGCTGCGCCTCGGCCCCTACGGCGACGGCTTCGGCGCCCACGAGGACGGGCTGAGCCTGCGGAAACTGCTCGCCCACCCGCACGGCATCGACCTCGGCCCGCTCCGCCCGCGGCTGCCGCGGCCGCTGCGCACCCGCAGCGGAAAGGTGGAGCTGCTGCCCGCCCCGATCGCCGCCGACCTGCCCCGGCTGCGGCAGGCCCTGGCCGAGCGCCCCGCCGGACTGCTCCTCGTCGGCCGCCGCCATCTGCGCTCCAACAACAGCTGGATGCACAACATCCCGGCCCTCACCGGCGGCACCAACCGCTGCACCCTGCACCTGCACCCCGAGGACGCCGAACGCCTCGGCGTGCGCGACGGGGCGCCGGTGCGGGTCAAGGGCGCCGGGGGAGAGGTGACCGTCCCCGTGGAGGTCACCGACGGGGTGCGGCGGGGCGTGGTCAGCCTGCCGCACGGCTGGGGCCACGACCGGCCGGGCACTCGCATGAGCCATGCCGCCGCGGACCCCGGCGTCAACGTCAACCAGCTCCTCGACGGCAGCCTGCTCGACCCGCTGTCCGGCAACGCGGTCCTCAACGGCGTCCCCGTCGAACTCGTCCCGGTGGCCTGAAATGTCATGGACGCTGACCTGAGCAAAGCTGTGACCAGCAGTTTTGCGCTTATTGCTCGCATGTCAACGTCTTGTTAACGCTGCTTGGCGGGACCTAACGTCCATCGCACCGCCGACCCAGGTGGGAGTTCAAGGGCGAACGTTAGGTATCCACTCATGCTGACCATCCTCGGCTTCGCCATGATCGCGACCTTCCTGGTCCTGATCATGATGAAGAAGAT
Source organism: Streptomyces sp. NPDC001532 (assembly GCF_040298625.1). NCBI lineage: Bacteria > Bacillati > Actinomycetota > Actinomycetes > Kitasatosporales > Streptomycetaceae > Streptomyces > Streptomyces sp. NPDC001532. The sequence goes on from NZ_JBEPAL010000027.1 coordinate 69,532, forward strand.
GTCGCCGATCGCGGCGCTCGTGCTCATCCCGGCACTCTTCTGCGTCTTCGTCGGCAAGGGCGCCCACCTGGGCGACTACGTCATCGACGGCGTCACCAGCCTGGCCCCGACCGCGGCGATGCTGATGTTCGCCATCGTCTACTTCGGGGTCATGATCGACGTCGGCCTCTTCGACCCGATCGTCAAAGGCATCCTCAAGTTCTGCAAGGCCGACCCGATGCGCATCGTCGTCGGGACGGCCCTGCTCGCCGCGATCGTGTCGCTGGACGGCGACGGCTCGACCACCTTCATGATCACGGTCTCCGCGCTCTACCCGCTCTACAAGCGGCTGAAGATGAGCCTGGTCGTCCTCACCGGTGTCGCCGCCATGGCCAACGGCGTGATGAACACGCTGCCCTGGGGCGGCCCCACCGCCCGCGCGGCCACCGCGCTGAAGCTGGACGCCAGCGACATCTTCGTCCCGATGATCCCGGCCCTCGCCGTCGGCCTGCTCTTCGTGATCGGCCTCTCCTACGTCCTCGGTCTGCGCGAGCGCAAGCGGCTCGGCACGCTGACGCTGGACGAGGTGCTGGTGGAGGAGAAGGAGACGGTCCTGGTCGGCACGGGCACGGGCACGGGCTCCGGGGACCGGGGGACGGTCAAGGCCGCCGGCGGCTCGGGCTCCGGCACGGACGCCGACGCCGACGCCGCCGCGGACGAGGACGACGGCTTCCAGGGCCTCGACCCGCACCGCGACACCCTGCGCCCCAGGCTCTACTGGTTCAACGCGCTGCTCACCATCGCCCTGCTCACCGCCATGATCATGGAGCTGCTGCCGATCCCGGTGCTGTTCCTGCTCGGCGCCGCGCTCGCGCTCTCCGTGAACTTCCCGCGCATCCCCGACCAGAAGGCTCGCCTGGCCGCCCACGCCGACAACGTCCTCAACGTCTCCGGCATGGTCTTCGCCGCCGCCGTCTTCACCGGCGTCCTCCAGGGCACCGGCATGGTCGACAGCATGGCCAAGTGGATGGTCGACGTCATCCCCGCCGGCATGGGCCCGCACATGGCCCTCGTCACCGGCGTCCTGAGCCTGCCGCTCACCTACTTCATGTCGAACGACGGCTTCTACTTCGGCGTCCTGCCGGTGCTCGCCGAGGCCGGTGCCGCGCACGGTGTCTCGCCGCTGGAGATGGCCCGCGCCTCGCTCGTCGGCCAGCCGCTGCACATGTCCAGCCCGCTCGTCCCGGCCGTCTACGTCCTGGTCGGCATGGCCAAGGTCGAGTTCGGCGACCACACCCGGTTCGTGGTCAAGTGGGCCGCCCTCACCTGTCTGGTCATCCTCGCGGCGGGCATCCTGTTCGGCATCATCTGACGGCGCCGGCCACGCGCCCACGGCCCGCGCGTCCACGGCCCGCGAATCCAGAGCCCTCGAACTCTTCCCGGAGGTAAGAACCATGAGGCCCGGTGGGAACCGCGGCTGGCTGCTCCGCCTCGTCATCGCCTTCAGCTTCGCGCAGGGGGCGGTGTCGATGGCCCGGCCCGCCGTCTCCTACCGGGCCCTCGCGCTGGGCGCCGACGAGCGGGCGGTCGGGGTGATCGCGGGGGTCTACGCCCTCCTCCCGCTGTTCGCGGCCGTCCCGCTGGGCCGCCGTACCGACCACGGCCGCTGCGCGCCCCTGCTGCCCGCCGGAGTGGTGCTGATATCCGGCGGCTGTGTGCTCAGCGGCCAGGCGGGCTCGCTGGGGGCGATGGCGGTCTGGAGCGGGGTCATGGGCCTCGGCCACCTCGCCTTCGTCATCGGCGCCCAGTCGCTGGTGGCCCGCCAGTCCGCCCCGCACGAACAGGACCGCAACTTCGGCCACTTCACCATCGGCGCCTCCCTCGGCCAGCTGATCGGCCCGATCGCGGCCGGCGCGCTGATCGGCGGCCCCGACATGGCGGGCACCAGCGCGCTCGCCCTGCTGGTCGCGGGCGCGGGCGCCGCCGTCGCGTTCACCTCGCTGTGGCGCATAGAGCACCGCCGTACGACGCCGGCTTCCCGTCCGGCGGCGGGCGCCCGGGTGCCGGTGAGCGGCATCCTGCGCGCCCGGGGCGTGCCCGCCGGCATCCTGATCAGCCTCTCCGTGCTCTCCGCGACCGACATCCTGACCGCCTATCTGCCGGTGCTCGGCGAGCACCGGGGCATCGCCCCGTCCGTGATCGGCCTGCTGCTCAGCCTGCGGGCGGCGGCCACCATCGCCTGCCGGCTGGTGCTCACCCCGCTGCTGCGGCTGCTCGGCCGCACCGCACTGCTCACCGTGACCTGTCTGCTGGCCGCCGTGCTCTGCGCGGGCGTCGCGGTGCCGGTGCCGGTGTGGGCGCTGGCCGTGATGCTGGCGGCGCTCGGGTTCTGCCTCGGCGTCGGCCAGCCGCTGTCCATGACGACGGTCGTGCAGGCCGCTCCCGAGGGCGCCCGTTCCACCGCCCTCGCCCTGCGGCTGACCGGCAACCGCCTCGGCCAGGTCGCCGCGCCCGCCACGGCGGGCCTGGTCGCCGGAGTGGTCGGGGTGGCCGCGCCGTTCGTGATGCTCGGGGTGCTGCTCCTGCTCTCCTCGGGTGTGGCGCTGCGCTCGCCCGTGCGGCCCGCCGCCGAGGAGCGCCCGCGGGCGCGCGCCTCCCGCGTCCGCCGCGGCAGCGACGCCTGAGCGAGCGGCACCCGCAACTGCGCGGCACCCGTGTGCGACCGGGATCTCGCCGCGTCGGTGACACGGTCCACAGCCGGGCGAGGGTCGACTTCCGACCCGCCGCCGGGCAGGGTGAGCCGTGCCATGCGGGACGCCCCTGGTGCCGTAAAACTAACGGCGCTAGTTTGGGGGCTCGAGGACGAGGCCCGCCGGAAGGAACGCGATGAAGGCACATGACGGCATGTACATCGACGGCGCCTGGCGCCCGGCCGCGGGACAGGACGTCATCGACGTCGTGAACCCGGCCGACGAGCAGGTCATCGGTCAGGTGCCGGCCGGTAGCGCCCTGGACGTCGACAACGCCGTCCGGGCCGCCCGCGCCGCCCTCGCGGGCTGGGCCGCGACCCCGCCCGCGGAGCGCGCCGCCCGCCTGACCGCGCTGCGCGACATCCTGGTCGCGCGCGCCGAGGAGATCGCCGAGACGGTCACCGCCGAACTCGGCTCCCCGCTGAAGTTCTCGCAGACCGTGCACGTGGGCGCCCCCATCGCGGTCGCGGGCTCGTACGCGAAGCTCGCGGCCGAGTACGCCTTCGAGGAGAAGGTCGGCAACTCCGTGGTCTACCAGGAGCCGATCGGCGTGGTCGCCGCCATCACGCCCTGGAACTACCCCCTGCACCAGATCGTCGCCAAGGTCGCCCCGGCGCTCGCCGCGGGCTGCACGGTCGTGCTGAAGCCCGCCGAGGACACCCCGCTCACCGCCCAGCTGTTCGCCGAGGCGGTGCACGAGGCCGGCGTTCCCGCGGGTGTGTTCAACCTGGTCACCGGGCTCGGCCCGGTCGCCGGCCAGGCGCTCGCCGAGCACCCGGACGTCGACCTGGTCTCCTTCACCGGCTCCACCGCCGTGGGCCGGCGCATCGGCGCGCTCGCCGGCTCCGGCATCAAGAAGGTCGCCCTGGAACTCGGCGGCAAGTCCGCCAACGTGATCCTGCCCGGCGCCGACCTGGCCAAGGCGGTCAACGTGGGCGTGGCCAACGTGATGTCCAACTCCGGGCAGACGTGCAGCGCCTGGACCCGGATGCTGGTCCACCGCGACCGCTACGAGGAGGCGGTCGAGCTGGCCGGCGCCGCCGCCGCCAAGTACGGCGAGCGCATCGGCCCGGTGGTCAACGCCAAGCAGCAGGAGCGGGTGCGCGGTTACATCGAGAAGGGCGTCGCCGAGGGCGCCCGGCTGGTCGCCGGCGGCCCCGAGGCCCCGCGCGAGCGCGGCTGGTTCGTCAGCCCCACCGTCTTCGCCGACGTCACCCCCGAGATGACCATCGCGCAGGAGGAGATCTTCGGCCCGGTCCTGGTGATCCTGCCCTACGACGACGAGGACGACGCCCTGCGCATCGCCAACGGCACGGTGTACGGCCTGGCCGGCGCGGTCTGGGCGGCCGACGAGGCGGAGGCGGTCGCCTTCGCGCGCCGCATGGAGACCGGGCAGGTCGACATCAACGGCGGGCGCTTCAACCCGCTGGCGCCGTTCGGCGGTTACAAGCAGTCGGGCGTGGGCCGGGAACTCGGCAGCCACGGCCTGGCCGAGTACCTCCAGACCAAGTCCCTCCAGTTCTAAGGGAGTCATCTGTCATGGCCGTCCGTGCCGCCGTCGTGCCCGCCATCGGCGCCCCGCTGGAGATCACCGGCATCGAGCTGCCCGACCCCGGACCCGGCCAGGTCCGGGTCAGGCTCACCGCAGCCGGTGTCTGCCACTCCGACCTGTCCCTGTCCAACGGCACCATGAAGGTGCCGCTCCCGGCCGTGCTCGGCCACGAGGGCGCGGGCACCGTGCTCGCCGTCGGCGAGGGCGTCACCCAGGTCGCCGTCGGCGACGACGTCGTCCTCAACTGGGCGCCCTCCTGCGGCGACTGCCCCGCCTGCGCGCTCGGCGAGGTGTGGCTGTGCGCCAACGCCCTCGGCGGCATCGGCGCCGTCCACGCCCGCCGGGCCGACGACGGCACCGAGCTGCACCCCGGCCTGAACGTCGCCGCGTTCGCCGAGGAGACCGTGGTGCCGGTGAACTGCGTGCTGCCCGCCCCCGACGGCGTGCCGCTCGCGGACGCCGCCCTGCTCGGCTGCGCCGTGCTCACCGGCTACGGCGCGGTCCACCACTCGGCGAAGGTCCGCGAGGGCGAGACGGTCGCCGTGTTCGGCGTCGGCGGGGTCGGCCTCGCCGCCCTCCAGGCCGCCCGGATCGCGGGCGCGTCGAAGATCGTCGCCGTGGACGTCTCCCCGGAGAAGGAGGAGCTGGCGCGGACGGCGGGCGCCACCGACTACGTCGTCGCCTCCGACAACACCCCGCGCGAGATCCGCGCCCTCACCGGCAGGCAGGGCGTCGACGTGGCCGTCGAGTGCGTGGGCCGGGCGGTGACCATCCGCGCGGCCTGGGAGTCCACCCGGCGCGGCGGCCGCACCACGGTCGTCGGCATCGGCGGCAAGGACCAGCAGGTCACCTTCAACGCCCTGGAGATCTTCCACTGGGGCCGCACCCTGTCCGGCTGCGTCTACGGCAACAGCGACCCCGCGCGGGACCTTCCGGTGCTCGCCGGGCACGTCCGCGAGGGGCGCCTGGACCTGGGCGCGCTGGTGACGGAGCGGATCGCGCTGGACGGCATCCCGGCGGCGTTCGAGAACATGCTGGCAGGCAAGGGCGGGCGGGCCCTGGTCGTCTTCTGACCGGTGCCGCTGATCCATCCGGTACGTGGGACCCGGGGGCGCTCGCCCCCGGGTCCTTTCCGTGCCGGCGGACCGGGCACGGTCGCGGTCACGGTGACTCGTGCGGCTCGCGGGCCGGCTCGGCGCGCGCGGACAGCGCGACCACCCGGCTCCCGCGGCCCCGCGAGCGGGACACCGCCACGCCCGCCAGGCACAGCGCGCCGCCGGCCAGCGTGAAGGGCCCCGGAACCTCGCCGAGGGCCAGCCAGGACATCAGGACGACCAGGGCGGGAACCGCGTAGGTGGTCGCGCCCATCCGGCCGGCGGTCGTGCGGGCGAGGGCGTAGGCCCAGGTCGTGAAGGCCAGGGCGGTCGGGAAGACGCCCAGGTAGAGCATGTTGAGGGTGGCCGCCGCCGGCGCGTCGGCGGCCTCGCTCACCAGCTGCCCGGCGAACGGCAGACAGAGCACCGTGCCGACCAGGCACCCGAACGTCGTCACCTGAAGGGCGCTCGCCCGCCCCAGCGCGGGCTTCTGCGCCACCACACCGCCCGCGTACGCGACCGCCGCCAGCAGACACAGCACCACCCCGAGCACCGAGGAGCCGCCGCCGCCCGACATCGACAGACCCACGGTCACCGCACCCGCGAACGACACCGCCATCCCCGCCAGCAGCCGCGGCGGCGTCGGATCGCCGAGCAGCCGGGCGCCGAGCAGCGCGATCAGGATCGGGCCGATGTTCACCACCAGGGCCGCCGTACCCGCGTCCACCTGCTGCTCGCCCCAGTTGAGCACCACCATGTAGACGCCGAACCACAGCACCCCGGACACCGCGATCCCGGGCCACGCGGCCCGCGCCGGCCACCCCTCCCGCCGTACGGCGCACAGCAGCCCGAGCACCAGAGCCCCCGCCGCCAGCCGTCCCAGCGCCAGCGCTCCCGGCGAGTAGGCCTCGCCCGCGCTGCGGATCGACACGAAGGCGGACGCCCACAGCACGACGGTCACCGCGGCCGCACCGGCGGCCGCGAGGGCGGATCGGGAGGGGGAGGAGGTCATCATGGCTCCAGAGGGTAGGCGGGCGGGGCGCGCCGGGACCGGCGGATTACGGACGCCCGGCTCGGGCGCGGTAGGGCTCAGCGCAGCGTCCCGGCCGGGATGCCGAGGAGTGCGGAGAGCGCGTGCTCGCCCTCGGGTGTCACCTTCACCGCGCGTTCGGAGCCGATGCGGACGCACCAGCCGCTGGTGAGGGCGTGCTCGCACAGGGCGGCGCCGGCGGTGCCGGCGAGGTGCGGGCGGCGTTCGGTCCAGTCGAGGCAGGCCCGGGCGAGCGGGCGGCGGCCGGTGCGGTCGAGGCGGATGCCGGCGCCGGCGAACCAGGTCAGGCCGGCGTCGGTGAGCGCGAACCCGGTGTCCCGGCGCAGCAGGCCGAGCGCGCCGAGGGCGTCGGTGACGGCGATGCCGAGGCGTCCGGCGAGATGGTCGTAGCAGGTGCGGCCGCGGGCCATGGCCGATCCGGCGCCGGCCTCCCGCAGGGTCCGCGGGCGGGCGGACGGGTCCGGCGCGACCTGTGCGGCCAGGTCCTCCAGCAGCTGGGCGACCCGGGCGTCGGCGAGGCGGACGTACCGGTGCCGCCCTTGCCGTTCCTCGGTGAGCAGCCCGCCCGCGACGAGCTTGCCGAGGTGCTCGCTGAGCGTGGAGGGGGCCACGCCGGCGTGCCGCGCCAGCTCGCCCGCGGTCCAGGCCCGCCCGTCGAGCAGCGCCAGCAGGCACGCGGCGCGGGTGGTGTCGGCGACGAGGCCGGCGAAGGCGGCGAGACCGGCCGCCCGGGTGTCCCTGGTGGTCATGGGTCCCAGCTTGCGGCAGCTACGCTTCGGTGTCCGCCGAAGGGTCCTGAACGGGCCGTCCGACCTGCGCGTACTGCTGCGCCAGCCCGTCCAGCAGGGCGCTGAGCCCGGTCTCGAAGGCCCGCTCGTCGATCTTCTCCTGCTGTTCGGCGAGCCGGTGCGCCTGTCCGAGATGCGGGTAGTCGGCGGGGTCGTAGGCGCTCGCGTCGTCGACGAAGCCGCCGGCGAACGAGCCGAGCGCGGAGCCCATGATGAAGTACCGCATCAGCGCGCCGATGGAGGTGGCCTGGGCGGGCGGCCAGCCGGCGTCGACCATCGCGCCGTACACCGCGTCGGCGAGCCGCAGCGCGGCCGGGCGGCGGCCGGGGCCGCGGGCGAGGACGGGGACGATGTTCGGGTGGTCGCGCAGGGCGGCGCGGTAGGAGACCGCCCAGTCGTGCAGCGCGGTACGCCACTCCCGGCCGTCCTCGAACATCGACAGGTCGACCTGGGCGCTGACCGAGTCGGCGACCGCCTCCAGGATCTCGTCCTTGGTGCGGAAGTGGTTGTAGAGGGAGGGCCCGCTCACCCCGAGTTCAGCGGCGAGCCGGCGGGTGGAGACAGCCGCCAGGCCCTCGGCGTCCACGAGTTCCCGGGCCGTGTCGACGATCCGGTCGGTGCTGAGGAGGGGCTTGCGCGGTCGGGCCATGGCGCACATAGTAGGGCTGCACCTGGAAACTAGCAGTGCTAATTTAAATGTGCGACTTTCAATCGACCTTGGACCGGCCGGCCGCCGGCCCTCCGTCTTCGAACCGTGGGGTGACGCGCCATGAACCTGGAGCTCAGCGAGGAGCAGACCGCCGTACGGCAGCTCGCCCGGGACTTCGTGGAGCGTGAGATCGCCCCCAACGTCGTCGCCTGGGACCGCGCCGAGGAGGTCGACCGGGGCATCGTGAAGAAGCTCGGCGACCTGGGCTTCCTCGGGCTGACCGTCGACGAGGAGTACGGCGGCTCCGGCGGCGACCACCTGGCGTACTGCCTGGTGACGGAGGAGCTGGGCCGCGGTGACTCCTCGGTGCGCGGCATCGTGTCCGTCTCCCTCGGCCTGGTCGCCAAGACGATCGCGGCCTGGGGGAGCGAGGAGCAGAAGCGGCAGTGGCTGCCGGGCCTGACCTCCGGCGCGTACGTCGGCTGCTTCGGCCTGACCGAGCCCGGCACCGGCTCGGACGCGGGCAGCCTCGCCACCCGCGCGGTGCGCGACGGCGACGACTACGTCATCAACGGCACCAAGATGTTCATCACCAACGGCACCTGGGCCGACGTCGTGCTGCTCTTCGCCCGCTCCACGGACGCGCCCGGCCACAAGGGCGTGAGCGCCTTCCTGGTGCCCGCCGACACCCCCGGCCTCACCCGCCGCACCATCCACGGCAAGCTGGGCCTGCGCGGGCAGGCGACCGCGGAACTGGTCCTGGAGGACGTCCGCGTGCCCGCCGCCGCGATGCTCGGCGAGGAGGGCAAGGGCTTCTCCGTCGCCATGTCGGCCCTGGCCAAGGGGCGGATGTCGGTCGCGGCCGGCTGCGTCGGCATCGCGCAGGCCGCCCTCGACGTGGCGGTGCGCTACGCGGGCGAGCGCGAGCAGTTCGGCAAGTCCATCGCCCACCACCAGCTGGTCCAGGAACTGATCAGCGACATCGCGGTCGACGTGGACGCGGCCCGGCTGCTGACCTGGCGGGTCGCCGACCTGATCGACCGGGGCCTGCCGTTCACCACCGAGGCCTCCAAGGCCAAGCTCTTCGCCTCGGAGGCCGCCGTCCGCGCCGCCAACAACGCCCTCCAGGTCTTCGGCGGCTACGGCTACATCGACGAGTACCCGGCGGGCAAGCTGCTGCGCGACGCCCGCGTGATGACCCTCTACGAGGGCACCAGCCAGATCCAGAAGCTCGTCATCGGGCGGGCGCTCACGGGGGTCTCGGCGTTCTGAGGGCCCGCCGGCTGAGTACCTTCTGAGTACGACGGCGGATGTGGCGCGGGCCACGTCCGCCGACGCTTGTCCCATGACCGACAAGCAGCAGAACACCGCCGCCTTCTACGGCCAGGCCGTCGCCTCCTTCGCCATCGCCATGGCCGCCACCGCCATCGGCATCTACCAGCTGAACGCCGACGCCTGGGTGCGCGCCTTCCTCGGCATCGCCGTCCTGTATCTGGTCACCTCCGCCTTCACCCTCGCCAAGGTCATCCGCGACCGGCAGGAGACCGGCCGGTATGTGACCCGCTCCGAGCGGGGCATCTAAGCGGGCGCTCAGGTTCGGCGGTATGGTGGTGCCCCTGTCGGCGAGAGGGGCGAACGAGCGATGAGTACGGCGGAGGAGACGGCCGGCGGCGAGAAGCAGCCGTGGGCCGAGGTCACCCCTGACGCGGCCCGGCGGCTGCTGATCGCCGCCGTGGAGGCCTTCGCCGAGCGCGGCTACCACGCCACCACGACCCGCGACATCGCGGGCCGCGCCGGGATGAGCCCGGCCGCGCTCTACATCCACTACAAGACCAAGGAAGAGCTGCTGCACCGCATCAGCAGGATCGGCCACGAGAAGGCGCTGGAGATCCTGCGGACCGCGGCCCACCGCGAGGGCAGCCCGCGCGAGCGCCTCGCCGACGCGGTCGGCTCCTTCGTCCGCTGGCACGCCGGCGGCCGCACCACCGCCCGGGTCGTCCAGTACGAACTGGACTCCCTCGGCCCGGACGCGCGCGCCGAGATCCTGGCCCTGCGCCGCCAGTGCGACGCCGAGGTGCGCCGGATCATCGAGGACGGCGTGGCCACCGGTGACTTCGACGTGCTGGACGTCAAGGGCACCACCCTCGCCGTGCTCTCCCTCTGCATCGACGTGGCCCGCTGGTTCAGCGTCGACGGCCCCTGGACGCCCGACGAGGTCGGCGCGCTCTACGCCGACCTCGTGCTGCGGATGGTCGGGGCCAAGTAGCCCGGCGGCCCTACAGGTAGTAGCGCGAGACGGACTCGGCGACGCACACCGGCTTGTCGCCGCCCTCGCGCTCCACCGTGAAGGCGATCGTGACCTGCACACCGCCGGTCACGTCCTCCACCCCGGTGATGGCGGCGGTGGCGCGCAGCCGCGAGCCGACCGGCACCGGGGAGGGGAAACGCACCTTGTTGGTGCCGTAGTTGACGCCCATCCTGACGCCCTCGACGGTGATCAGCTGCGGGCCGAAGAGGGGCAGCAGCGACAGGGTGAGGTAGCCGTGCGCGATGGTGGTCCCGAACGGGCCCGCGGCGGCCTTCTCCGGGTCCACGTGGATCCACTGGTGGTCGCCGGTGGCCTCCGCGAACAGGTCGATCCGCTTCTGGTCGACCTCCAGCCAGTCGGTGTACCCCAGCTGCTCGCCCACCGCAGCCTTCAGCTCGTCGACGGACGTGAAGATCCTCGGCTCTGCCATGTCCCGGCCTCTCGCTCGCACCACTCGGTCACATGCGTCCTCGCATGCCTAAGCAACTGCTTAGCATGGTCGGGTCCGGTGGCCCCTGTCAACGGACCGGCCGTGTGACGCGGTCGGTAGGCTTCGAGGGGTGCCCCAGATCCCAGAGAAGATCCACGAGCTCACCGTCGGCCAGCTCTCCGCCCGCAGCGGCGCCGCCGTCTCCGCCCTGCACTTCTACGAGTCCAAGGGCCTGATCAGCAGCCGCCGCACCGCCGGGAACCAGCGCCGCTACAGCCGTGACACCCTGCGCCGGGTCGCCTTCGTCCGGGCCGCCCAGCGGGTCGGCATCCCGCTCGCCACCATCCGCGAGGCGCTGTCCGAACTCCCCGAGGAGCGCACCCCCACCCACGAGGACTGGGCCCGGCTGTCGCAGGCCTGGCGCTCCGAACTGGACGAGCGCATCAAGCAGCTGAACCGGCTGCGCGACCACCTCACCGACTGCATCGGCTGCGGCTGCCTGTCGCTGGACACCTGTGTGCTGTCCAACCCCGACGACGTCTTCGGCGACCGCCACACCGGCTCCCGCCTGCTCCCGGAACGCCCGGGCGCCGAGCGGCACCGCCGCACGCGGGCCTCGGAGGCCACCGCGGAGACGGACACGGCGAAGTGCTGTTAGACACCCTCTAGGCGGGCGCCCGGGGGCCGTCCGCCGGGCCTCGTCCGGTCAGCGCCGCCGTCACCAACTGCGCGTTGGACTCGGCGGGTCGGCCGTCCGGGAGGGTGAGGGTGTCCTCCAGGCCGATACGGGTGGCGAGACCGAGGCGGCCCGCCAGGCGCAGTACCGGCCAGGCGCCGGCGTCCTCGCCGTGCAGCAGCACCGGGCGGCCGTGCGCCGCACCGAGCTCGGACAGCAGGACGTACGCCGAGCGCTCGGCCGTGGCCGGGTCCGGGTCCGTCACCTCCGCGAGGACCCGCAGCACCCTGGGCCCCAGCGGTGAGGCCGCGAACCGGGCCGCCCCGTCCGTCCCCGACCAGATGCCCGCCTCGACGCCCACCCCGAGACCGATCAGCGCGGCGGCCAGCTCCTCCGCGCCCGGTTCATGCCAGTTGACCGAGGCGTGATCGGGCAGCACGGTCCAGTCGCGCACCCGCGCGAGCCGCACGCCGGCGTCCGGCTCGGCCCAGGCCCCGGTGGTCACCCCGACCGGCACCGGCACCCGCGCCCGGACCGCCTCCAGGGTCGCGGCGACCACCCGCGGCGAGAGCGTGTCCTGCCCGCAGGGCGTCTTGGGGTGGATGTGGAGGTCGGTGGCACCGGCCGCGACGGCTCGCGCCGCGTCCTCGGCCATCGCCCTCGGGGTGAGCGGAATCCGCGCGCCGTCGGCCGCCGTTCGCGCCCCGTTGAGACACACCTGCACCATGCCTCCAGCGTGCCAGGCGCCAAGGACGGCGCCCCGTCACCGCGTTGCCCGCGGCCCGTCGCTCATGACCCCGTCGCCGGAACGGTCCTCGACGAACGGGGGTGCGGCATCCCCCTGCGCACCCCCTGATTACTCCCTCACGCCGAGATCAGCATCCGGCCGCGCCGCGCGTACGCCAGCGCCCCCGGGGTGAGCACGGGCCGCGGCACGAGGATCCCGCAGTCCGCGCAGACCGGCCCGGACGAGGGGTCGTGGTCCAGGTCGTGCTTCCAGTACAGCCGCTCCCCGCCGCACACCGGGCACCCCGAGCCCGGTTCGCGCTCCAGCGCGGCGATCAGCTTCCGCAGGACGTCGGCCAGCGGCTCGTCGGGGTGGACCCGGGGGTCGTCGCACCAGGCGACACCGAAGCCGCCCCAGGTCATCCGGTGCCAGTCGTCCACACTGCCCGGGCGGCGCAGCCCGTCGTGCTTCTCCTTCCTGCGGCGGTCGGCGAACTCCACCTCGTAGGCGAGCCACACCGCGCGCGCCTCCTCCAGCTCCTCCAGCGCGGCCACGAGCCGTGCCGGATCGGGGGACCGGTCCTCCGGTCCGAATCCCGCCCGGGAGCACAAGTGGTCCCAGGTCGCCCGGTGCCCGTAAGGGGCGAACCGTTCAAGGCACTTGCGCAGTGAGTAGCGTCGTAGCGCGAGATCGCACCGGGGGTCGCGTACCTGTCTCGCCAGACTCCGGAAACCGGCCATCGCCCTGCACCTCCGTCACACCTGCACCTGTACTTCGGTCACTTCGGCGTCGTCGTACGGACGTCGCCGAATAGACGTATCGACACCCGATTCGGCTCCCTCCGGGGCCATCCGATGTCCGGTGGCCGCCATAAGCGGGTTCCGCGACACCCGAAGGTGACGCATGTTCATCTTCGAACTCGGGGATACCGGCGGTAACGACCGGCCCACCCCCCGTCGGGAGGAGCTGCCATGCCACGGCGTACCCCACGCACTGTGCTCGACAGACTGAGAACTCCCCACAGATTCCCCGGGTTCCTGAAGTCCGCATCCGTATGCGTCCTCGTTGCCGGCCTTTTGTCTCCGCTTTCCCGGGCGACGGCCGCCGACGCCGCGCCGGCCGCGCCGGCAGCCGTCGCCGACCACTGCGGCGGCCAGTGCTCGGACATCCTGCCGCCCGGCCAGAACGGCAACGCCACCCTCGCCCAGATCCTCCTCCACCAGGCCTTCGGCACCCGGCCCGCGCACACCGACGACCAACTCGGCCCGTACGCCGACCTCGCCACCGGCTACCCGAACCTCACCGGCGCCACCCTCGACGACTTCTTCGACGACGCCTCGTTCGGAGTCCCGGCCGACCAGGTCGCCTCCACCGTCAGGCCCGCCGGGCGCACCGACGTGACGATCGTCCGCGACAAGCGGACGGGCGTCCCGCACATCACCGGTACCACCCGTTACGGCACGGAGTTCGGCGCCGGCTACGCGGCCGCCCAGGACCGGCTGTGGCTGATGGACGTCTTCCGGCACGTCGGCCGCGGGCAGCTGACCTCGTTCGCGGGCGGCGCGGCCGCCAACCAGGGTCTGGAACAGGAGTTCTGGCGCAACGCGCCCTACACCGAGGCCGACCTCCAGGCACAGATCGAGGGCGCCGCGGCCCGGCACGGCGAGCGCGGCCGGCAGGCCCTGGCCGACGTGCACGCCTACGTCGACGGCGTCAACGCCTACATCGACGCCTCCGACGGCGGCCGCTACTTCCCCGGCGAGTACGTCCTGACCGGTCACAAGGACTCCCTCACCAACGCCGGCACCATCGAGCACTTCAAGCCCGCCGACCTCGTCGCCCTCGCCTCGGTCATCGGCGCGCTGTTCGGCTCCGGGGGCGGCGGCGAGGTGACCAACGCGCTGTCGCTGCTGGCCGCCCAGTCCCGGTACGGCGTCGCCGAGGGCACCCGGGTGTGGGAGTCCTTCCGGATGCGGAACGACCCCGAGGCCACCCTCACCGTCCACGACGGCAGCTTCCCCTACGCGGTCAGGCCCGCCGACCCCCAGGGCCTCGCCCTGCCCGACGCCGGCTCGGTGACCCGCGAACCGCTGGTGCACGACCGCACGGGCAGCGCCTCGGCCGCCCTCGCCGCCGAGACCTCGGCCGACGCCGCCGCGAACGCCGTCTCCTCCGCCCGGCGCGGCATGTCCAACGCCTTGGTGGTCAGCGGCGAGCACACCGCGAGCGGCCACCCGATCGCGGTCTTCGGCCCGCAGACCGGCTACTTCGCGCCGCAGCTGCTGATGCTCCAGGAGCTCCAGGGCCCCGGCATCAGCGCCCGCGGCGCCTCCTTCGCGGGCCTGAGCTTCTACGTCGAGCTGGGCCGCGGCCAGGACTACGCGTGGAGCGCGACCACCTCCGGCCAGGACATCATCGACACCTACGCCGTCGAGCTGTGCCAGGACGACCACCACTACCTGCTGCGCGGCGTGTGCACCCCGATGGAGAAGGTGGAGCGCAAGAACGCCTGGAAGCCCACCATCGCCGACGGCACCGCGGCCGGCTCGTACACCATGCGGGTCTGGCGCACCGAGTACGGTCCCGTCACCCATCGCGCGACCGTCGGCGGCAAGAAGGTCGCCTACACCACCCTGCGCTCTTCCTTCCTGCACGAGGCCGACTCCATCATCGGCTTCCAGATGCTGAACGACCCCGGACACGTCAAGGGCCCGGAGAGCTTCCAGAGCGCGGTGCAGCACATCAACTACACCTTCAACTGGTTCTACGCCGACTCCTCGCACACCGCGTACTACAACAGCGGCGACAACCCGGTGCGGGCGAGCGGCGTCGACGCCGACTTCCCGGTGTGGGCGCGGCCGGCGTACGAGTGGCGCGGCTGGGACCCGGCGGCCAACACCGCCGACTACACCCCGCCCGCCCAGCACCCGAACTCCATCGGCCAGGACTACTACATCTCCTGGAACAACAAGCCCGCCAGGGACTACGCCTCCGCGCCCTGGGGCAACGGCGCCGTGCACCGCGGCGATCTGCTGGAGGACCGGGTGCGCGAGCTGGTCGACGCGGGCGGGGTGACCCGGGTGTCACTGGTGAAGGCGATGGCCGACGCCGGTCTCGCCGATCTGCGTGCCGAGGACGTGCTGCCGAACCTGCTGAAAGTGATCGACAGCGCACCGCTCACCGACCCGGCCGCCGCCTCGGCGGTTAACAAGCTGCGGGCATGGCTGTCGGCCGGGAGCAAACGGGCCCAGACGTCGGCCGGTTCGAAGGCGTACGCGCACGCGGAGGCGATCCGGATCATGGACGCCTGGTGGCCGCTGCTGGTGAAGGCCGAGTTCGAGCCGGGTCTCGGCAGCGGCCTGTACACCGCGTTCACCGCGGGCCTGCCCGTCGACGAGTCCCCGTCGGCCGCCCACGGCCCGACCGGCGCGCACGCCGGCAGCGCCTTCCAGTACGGCTGGTGGAGCTATGTCGACAAGGATCTGCGCGCGGTCCTCGGAGAGCGGGTCCAGGGGCCGCTGGCCGACGAGTACTGCGGAGGCGGCGGCCTCACCGCCTGCCGCGACGCCCTGATCACCACCCTCAAGGAGGCGGCCGGAAAGACCGCCGCCCAGGTCTACCCCGGCGACGAGCACTGCGCGGCGGGCGACCAGTGGTGTGCCGACGCGATCGTCCACCGGGCCCTGGGCGGCATCGGCCACCGCACCGTCGGCTGGCAGAACCGGCCGACGTACCAGCAGGTCGTGGAGTTCACCTCGCACCGGTGAGGTGACGTGAGGGCGGCGGGTCAGCGGACGCGGCCCGCCGCCAGCACCAGCCGGGCCAGTTCGTCGTGCAGGATGTCGCCGTGCGCGCCCGCCGGCGGCTCGCCGCGCCGCACCACCGCCGAGGCGTCCACGTTGACGCACCCGGACCGGGGCAGCGGCGCGGCGAGCGCGTCGGCCAGGGTGAGCGCGCGGGTGCCCGGCACCGCCCGCACCCCGTCGTACCCCAGCGCACCCCACCGGGCGCCCAGCGCGCGGTCCACCACGGGCCCGGCGACGCCCCGGTCGTCGCCCGCCATCCGCGAGGCCAGCGGGTAGAAGGTGCCGAGCGCGCTGTCGTGCCGGGAGTGACAGCACACCAGCGGGCCGTCGATCCGGTTCTGCTGCCCGTGCAGCATCCCTCCGGCACGGGCGTCGTGGGGGAGCCGGGCGGCGAACGCGTAGTGCGAGAAGGCGCCCTGGAGCAGGGTCACGGACTTCACGGTGCGCACCCCCTCCGGCAGCCCGCGCAGCGCGAACGACACCAGCCGCGCCCCGAAGCTGTGCCCGACCAGATGCACCCGCACCTCGGGCGCCGCCGCCGCGAGCTGCCCGACGACCGGCCCGAGACCGCGCTCGCCGACGGTTCCCGCGCGGCGCTTCATCGCGTAGTACGTCGCCTGCCGCAGCAGTTCCTGGGCGCCCTCCCAGGGGTTGGGCAGCGCGAGTCCCGGCGCCGCCGTGCCGGGGTCGGCCAGGGCGCGGGCGAACTCCTCGCAGACGGCGGCGACCGGGGCGGAGAACATCAGCGGCTCGTCCTGCGGCACCCCTTCGGCGAGCGTGTCCGCCGCGAACAGCGCCTGCGGTCCGGGCGGCACCACCTCCACCAGCAGCCGGACCAGCCGCCCGAACTCCTCCAGCGCGGCCTCCTCGCGCGGCTGCTGGTCCAGCAGCCGCACCAGCCGGTCGATCACCGTCGCCCGGCCGGGGAAGGTGTCCACGAGCGCCTGCCGGGTGTCCTTGTCGACGGCCGGGCGGGGCGGCCGCTCGGCCGCCACCGCTCGTGGGAAGTCCGGGATCGGCTCGTCCGCGAACCGCATCGACGGCCACACCACCCCCGCGAAGCCGATCCGCGCCCGTGGCGCCAGCCGCGGGAACGGGGCGAAGAAGGCGCTGTAGAGACGGGTCGCGGCCGGGCGGTCGCTGTTCCAGCCGTGCGCGAGGACCACCAGGTCGCGGACACCGCGGTCCACGACCTGGTCGATGAGCCGGTCCCGCCGGCGCTCGTCGGCGTCACCGTCCGC
This sequence comes from Streptomyces sp. NPDC001532, assembly GCF_040298625.1. Classification (NCBI taxonomy): domain Bacteria; kingdom Bacillati; phylum Actinomycetota; class Actinomycetes; order Kitasatosporales; family Streptomycetaceae; genus Streptomyces; species Streptomyces sp. NPDC001532. The sequence goes on from NZ_JBEPAL010000027.1 coordinate 86,583, forward strand.
GTCGAAGGTCAGCTCCCCGTACGGAGTCACACTCATCGCCGGATCCGCCATCGCCAGCCCCTTCGTCCCCCACGCGGGTGCGCCCCTCGGCGCATCGTCCTGCCAACGGGGGACCTTGGCCATACGTCACGGCCCGTCAGTACAGCAGGTACTCCTCGCGGACCTGCCGGAACGCGGCCAGCTCGGCCTGCCAGTCGGCGACCACGTCGTCGGTGTCCGCCCCGGCGTCGATCAGGGTGCGGACCCGGGTGGAGCCGGTGAGCTTGTCGATCCAGTTGTCCGGCCGCCAGGCGAAGCCCGGCCAGGTCCGCTTCGCGGTCACCAGCAGGGCGATCCCGGTGCGGACGGGATCGTAGGCGGCCCGGTCGTGGACGTGGAGCTGCACGCCGCCGACCGTCCTCCCCTGGAACTTGGAGAAGGTGGGCGCGAAGTACGCCTCCCTGAAGTGCACGCCCGGCAGCCCCAGTTCGTTCGCCGCGGCGGCCCAGCGGCCGTCGACGCCCTCCGCGCCCAGCAGCTCGAAGGGGCGGGTGGTGCCGCGGCCCTCGGAGAGGTTGGTGCCCTCGAAGAGACACGTCCCCGAGTACACCAGCGCGGTGTCCGGCGTCGGCATGTTGGGGCTCGGCGGCACCCACGGCAGTCCGGACGCGTCCTGGAACTCCGACCGCTTCCAGCCGGTCAGCCGCACCACGTCCAGCGGCACGGGCGTCTGGAGGAACTCCCCGTTGAACAGCCGGGCCAGCTCGCCGACCGTCATCCCGTGCGCCTGGGAGATCGGCTCCCGGCCGACGAAGGTGGCGAACTCCCGGTGCAGCACGGGCCCGAGCGCGGCGCGGCCGGTGACCGGGTTCGGCCGGTCGAGGACGACGAACCGCTTGCCGGCGAGCCGGGCCGCCGCCATGCAGTCGTAGAGGGTCCAGATGTACGTGTAGAAGCGGGCGCCGACGTCCTGGATGTCGAAGACGACGGTGTCCGCGCCCGAGGCGGTGAACACGTCGGCGAGGGGCTGACCGCTCTTGAGGTAGGTGTCGTACACCGGCAGGCCGGTGGCGGGGTCGTCGTGGCGGCCTTCGGAGCCGCCGGCCTGGGCGGTGCCGCGGAAGCCGTGCTCGGGGCCGAAGACGGCGGTGAGGTTCACCCGGTCGTCGGCGTGCATGACGTCGACGATGTGGCGGGCGTCGCGGGTGATGCCGGTGGGGTTGGTGACGATGCCGACCCGCTCGCCGCGCAGGCTCTCGTACCCGTCCTGGGCGAGGCGTTCGAAACCGGCGCGGAGTCTGCGGCCCCGCGGGGCCGCGTGCGCCGTCCCGCTCGACGTCGTGGCGGCGGTGAGCGCTGCGGTGCCTGCCAGCAGGGTGCGTCTGGACAGCTTCATGCGGTGACCTCCCTGGTGAGTGGAGTGCCCCCCGAGGTTCGTCCACCGACCCTTCCCTTGTCACATACCGACTGGTTAGTCTGACGTCTCGCGGGGGCGCAGAGCCGTGTCGCGTCGTGTCGAAGGAGACCGATGGTGGAAGCCGTGCAGGGTGCGGGAGTGGTGGTCACCGGAGCCGGTGGCGGGATCGGGGCCGCGCTGGCCCGGCGGTTCGCCGCCGCGGGCGCGCGGGTCGTCGTCAACGACCTGGACGCCGTGAAGGCCAAGGCCGTCGCCGAGGAGATCGGCGGGACCGCCGTGCCCGGGGACGCCTCCGCGATCGTCGCCGAGGCGTGCGACGCGCTGGGCGGCACGGTCGACGTCTACTGCGCCAACGCCGGGATCGCCTCCGGCGGTTCGGAGGCGGCCGGCGAGGACGTCTGGGGCCTCGCCTGGGACGTGAACGTCATGGCCCACGTACGGGCGGCGCACGCGCTGCTGCCGCAGTGGCTGGAGCGCGGCGGCGGACGGTTCGTGTCCACCGTCTCGGCCGCCGGGCTGCTCACCATGATCGGGGCCGCGCCCTACAGCGTCACCAAGCACGGCGCGTACGCCTTCGCCGAGTGGCTGTCGCTCACCTACCGGCACCGGGGCGTGAAGGTGCACGCCATCTGCCCGCAGGGCGTGCGCACCGACATGCTCACCGCCAGCGGCAGCGCCGGCGACCTGGTGCTCGCGCCGACCGCGATCGAGCCGGACGCCGTCGCCGACGCGCTGTTCCGCGGCATCGAGGAGGACCGGTTCCTGATCCTGCCGCACGCCGAGGTGGCCGGCTACTACCAGGCGCGGGCCGCCGACCCCGACCGCTGGCTGGGCAACATGAACCACCTCCAGCAGAAGTGGGAGGCCGCACGGTGACCGGCTCCCGGTACGCGGCCAAGCCCTGGCTGGACCTGCTCACCGAGGCCCAGAAGGCACCCGTCGACCCGGCGGACTCCCTGGTGCACGCCCTGCGCCGGTCGGCCGCCGAAGCCCCGGACCGGACCTTCCTCGCCTACTTCGACGGGCGGCTGAGCCACCAGGAGACCGACCGGCTCAGCGACTCGGTCGCCGGACACCTCGCCGCCCGCGGCCTGGAACGCGGCGACCGGGTCGCCGTACTCCTCCAGAACTCCCCGCACTTCGTGCTCGCCGTGCTGGGCGCCTGGAAGGCCGGCGCGGTCGTGGTGCCGGTCAACCCGATGTACAAGTCGGGCGAGGTCGGCCATGTGCTGCGGGACGCCGAGGTCGCGGCGCTGATCTGTTCCGACCGGGCCTGGGAGGGCTATCTGCGCGACACGGCGAAGGACTCGCCGGTGCGGATCGTGCTCACCGGCTGCGAGCTGGACTTCCAGACCCGCGGCGACACCCGCGTACTGGGCTTCGACCGGCTTCCGCAGGCCGCCGACGCCGACGACCTGACCGCCGTGGCCCGCGCCGGACACGCCGCGCCCGAAGGACGCGACCCGAAGCCGGACGACCTCGCGTTGATCAGCTACACCTCCGGCACCAGCGGCACCCCCAAGGGCGCCACCAACACCCACCGCAACATCATGCACAACGCCGAACGGCAGCGGACCGGGCTCCCGCTGCCCGAGGCACCGGTCTACTTCGCCCTCGCGCCGCTGTTCCACATCACCGGCATGGTCTGCCAGTTCGGCGCCGCGCTGAACAGCGCCGGCACACTGGTCCTGGCGTACCGCTTCGAGGCCGGGGTCGTGCTCGACACCTTCGCCGAGCACCGGCCGCACTACACCGTCGGCCCGTCCACCGCGTTCATGGCGCTGGCCGCGCACCCGTCGGTCACCCCGGACCACTTCTCCTCCTTCCGGGTGATCTCCTCCGGCGGCGCCCCGCTGCCGCCCGCGCTGGTGGAGAAGTTCCGGGCCGGATTCGGGCCGTACATCCGCAACGGCTACGGACTCACCGAGTGCACCGCGCCCTGCGCCTCCGTGCCGCCGCACCTGGAGGCGCCCGTCGACCCGGCCTCCGGGACCCTCGCGGTGGGCGTGCCAGGGCCCGACACGGTCGTCCGGATCGTCGACGAGCAGGGCGCCGAGGTGCCGTTCGGCGAGCAGGGCGAGATCGTGGTGCGCGGCCCGCAGGTCGTACCCGGCTACTGGCGGCGGCCCGACGCCACCGCCGAGACCTTCCCCGACGGCGAGCTGCGCACCGGCGACATCGGCTTCATGGACGCCCAGGGCTGGCTCTACGTCGTCGACCGCAAGAAGGACATGATCAACGCCTCCGGCTTCAAGGTCTGGCCGCGCGAGGTCGAGGACGTGCTCTACACGCATCCGGCGGTGCGCGAGGCGGCGGTCGTCGGGGTGCCCGACGGGTATCGCGGGGAGACCGTCAAGGCGTACATCAGCCTCCGTCCGGACGCCGACACGGACCCGGACGAACTCGCGGCCTGGTGCAAGGAGAGACTGGCCGCCTACAAGTACCCGCGGCAGGTCGAGATCCTGCCCGACTTGCCGAAGACGGCGAGTGGGAAGATCCTCCGTCGGGAACTGCGTTCCCGCACGCAGGACAATCGGTAAGGCAACAGGAAAGGCAGGTGGCGGCAGTGCCCAGGACGACGGACGGTGACGGGGCCCCGGTACCGCAGCGGCTGCTGGCCGCCGCCACCCGGCTCTTCGCCGAGCGGGGCTACGACCGCACCTCGGTGCAGGAGATCGTCGAGGCGGCCGGCGTCACCAAGGGCGCGCTGTACCACTACTTCGGCTCCAAGGACGATCTGCTGCACGAGGTGTACGCCCGGGTGCTGCGCCTCCAGCAGGAGCGCCTGGACACCTTCGCGGGCGCCGACGAGCCGGTCGAGAAGCGGGTGCGGGACGCGGCGGCGGACGTCGTGGTCACCACCATCGACAACCTGGACGACGCGTCCATCTTCTTCCGCTCCATGCACCATCTGAGCCCGGAGAAGAACAAGCAGGTGCGCGCGGAGCGGCGGCGCTACCACGAGCGCTTCCGCGCGCTGATCGAGGAGGGCCAGGAGGCGGGCGTGTTCTCCAAGGAGACCCCCGCCGACCTGGTGGTGGACTACCACTTCGGCTCGGTCCACCACCTGTCCACCTGGTACCGCCCCGACGGCTCGCTCACCCCGCAGCAGGTCGCCGACCACCTGGCCGACCTGCTGCTGCGGGCGCTGCGGCCGTAGGCCACGGCTCCGGGCGCGGGTGAGGGGCGGCTGCCGCGGCGGCCGCCCCTCACGCGTGTCTCACACGTACTTCTTCAGCTCCCGCCGGGCCAGCGAGCGCTGGTGCACCTCGTCCGGGCCGTCCGCGATCATCAGCGTCCGCGCCCCGGCGTACAGCTCGGCCAGCGGGAAGTCCTGGCTGACGCCGCCCGCACCGTGCAGCTGGATCGCCCTGTCGATGATGTCGACGACCGCGCGGGGTGTGGCGATCTTGATGGCCTGGATCTCCGCGTGGGCGCCGCGGTTGCCGACGGTGTCCATCAGCCAGGCCGTCTTCAGCACCAGCAGCCGCAGCTGCTCGACCGTCACCCGCGCGTCCGCGATCCAGTTGTGCACCACGCCCTGCTGGGCCAGCGGCTTGCCGAAGGCCTCGCGGGAGACGGCCCGCCGGCACATCAGCTCGATGGCCCGCTCGGCCATGCCGATCAGCCGCATGCAGTGGTGGATCCGGCCCGGACCGAGCCGGGCCTGCGCGATGGCGAAGCCGCCGCCCTCCTCGCCGATCAGGTTGGACACCGGCACCCGCGCCCGGTCGAAGACCACCTCGGCGTGGCCGCCGTGCCAGTGGTCCTCGTAACCGAAGACCTGCATGGCCCGCTGGACGGTGACGCCCGGGGTGTCGCGGGGGACCAGCACCATGGACTGCTGGCGGCGGATGTCCGCGCCGTCGGGATCGGTCTTGCCCATCACGATGAAGATCTTGCAGTCCGGGTTCATCGCCCCGGAGATGTACCACTTGCGGCCGGTGATGACGTACTCGTCGCCGTCGCGCTCGATGTGCGTGGTGATGTTGGTGGCGTCCGAGGAGGCCACCTCCGGCTCCGTCATCGCGAACGCCGAGCGGATCTCGCCGGCGAGCAGCGGCTCCAGCCACTGCTTGCGCTGCGCCTCGTCACCGAACTGCGCCAGCACCTCCATGTTCCCGGTGTCCGGGGCGGCGCAGTTGGTGGCGGTCGGCGCCAGCTGCGGGCTGCGGCCGGTGATCTCGGCGAGCGGCGCGTACTGGAGGTTGGTGAGGCCGGCGCCGTACTCGGCGTCCGGCAGGAAGAGGTTCCACAGGCCCTGCCGCTTCGCCTCCGCCTTCAGGTCCTCGACGACCGCCGGGGTCTCCCACGGCGAGCCGAGCCGGGCCCGCTGCTCGTGGGCGAGAGCCTCGGCCGGATGGACGTGCTCGTCCATGAAGGCGAGCAGCTTGGCACGCAGCTCCTCGGTGCGCGCGTCGAACGCGAAGTCCATGTCCCGTCAGCCTTCCTGGAGGGTCGTCAGACCGTGCTGGATGAAGACCGGCACCAGATCGCCGATGCGGTCGAAGCCGCGGCCGACGGTCTGGCCCAGCGTGTAGCGGTAGTGGATGCCCTCCAGGATCACGGCGAGCTTGAACCAGGCGAACGCCGTGTACCAGGAGACCTGGGAGACGTCGCGCCCGGAGCGCGCGGCGTACCGCTCGATCAGTTCGGAGGGGGCCGGGTGGCCGGGGGCCTCGGCGGTGGTGGAGACCGGCGAGTCGGGCATGCCCAGCGGCATGCTGTACATCACCAGCAGCCCGAGGTCGGTCAGCGGGTCGCCGAGCGTGGACATCTCCCAGTCGAGGATCGCCTTGATCCGGTCGTCGTCGCCGATCAGGACGTTGTCCAGGCGGTAGTCGCCGTGCACCACGGCCGGGGCGGGGGAGCGGGGCAGGTCGCGGCCGAGCGCGGCGTGCAGCTCGTCGATGCCGGCCAGGTCGCGGTTGCGGGAGGCGTCCAGCTGCTTGCCCCAGCGGCGCAGCTGGCGGTCGAGGAAGCCCTCGGGGCGGCCGAAGTCGGCGAGGCCCACCTCGGCGGGGTCCACCGCGTGCAGCTCGACGAGGGTGTCCACCAGGCCGAGCGCGACCTCGCGGGTGCGCTCGGGGCCGAGCGGGGCGAGCTGGTCGGCGGTGCGGTACGGGGTGCCCTCGACGAACTCCATGACGTAGAACGGCGCCCCCAGCACCTCCTCGTCCTCGCACAGCAGCAGCGGCCGCGGCACCGGTACGTTCGTCGGGTGCAGGGCGCTGATGACCCGGTGCTCGCGCCTCATGTCGTGCGCGGTGGCCAGCACATGGCCGAGCGGGGGGCGCCGTACCACCCAGGTGGAGGTGCCGTCGGTGACCCGGTAGGTCAGGTTCGACCGACCGCCCTCGATCAGCCGGCCGGTGAGGGGGCCGTGCACGAGACCGGGGTGCTCACGGTCGAGCAGGGCGCGCAGCCGGTCGGGATCGAGACCTGGCGGGTGGTCGGCACTCATCGTCGCTCCTACGGACGCGGGAACAGGGCAGGACCCGACTCATGATGCCGACCGGTCGGTATGCCGTCCAGTAGGAGGACCGAACGTGATCAGGGCCACCTCGGCCGGACGGCTCCCCGCGAGGGTGCGGGGAGCCGTCGGAAGCCGCCCGGCGGACGGCTCAGTGGTCGTCCCAGTGGCCCTCGTGGGCGGCGTGGCGATGGCCGTCGTGGAGGTAGTCGATGTGGTCGCCGTGCAGCACCGTGGAGTGGCCGCAGCCGTCGCCGTGCCGGTGCTCGTGGCTCTGATGGGTGGTGTGCGCGGCGGGCTCGCACTCGTCCCAGTGGCCGCCGTGCTCGCGGTGCAGATGGCCGTTGTGGGCGTAGTCGACGTGGTCGCCGTGCGGGACCTCGGTGTGTCCGCAGGCGGGGCCGTGGGCGTGGGTGTGGGCACTGTGTTCCTGGTGGGCGGTGGTCATGGGGGCTCACTTCCATGGCTGGGGCCGAGCGTGCGGCGGTGTCGGTCGCGGTGTGGGTCGCGGTGTCGGCCGCGGTGTCGTTCAAAAGGGGCATATGCCGACATTCAAGGTTGCATGGTTTCCCAGTACCCCGCAGTCTCGGCGGCATGAAAGCGATCAGTTACCGCCGCTACGGCGGAGCCGACGTCCTGGAGTACGGCGAGCTGCCCGACCCCAAGGTCGGGCCCGACTCCGTGCTGGTGAAGGTACGGGCGGCGGCCGTCAACCCCGTCGACCACAAGTGCCGCGAGGGCCGGCTGGACGGCATCCTCGACGCCGTCTTCCCCGTGGTCCCCGGCTGGGACGTCTCGGGGGTCGTCGTACGGCTCGGCGCCGCCGTCACCGAGTTCGCGCCCGGCGACGAGGTCGTCGGATACGTACGCGAGGACTTCCTCTCCCGCGGCACCTTCGCCGAGTACGTCGCGGCACCGCTGCGCACACTGGCCCGCAAGCCGCGCGCCCTCTCCTTCGCGGCGGCGGCCGGGCTGCCGCTGACCGGGCTCACCGCGCACCAGACGCTGGTGAAGGTGCTCGAGGTGAAGCCCGCCGAGACGGTCCTGGTGCACGCCGCCGCGGGCGGGGTCGGCTCGATGGCCGTGCAGCTGGCCCGCCATCTGGGCGCCCGGGTCATCGGTACGGCGAGCGAGCGCAACCACGACTACGTCCGCTCCCTGGGCGGCGAGCCCGTGACCTACGGCGACGGCCTGACCGGGCGGGTGCGGGCGCTGGCGCCCGGCGGAGTGGACGCGGTCCTCGACACCGTCGGCGGCGACGCGCTCAAGGCCTCGGCGAACGTACTGGCCCCGGAGGGCCGGATGGTCTCCATCGCCGACGGCGACGTCGTCGGCTACGGCGGCCGCTACCACTTCGTCCGCCCCGACGCCGCCGACCTGGCCCACCTCTGCGACATGGCCGACCGCGGAGTGCTCTGCGTGCACGTCTCGGAGACCTTCCCGCTGGACCGCGCGGCGGACGCCCACCGGCGCAGCGAGGAGGGGCGGACCCGGGGGAAGATCGTGGTGACGGTGGACTGAGACGCGAGGCGGTCCGTGGCGCGGAGCGTCCGGCGGGGGTTCCGCCGATGAGTTCACCGGCCTCGGACGGTCTACCCGGCGACACGACCGTTCGCGACAGGAGTGCCATGTCCACCATCCAGCCGGTGATCGTGACCGCCGCCCACGACGTCCTGCTCGGCTTCTACACGGAACTCTTCGGCGCCGAGGAGATCTTCCGGGTCCCGGCGGACGGCCCCGTCTTCTACCTCGGCCTGCGGATCGGCGACACCGACATCGGGCTGGTGGCCAGGGCGGACGCGGGGGCCGGGGCGGCGTCACGGATCCTGCTCAGCATCGGTGTCGACGACGTCGACGAGACGCTCGGCCGGGTCGAGGCGCTCGGCGGCTCGGTCCGCGGCGGCCCGAACGACATGCCATGGGGACAGCGCGTCGCCCACATCCAGGACCCCGACGGCAACCCGGTGAACCTCACCCAGCCGATCCCGGCCCGGTGACGCCGTCCCCCGGGATGCTCGCCGACAGGACATCCGCCAGGGCCTGTCTGACAATTCCCGCCTGCTCCGCGGTGCCTGGCCAGGCCCTAGGGGGCGTCTCGCCGATCATGCCGGGCTCCCGGCGTGATCGACGAGACACCCCCTAGAGCAGCAGGGCCGTCGCGCACACCGCCAGGGCCACCGTGCACAGCGTGGTGGCCGTGGCGCGGCGGGGGGAGAGGGGCGGCGGGTGCGGGGTGGCCGTGAGGGTGCGGATGCGGCGGTGGGCCAGGGCCAGGAACGCCAGCCAGAGGACACAGCACAGGGCGCAGACGGTGACCCCCGCCGGGGACGGGCCGTCGCGCAGCGCCGTCCGTATCGCGAGTACGGCGGCGACCGTGCCGGAGAGCGTCGTCCGCCGCCAGGCCAGCCGGGTCCGCTCGGGTTGCAGCCCCGGGTCCCGCTCCGCCGCCCGGGCCTCGCTCATCCGTCCCACCCGACGAGGACGACGACGACCATCGCGACCGCCACCACCGCGACGACCAGGCTCAGCACCGCCGGGAACCGGGACACCGGCAGGTCCTCGCCGCGGCGCATGGCCCGCTCGCAGCGGATCCAGTGGTTGACCGCGCGCAGGGAGCACAGCACGCCGGCCGCCAGCAGCGCCAGCGCCAGGCCGACCCGCCAGCCCCAGCGCAGGTCCGGGAGGAACTGGTCCACCGCGAAGCCGCCACCGATCAGCGCGAGGGCGGTGCGCAGCCAGGCCAGGAAGGTGCGCTCGTTCGCCAGCGAGAAGCGGTAGTCCGGGGTACCGCCTTCGTCCCGGATCCGCGCGGGCGCGAACCACAGCCGGACGTTACGCAGGAGTTCGATCACGCGTACGACAGTACCCGGCGCCGTACGAAGGGGCAGGTCAGCCCGTGGCCCGGTGGGCGAGGAGGCGCTCGTAGGCCGCCAGCCCGTCCGGCACCCACTCCCACCGCGGAAGGCGCTCCGCCAGCTCATCCTCGGGCAGGAAGGCGTGCCAGGCGACCTCCTCGGCCTGAGGGCGCACCGGAAGGTCGCAGCGCACCTCGTAGACCGCCGACCACCAGGCGTGGCCGGCGCCGTTGTCGTAGAGGAACTTGAAGAGGAACCGGGGCCGGGGCAGTCCGCTGACGCCCAGCTCCTCCTCGGCCTCGCGCAGCGCCGCGTCGTCGTACGCCTCGCCCGCGCCGACCACACCGCCGACGAACATGTCGTACAGCGACGGGAAGACCAGCTTGGTCGGGGTGCGCCGGTGGACGAAGATCCGGCCCTGCGCGTCGCGCGCCTGGATGAACACGCACCGGTGCTTCAGGCCCCGCGCGTACACCTCGCCGCGCGGGCGCTGCCCGATCACGCGGTCGTGCTCGTCGACGACGTCCAGGATCTCGTCCGCGGCGCTCATGGCTTCATCCAAGCAGGTCCGGCCGCTCAGCCGGGCTGGAGGGCCCGGACGCGCGCCGGTGCGGCGGCGACGGCGCCCTGCGGCATCGCGGGATGCCGGCCCAGCAGCACGATGCCGCCCACCACGGCCGCGAGCCCCGCGGCCTCCCAGGCCAGCGCGCCCGCGTCGGTGTGCAGCCGGTCGCCGAGGAAGCCGACGCCGCAGAGGATGCCGGCCAGCGGCTGGGCGGCGGTGAGCGCGGGCAGCGAGGTGCGCAGCGGCGCGGCCTCGAAGGCGCTCTGCACCAGCAGCAGCCCCGTCACCCCGAGCAGCAGCACGGCGTACGGCTGCCAGGTGGTCAGCAGCTCGGCCGCGCCGCCGGCGGCGAACCGCTGGCCGCTCACCCGCGTCAGCGCGTCCTGCACGCCGTACAGCAGCCCCGCCGCCAGTGCCAGCAGCACCGGTGCCGAGCCGCCGAGGCGGGCGCGGCGGGCGCAGGCGGTCAGCAGCAGCGCCGTCCCGACCATCGCGCCGATGATCAGCCAGTGCCGCAGCGGTTCGGTGACCGCGCTGCCGCCGCGCGGCTCACCGGCCACCAGGAACGCGGTCACCCCGCCCGCCAGCAGGAGGAGCCCGGCCCAGCCCCGGCGGCCGAGCGGCTGCCGGGTGCGGTGCCGGGACAGGGCGAGGGCGAAGAGCAGATTGGTCGCGAGCAGGGGCTCCACCACGGAGATCTCGCCCTGGCCGAGCGCGACCGCGCCGAGCGCCATGCCGACGACCATCAGACCGATGCCGCCGAGCCAGCTGGGCACCTTCATCAGGTCCAGCAGCAGGCGCGGCGAGAGGAAGTCACCGAGAGGTGCGCGCTGGGCCGCGTTCTGCTGGAGCACGAAGCCGAAGCCGAGGCAGCAGGCGGCGCTCAGGGCGAGCACCAGAACCGAGATGGACAAGCTGCTCCCTGGGTGATCATTCGGCGGTGCCGGGACAAAAGGGGTGCGTCGGCCATGCTGCGCGGCCCGGCGGGCCCGCGCTATGACGTACGTCACCCCCGATGGCCGTCCGGAGGCGGAGTCGATCTCGGCGTCGAGGCAAGTCCCTTTTCCCGCAGGTTCGTTGACGCGTGTCATGTGCCGCCGGAGCTTGACGGAAACCGTTGACTGAGGGTTTGCTGTGCGTGATCACCCGATGGCACAGACCAATCCGAGTCACAGGCCAATCCGAGTCAGCCCAGCGAAATCCCCGAGGAAGTCCAGAGGTGTCCCCGCCCCCGCCTCCCTTCGGTCGCGGCCGCAAGAGAGCGGACGGGGCCTACGACTCGGCACTCGACGACACCGAGCTGGCTGACGCCCGCGCCGCCCTCGCCCAGGGCCGCTGGCAGGCGGCCCGCTCCCTGCTCGCCCGCACCGGCGACGACTGGGACCGGCGCGGACACCGCGCCACCGTCCTCGCCGGCGAGTCCTACAGCGCCGCCTGGGCCCGCGAGTGGCTGCTCGCCGAACCCGACTCCGCCGACGCCGCCGTCCTGCTCGCCCTCGCCCTGGTCCGGCGGGCCGTCCGCGGCAAGGAGAAGCCCGACCGGGCCCGCGAGGCCTGCCGCGACGCCGCCGAACGCGTCCCCGCCGACCCCACGCCCTGGCTCGGCCTGCTCCTGCTGGAGCGCCACCTCGGCGGCGAGGCGGACGTCGTACGGACCTTCGAGCATGTGCGGGCGCGGTACGCCGACCACCACCACGCGCACCATCTGATGGTCGCCCGGCTCGCCGAGCGGCGCGCCGAGGCCGGCTCCGACCCGCTGCACGAGGTGTACGACTTCGCCGCCTGGGCCGCCGAGCAGGCCCCCGCGGACTCGCCGCTGGCGATCCTGCCGGTGGTGGCGCACGCCGAGCGCTACCGGGTGCTGGCCGGCGCCGGCTTCGAGCCCGCCGACCCGGCCGCCTCCGGGCACTGGACCGGCCGCCGGGCCCGGCAGGTGATGAAGGCCGCGTTCGACTGGTGGCTGGAGTGGGAGCACGAGGGCCATCCGCGCCGCCTGGTCGATCTGAACTTCCTCGCCCACGCCAAGTACTGCGAGGGCCGGGGCGCCGAGGCCGCCGCGCTGTTCCACCGCATCGGCGAACACGCCACCCCCGAGCCGTGGTCCTACCCGGACCGCGACCCGCTCGCCGCCTTCCGTGCCGCCCGCGACAACGCGCTCGGCACGGTGTGAACCACCCCCCATGTGACACCCCGCACGGCCGGCCTCCACCCCGGTCAGCCCTCACCCCGGTCAGCCCTCACCCCGACAGCCCTCACCCCGACAGAAGGACGGTCTTCGATGACGACGGGCAGTTCGAGCACGAGAAAGAGCGACAACCCGGCGGACGCCGGCGGCATCAGCACCTTCAAGGGCCAGGAGCGGGCGCTGCGCGCCGACCGCCTCGGTACGGGCGGCCTGCTGCTCTCCGTCCTCGCGGCGACCGCTCCCCTCATGGTGGTCGCGGGTGTCATGCCCACCACATTCGCGGTGATGGGGATCGTCGGCCAGCCGCTGCTCTTCGTCATCCTGGGCGTGGTGCTCGTCCTGTTCGGCATCGGCTACGCCGAGATGAGCCGGCACGTCCACAACGCGGGCGCCTTCTACGCCTACATCTCCCGCGGCCTCGGCGGCACCGCCGGCGCCAGCGCCTCCTTCGTCGCCCTGGCCGCCTACAGCGTCCTCCAGGTCGGCATCTACGGGATCTTCGGCTTCGAGGTCGCCGGGCTCTTCGCCACCTACGCCGAGACAGAGATCGCCTGGTGGATACCGGCGCTGATCGCGGTGGTTGTGGTCGGCGCGCTCGGCTGGCTGAAGATCGACGTCAACGCGCGCGTGCTCGGCGTCCTCCTGCTGATCGAGCTGGTCCTGGTGGTCGTCTTCGACGTCGCCGCCGTCGCCGACCCCGGCCCGCAGGGCCTGTCGCTGGCCGCGTTCGACCCCGGCACGCTCACCGGCGCGGGCGTCGGCACCGCCCTGTGCTTCTGCATCGCCGCCTTCACCGGCTTCGAACAGGCCCCCGTGTACGCCGAGGAGACCAGCCGCCCGCACATCCTGGTGCCGCGCGTGATGTTCCTCGCCGTCGGCTTCGTCGCCGTCTTCTTCGCCCTCAGCTCCTGGGCGCTCACCGTGGCCACCGGGCCCGACAAGATCGTCGGCACCGCGCGGGAGCAGAGCGCCGGACTGCTGTTCTTCCTCACCGAGTCCCGTCTCGGCGGCGCCTTCACCGACGTCCTGCACGTCCTCTTCGTGACCGGCATGTTCGCGGCACTGCTCAGCTTCCACAACGTCGTCGCCCGCTACGCCTTCGCCATGGGCCGCGAGGGCCTGCTGCCGCGCACCTTCGGCCGGACCACCGGCGCCGGCGGCGCGCCCGGCATCGGCTCGCTGCTCCAGACCGTGATCTCCGCGGTGATCGTCATCGCCTTCGCCCTCGCCGACGACAAGCCGGCCGGCGACCCGACCGAGCCCGTGCTGCACCTGTTCACCTGGGGCGGCAACGTCGGCGCGCTGGGCGTCATCCTGCTGATGGCGACCGCCTCCCTGTCCGTGGTGGTCTTCTTCGCCCGCCGGGGCGCCGCGGGCGCGCAGGCCTGGCGGCTGGTCACCTCCGCGCTCGCCGGGATCTCCCTGCTGGTGATCGCCGGGTACACGGTGAAGGACTTCGACGTGCTGGTCGGGTCCGGCCCGGAGTCGGCGCTCAGCTGGATACTGCCCGGCATCATCGCGGTCGCCGCGGTCGCCGGAGCCGTCCTCGGCCTGATCCTCCGCTCCCGCGCCCCCGAGGTCCACGCCCGCATCGGCCTCGGCAACGAGGCGTTCCAACTGGACAGGGAGGCGGACGGGCAGGCGTGAGGCCCCGATCCGGGGGCCGCGGGCCGCGGGGCCGTGGAGGCGTGGCTCGGTCGGTCGTGGCGCGGCGGTCCGCTCGGCGGTGACGCTGTCGTCCGTCCGGCCATGAGGCTGTTCGCGTGGCCGTGGCTCGCTCGCCGTGCGGGGTCGTCCGCGCGGCCGTGGCGGCGCCGGCGTCCGTCCGGCTGTGAGGCAGTGGTCCGCGCGCGGCCGTGGCGCGTCGCCCGCGCGGCCGTGGCGCTGAGTCCGTCCGCCGGCGCGTTGGTGCGCGGCCGTGACGCCGTGGTGCGTCCGCGGTGGCGGGGCGCCCGTCCGGCCGTGAGGCCATGGTCAGCCCGGCCGTGGCACCGCTGTCCGCTCGGCCGTGGCGCCGTCGTCCGCCTGGCCGTGACGCGGCCCGTGCCGTGTCCATGCCGTCCGCACGGCGTCCACGCCGTCCCTGCGAGCCACCACGCCGTCCCTGCGGACCACCACGCCGTCCGTACGTAGGCCTCGCCGTCAAAGCGACGCCTCCGCCGTCCGAGCGTGCCCTCGCCGGCCACGTGACGCCTCCGCCGTCCGAACGGTGCCCTCGCCACCCGCCCGAGGGCACCCGCCTTGCTTACGGAACCCTGACGCGTGTCCGTGGCCCCTGGTCCCCTCCAGGGTGTGGGTGCTCGAATGGCAGGGTGAGCATCGGACAATCCGAGGAGGAGGGCCGCCCGGTCGGGCGGCGGGTCTTCCTCGGCACCCTCGGCCTGGGCGCCCTCGGCGTGGTCGCCGCGCCCACCCTCCAGCGCGGACTGGAGTCCTTCCTCGGCGGCGCCGCCGACAAGGACCCCACCGGTCTGACCGGTCTGCTGCCGAACGGCGGCGGCTTCCGCTACTACTCGGTCGCCTCCTCCGTACCGCGCAAGGACGCCACCGACTACCGCCTGACCGTCGACGGACTGGTCGACCGCCCCGCCGTCCACACCCTCGCCGACCTCCGGAGCATGCCGCGGACCCGGCTGGTGCGGGACGTGCAGTGCGTGACCGGCTGGCGGGTGCCGGACACCCCGTTCGAAGGGGTGCGGCTGTCCCGGCTGCTGGACGCCGCGGGCGTCCGGCCCACCGCCCGCGCGGTCCGCTTCACCTGCTTCGACGGCACGTACACCGAGAGCCTGACCCTCGACCAGGCCCGCCGCCCGGACGTGCTGGTCGCGCTGCGGATGCGGGACGAGGACCTGAGCCACGCCCACGGCGGCCCCGTCCGCCTCTACGTGGCGCCCATGTACTTCTACAAGTCCGCCAAGTGGCTCTCCGGCATCACCGTCACCGAGGACGTCGAGCCCGGCTACTGGGAGAAGCGCGGCTACGACGTCGACGCCTGGGTCGGCCGGTCGAACGGACGGGACGATGACCCCACGAGCTGACGCCCCGCCCACCGCCCGGATCCCGCGCTTCAGCGCCGCCGAGCGCTGGACCCACCGGGTCACGGCCGCGCTCATGGGCGTCTGCGTGCTGACCGCGGCCTGCCTGTACATCCCGGAACTCGCCCAGCTCGTCGGCCGCCGGGCCCTCGTCGTCACCGTCCACGAGTGGGCCGGGCTCGCCCTGCCCGTACCGGTGCTGGCGGCCCTCGCCTCCCGGGCCTTCCGCGCCGACCTGCGCCTGCTCAACCGCTTCGGCCCGCACGACCGCCGCTGGCTGCGCGCCGTCGTACGCCGCGACAAGCGGCCCGGGGCCCGCCCGGCGGGAAAGTTCAACGCCGGTCAGAAGGTATACGCGGCCTGGATCGCGGGAGCCACGCTGGTGATGCTCGGCACCGGGCTGCTGATGTGGTTCACCCACCTCACCCCGCTCAGATGGCGCACCAGCGCCACCTTCGTCCACGACTGGCTCGCCCTCACCATCGGCATCGTCCTCGCCGGCCACATCGGCATGGCTCTCGCCGACCCGGAGTCCCGTCGCGGCATGCGGACCGGAGCGGTGGGCCGGGAGTGGGCGGAACGCGAGCATCCGCTGTGGCGGCCGTGAGGAGGACACAGCGGCGAACGGCCCGCTCCCTGCCGTGAGCGGGGAGCGGGCCGTTCGTTCGCGGTGCGCCGCGGGTGAGCGCGGGGTACCGCCGGATGATCAGCGGCAGCAGCTAGATGATCAGGGACAGCAGCAGCACCAGCGCGCCCGCGACCACCGAGATGATCGTCTCCATCACCGACCAGGTCTTGACCGTCTGGCCGACGGACAGACCGAAGTACTCCTTCACCAGCCAGAAACCGGCGTCGTTGACATGGCTGAAGAAGAGCGAGCCGGCGCCGATGGCGAGGACCAGCAGGGCGGCGTGGGTCGTCGACATGTCGGCGGCCAGCGGGGCGACGAGACCCGCCGCGGAGACGGTGGCCACCGTCGCCGAACCGGTCGCCAGCCGGATCGCCACGGCGATCAGCCAGGCCAGCAGCAGGGCCGGGATCGACCAGTCCTCGGATATGTCCAGGACCATCTGGCCGACGCCCGAGTCGATCAGCGTCTGCTTGAAGCCGCCGCCCGCGCCGACGATCAGCAGGATGCCGGCGATCGGCGCGAGGCCCTTCTCGACCATCCCGGAGACGCGCTCCTTGGAGAACCCGGCGGGACGGGCCAGCGTGAAGATGCCGACCAGCACGGCGGCCAGCAGGGCGATCAGCGGGGAGCCGATCACGTCGAAGACGCGCTGGACGGTGTTCTCGGGGTCGTCGACGACGATGTCCACGAGCGCCTTGGCGAGCATCAGCACGACCGGCAGCAGGATGGTCGCCAGCGTCGCGCCGAAGCTCGGCCGCTTCTCCAGGTCGTCCGAGGCGCGCTGCGGGATCATCCGGTCCGGGGCCGGGACGTCGACCCAGCGGGCGGCGAACCGGGCGAAGACCGGACCGGCGATGATCACCGTCGGGATGGCGACCAGCACGCCGAGCGCCAGCGTCACACCGAGGTTGGCCTGGACGGCGTCGATCGCGACCAGCGGGCCGGGGTGCGGCGGCACCAGTCCGTGCATCACCGAGAGACCGGCCAGCGCGGGGATGCCGATGCGCATCAGGGAGTAGTTGCCGCGCTTGGCGACCATCAGCACCACCGGGATCAGCAGGACGACGCCGACCTCGAAGAACAGCGGCAGACCGATCACCGAGGCGATCAGCACCATCGCCCACGGCATGGAGCGGCCGCTCGCCCTGGCGAGGATGGTGTCGACGATCTCGTCGGCGCCACCGGAGTCGGCGAGCATCTTGCCGAGGATCGCGCCGAGCGCGATCAGCACGCCGACGCCGGCCACGGTGGTGCCCAGTCCGGTGGTGAAGCTGGCGATCGCCTTGTCGAGCGGCGCCCCGGCGAAGGCGCCGAGCGCCAGTGAACCGATGGTCAGCGCCAGGAAGGCGTGGAGCTTGAATTTCGTGATGAGCAGGACGATGAGGGCGATGCCCGCCAGCACGGCGATGCCCAGCTGCGCATGACCGGCCGAGGTGATGGGCTCGACGGTGTCCGCTGCCAGCATCTCGACGCTGAGTCTGGTCACGGGTGTTCCCTTGCAGGTACGGGGATGGGGGAGAGGGTGCCCGGGGGCCGGGCGAGGGGGGTGGAACCGGGGCGACGGGGCCCGCCGGTAGGTCTGACGGCCGGGTATACCGGGCCGGGGCGACCTGGCCGGGGTCCACCGGGCCGGGTGCTACCGGGCCGGGTCGGGGAGCTCGTCCAGCGCCAGCACGGCCCGCTGGGTGATCTCCTCGGGGCCGCCGGCGACGTCGACGCGGACGCCCGCCTCGTCGGCCTGGAGCGGCTCCAGCGTGGCGAACTGGGAGTCGAGCAGCGCGGTCGGCATGAAGTGGCCCTGCCGGTGCGACATCCGGTCCTCGATGAGGGCGCGGTCCCCGGCGAGGTGCACGAAGACCAGTCCGGGCGCGGCGGCCCGCAGCCGGTCCCGGTACGACCGCTTCAGCGCGGAGCAGCTGACCACCCCACCGAGTCCGGCCCGGCCGTCCGCCCAGCCACCGATGGCGTCCAGCCAGGGGAGGCGGTCCTCGTCGGTGAGCGGGGTGCCGGCCGACATCTTGGCGATGTTGGCCGGGGGGTGGAAGTCGTCGCCCTCGGCATAGGGGACGCCGAGCCGGGCGGCGAGCAGAGGACCAATGGTGGTCTTGCCGGTGCCCGCGACGCCCATGACCACGACGACGTGGGGGGTCTTCATCGCTGCCTCGCTGTCTTCGTCGACACGGTGATGTCGAGCTACTGAAACCTATTAGGTACGACTAATTCAAGAGCCTGTGATGAATAAGTCTGACTTTTTGATCGCGTGACCCGCCCCGTACGCTGAGTGCATGAGCACAGCGGGCCGAGGGCTGCACGGCCGAGTACTGGACACCCTTGGTCCCGAGATCACCGCGGGCGAGTACCCGCCGGGCAGCGTGCTGCGCACCGACGAACTGGCGCAGCGCTTCGACGTCTCACGGTCCGTGATGCGCGAGGCGGTGCGGGTGCTGGAGTCGATGCACCTGGTCGAGTCCCGGCGCCGGGTGGGCGTCACGGTCCGGCCCAAGGCCGAGTGGAACGTCTACGACCCGCAGGTCATCCGCTGGCGGCTGGCCGGCGCCGACCGGCCGCACCAGCTGCGCTCGCTCACCGTGCTGCGCTCCTCGATCGAGCCGGTGGCCGCGCGCCTGGCCGCCCAGCACGCCACCGCCGAACAGTGCGCGGAGCTGACCGAGTGCGCGCTGGGCATGGTCGCCAACTCGCGCGGACACCAGCTGGAGGGATATCTCCTCCACGACGTCGCCTTCCACCGGGTGATCCTCACCGCCTCCGGCAACGAGATGTTCGCCCGGCTCGGTGATGTGGTCGCCGAGGTGCTCACCGGCCGTACCCAGCACGACGTGATGTTCGAGGACCCCGACCCGGCCGCCGTCACCCTGCACGTCCGCGTCGCGGAGGCGGTGCGCGCCCGGGACGCGGAGCGCGCCGAGGCGCTGACCCGGGAGATCACCGTCGGCGCGCTCCAGGAGCTGGACATCCTGGCGCCCTGAGAGAGCCACGAGAGACGTCCCTCAGTCGTCGAGGAAGTCCCCGTCGACGTACGTCCACGCCCCGTCGACCCGCTCGAACCGGCTGCGCTCGTGCAGCGCGCCGCCCCGGAACGAGGCGCGGAACGTCACCGTGCCGGTGCTGTGGAAGGCCGTTCCGTCGCCGGTGTCCAGGATCTCCAGGCCCGTCCAGCGCATCCCCGGGTCGAAGTCGACCCGCGGCGGGCGCGTGCGGGGATGCCAGGTGCGCAGCAGATAGGCCTCGTCCCGCCGCACGAACGCGCTGTAGCGCGAGCGCATCAGCCGCTCGGCGGTCGGCGCCGTGCCCTCACCCCGGTGGAACCGGCCACAGCACTCCTCGTACGTCTGCGCGAGACCGCACGGACACGCGGGGTCCGGGACGGGGGCGGTGGCGGCGGTGCGGCGCCGGGGCTGCGAGCTGCGACGGGACATGCGCCCCATTGTGCTGCACCGCCGGCCGCGCGTGCCGCGCCGAGCCCGCCGCGAGGACGGGCCGGGAAACCGGCGTCCACCAGGGCGCTCGCGCAACCGGCGTTACCAGCCGTCGCCTCCGGGTACCAACTGGTCGGCACGACAACGCGGTTGGCCCTGACTCGGCCGCGAGGAGCCGCGACGAGCCGCGACGAGCCGCGACGACGGAAGGAGACCGGAGATGGCCAAGCCGCTGAGCGCGTCCAAGATGGTGGAGATCCTGCGGGCAGAGGGCCTGACGGTCCACGAGGTCCGCGACTGGCGCACCCACAACCGCAACCACAAGGGCCCCTGGGGACCGGTCAACGGGGTGATGATCCACCACACCGTCACCTCCGGCACCGCCGCCTCCGTCGACATCTGCTACGACGGCTACGCCGGGCTGCCCGGCCCGCTCTGCCACGGCGTCATCGACAAGAAGGGCCATGTCCACCTCGTCGGCAACGGCCGCGCCAACCACGCGGGCCTCGGCGACGGCGACGTCCTGCGCGCCGTGATCGACGAGAGCCCGCTGCCGCCGGACAACGAGGCCGACACCGACGGCAACCAGCACTTCTACGGCTTCGAGTGCATCAACCTCGGCGACGGCGAGGACCCGTGGCCCGAGGCGCAGAAGGAGGCCATCGAGAAGGCCGCCGCCGCGATCTGCCGCCACCACGGCTGGAGCGAGAAGTCCGTCATCGGCCACCTGGAGTGGCAGCCCGGCAAGATCGACCCGCGCGGCTTCACGATGAGCGGCATGCGCCGGCGTATCGGCGACCGGCTGCGGACCGGCGGAGGCGGCACCACACCGACCCCGCCCGCACCCGCCTACGAGCCCTTCCCCGGCGCCGACTTCTTCCGCGCCGGCCGCACCTCACCGGTCATCACCGCGATGGGCCGAAGACTGGTCGCCGAAGGCTGCGGCCGCTACGAGCAGGGCCCCGGCCCCGAGTGGACCGAGGCCGACCGCCTCTCCTACGCCGCCTGGCAGCGCAAACTCGGCTACAGCGGCACCGACGCCGACGGCATCCCCGGCCGCGCCAGCTGGGACCGGCTGAAGGTGCCGAACGTACCCAACTGACCGGCGGCGGGCGGACGGCGGTACCGGGCGGGCGGGCCGAGTCCGTCCGCCCGGTGCCTCACGGCCGGCGCGGACCGCGGGCCAGCAGCAGTCCGGCGAGCGCGGACGCGGTGAGCGCGACGGCCGCCACCACCCACAGGGCGCTGTGCACACCGGCGGTGAAGGCGTCGGTGACCGCGGAGGTCACCTCGGCGGGGGAGCGGCCGGTCGCGCCGCCACCGGCGCGGGCCACCTCCATGACCCGGTCGGCGGTGGGCCCGGCCACGCCGCGCTCGGCCAGCCGCTCGGGCAGCGTGCCGAGGAACCGCAGGGCGAGCACCGCGCCCAGCACCGATGTCGCCAGCACCGAGCCGACCTGCCGGAACGCCGTCACCGCCGAGGACGCCGCGCCCATCTGCGCCCCCTCCACCACCTCGAAGGCGGCGGCCGTCGACGGGGCCACGACCAGCCCGCTGCCCAGCCCGACCAGCACCAGTCCGGCCGCGGTGACCGCGTAGCCGCCGTCCGGCCGCTGGAGCAGCAGCACCAGCGCGGCGACCGCGGCGACCAGCGATCCGCCCGCCAGCAGCAGCCCCGCCCGCACCCGGCCCGCCAGCCGCTGTGCCGCGAAGGTGGCCGCGACGAAGGCCAGCATCGCGGGCAGCAGCCGCACCCCGGTGCCCAACGGCCCCAGGCCACGCACCCGTTGCAGGAACAGCACCTCGACGAAGACCACGCCGACGAACACGAACAAGGACGCCGCGGCGACACACAGCGCGGCCGTGTAGCGGGCGTTGCCCATCATCCGCACGTCCAGCATTGGCATCGGCGACCGGCGCTCGGTCAGCACCAGCGCGGTGAGCGCCCCGGCGGCCACCGCCAGGGCGGCGAGGACGCGCGGGTCGTCGTACCCCCACCGGCCGCCCACCGCGATGCCGTAGATCAGCGTGGACAGGCCCAGCACCGCCCACAGCTGCCCGGCCAGGTCCAGCGGCCGGTCCGGCACCCGGGACTCGGCGACCGCGCGCAGCGTGACCAGCACGGTGACGACCGCGAGCGGAGTGTTCACCAGGTACACCGCCCGCCAGCCCGACGCCTCCAGCAGCAGCCCGCCGACCAGCGGGCCCACGGCCAGGCCGATACCGGAGACCGACACCCACACCGCGATGTACCGCAGCATGCGCGGCAGGTCCACGAAGAACGTCGTGGTGATCAGCGCCAGTGAGGTGGGCAGCACCAGCGCCCCGCCGAGACCGCTGACGGCCCGGCCCAGCAGCACCCAGCCGTACCCGGCGGCGGCCGCCACCACCAGCGAACCGGCGGCCAGCAGGACGACCCCGGTCAGGAAGACCCGGCGCCGCCCGAACCGTTCGCCCAGCGCCCCGCCGGAGAGCACACAGGCCGCGACCACCAGCGTGTACGTGCTCGACACCCAGCTCAGGTCGGCGGGCGCCACGCCCATGTCGACCTGGAGCGCCCGCAGCGTCGAGATCGCCGCGGTGACCTCGACGAACGACATGAACAACCCGAGGCAGGCGGCGAGCAGCACCAGCCTGCCGTGCGGGACGACCGGCGGCGCGGGCGGGGCGACGGGCTCGGTGCCCTCGGACTCGGCGGAGGCCGTACTCATGCCGACGGGGCCTCCTTCGTCGCCTGGTCGGCGAGGCGGCGCCGCGCCTCGTCCCAGTCGACCGGCAGCTGGTCGGCCTCCGCGTTCCAGAAGACGAAGACCGAACCCTTCATCGCGGGGCGCAGCCCGCGCACGCTCTTCGCGTGCGGATCCGTCCGGTTGAAGGCCTCCAGCGCGGCCTGGTCCCGCCACGCCGACAGCGTCCAGAACGTCCGCTTCAGCGGCTCCGCCCGCAGCGAGGCCCCGATCAGGCCGGGCGACCTGCGGACCTGCCGGAACACCACCAGCGACAGCAGGAAGAACCGGGGCACGCTCAGCAGGGACTTCAACTCCAGCCGGGACGCCATGACCACCGGCCGGCCCGCCTCGGCGGCTTTGGCGGTGTCCTGGGCGGTGCCAGGCATCCAGGGAATCGTGGGCATGCGGCTGCTCCCCTCCGTACCGACGACGGCGCATCGCCGCCACCCGTACAGAGTCCGCTCAGCCCCGATTCCGGTCACCCCCACAAGAACGAATTCCAGCCGAACCCGGACCACGGCCGCGCCCGCCACCTGCACCCCACCCGCGACCCTGCACCCGCCCGCGACCCCGCACCCCGCCCGCGACCCCGCACCCCGCCCGCCGCACCGCCCCCTCACCTCGCGCCGCCCCGCCCCGCACCGCGCCGCCCCGCACCGCGCCGCAAGCCGTCCCCCGGAGTCGGCATGGCCGGTGGTTCGGACAGGTCCGTGCCGGGCGATCGAAGGGTTCGATCGGGTGTGCGAGGTTCCCGATGGGGCGATTGACGCTGTTTTCGGGCCGCGCCTACGGTTCTTCTGCGCCAACCGCCGAGCGTTCGAACAGCAGCGCGGGGCGCCCCCTTCAGAGGTATCAGCCCTCTGCGCACCGGCCGTCGCGTCACCGTGCCCGTTCCCGTCGTCGAGAACCGTTCGAGCCGAGGTGCAGCCCTGCCATGACCACCCGCGTCGCAGTCGTCGGAGCCGGTATCGCCGGACTCTCCGCCGCCCATCATCTGCCGGACGACGTCGAAGTCACCGTGTACGAGAGCCAGGACCGCCCCGGCGGTCACGCCCACACCGTGGAGGTCGACGAGGACGGCCGGACGATCGGCGTCGACACGGCCTTCGTGGTCTTCAACGCCCGCACCTACCCCGACCTCACCGCGTTCTTCGAGAAGCTCGGCGTGACCGCACTCGACCACACCGGCGGCTTCGACTTCTTCGACCTCGACCGCGGACTCGACTACGGCACCGCCGAGTTCGAGCTCGACGAGAGCGAGATCGCCGCCCGCTACCCGGCGGACTTCCTGCCGCTGTGGCGGGACGCCGAACGCTTCCACCGCGAGGCCCCCCGCGACTTCCTGCGCGGACGCACCGACCTCTCGCTCGGCGACTACCTCGACCGCGGCGGCTACAGCGACGCCTTCAAGTACGGCTACGTCGTGCTGCTCGCCACCGCCGTCTGGTCCGTGCCCGCCGAACTGATCTGGGAGATGCCCGCCACCACGGTGATCGCCTTCTTCATGTCCCACGACCCGGGCGGCCTCGGCGGCCGCTCCGTCGCCTGGAAGACGGTGGCCGGCGGCAGCATCGAGTACGTCCGGCGGATCGTCGCGGGCCTGCGCGGCACCGTCCGCACCGGCTCCCCGGTCACCCGGGTCCGCGAGGAGGACGGCGCGGTCGTCGTCGGCACCGCCGCCGGCGAGGAGCGCTACGACTACGCCGTCCTCGCCGCGCACGCCGACCAGACCCTCGCCCTGCTCGAACGCCCCACACCGCGCCAGGCGGAGATCCTCGGCAGGGTCCGCTACAGCTCCACCAGCGCCGTGCTGCACACCGACCCCGCCTGCATGCCGCCCCGCCGGGAGCGCTGGCAGAGCTGGAACTACGGCCTGAAGACGGTGGACGGCCGGCCCCGCACCTGGGTCGCCTACTACATGAACGCCCTCCAGGGCTTCACCGCCCGCCACGACTACTTCGTCACCCTCGACTCGCCGATCACCCCGCGCGACGAACTCGTGGTGCGCGAACTGCCGTTCACCCACCCCGTCATCGACCTCGACGTCCGGGCCATGCAGCGCACGATCTACGACGTCAACGCACCCGGCGGCCGGATCAAACTCGCCGGCTCCTACTTCCACGCACCGCGCATCGGCGTCGACCTCATCGGCTCCCACGAGGCCGGGTTCGTCTCCGGCCGCATGGCGGCCGAGGCCGTCAACCGCGAGCTGCGGGCCGCACCCGCCGCGCAGGCGCCCACCGAACCGAACGCACGGAACTGACCTGAGGGGAATCGACATGCAGCGTGTCACCGCCGAAGAGGCCCAGGCCTGGCTGGTCGAGAAGCTCGCCGTCCGGCTCGCAGTGGAGCCGGCGCAGATCGACCCCGAGCGCTACTTCGACGAGTTCGACCTCGACTCCACCGAGGCGCTGATCCTCGCGGGCGAGCTGGAGAAGTGGCTCGGCTTCGAACTGGAGGCCACCGCGCTCTGGTACCACCCGACCATCGCCGCCCTGTCCGAGCACATCGCCGAGGAGAGCGACCGGCATGTCGCTGCCTGAACCCGCCCCCGCCGGCCGGCCGGCCCGCCGGCAGCCGCCGCCCCGGCCGCTGCTGACGCCGCTGCGCCCGGCGGACCCGGCGGCCCGGCCGGTCGTCGCCGTCCACCCCGGCGCCCTCCCGGCCACGGCGTGGGCGGACCTCGCGGACCGGCTGCCCGAGGACACCGCGCCGTACCTGCTCGACCTCGGGGCCGTCCCCGAGTACGTCACGGCCGCCCTGGACCCGGCCGCGCCCGTGGTCGGCGTGCGCGCCCTCGCCGCCCGCTGCCACACCGCGCTGACCGCCGGGGGCCTCACCGAACGGCCCCTCACCCTGATCGGCTGGTCCTTCGGCGGGGTCGTCGGCTACGAGATCGCCGCCCGGCTCGACGCCGAGGGACACGGCGGCAGCCTCCAGGAGCTGGTCGTTCTCGACTCCATCGCGCCCGTCGCCGCCTTCCAGCGGCCCGACGACGCGCTCGAACCGGCGCTGCTGCTCGACTGGTTCGCGATGTACCTCGGCGCCCGGCGCGGCCGCCGCCTCGTCACCGACGCCGCCGCCACCTGCGACCTCGACGCCCTGCTGCGCGCGGCCGTCGCCCAGGACGTCCTGCCCGCCGGCACCGAACCCGCCGGACTGCGCAAGCTGTACGCCGCCTTCCACGCCGGACTGGTCCGCAACAACCGCTGCACCGCCGGCTATCTGCCCGACCCGCTCGACCGCTCCGTCACCGTCGTCAAACCGGAGCGCTCGCTGCTGCCCGCCAGCCCCGACCTCGGCTGGAGCGGCCTCAGCGGCCGCCCGCCACGCCACCTGGCCGTACCCGGCGACCATTACACGATGCTGCGCGAACCGGAGACCGTCACCGCGCTCACCGCCCTGGCCGCCACGGCACCGCAGCCCGCCGGCCCGACCGGCTGACCGCGCCCCGCACCGCGCCCTGCCCCGCACCCCCCGCCGCACCCGACACGCATGCCCCACAGGACCATCGGAGGACCATCGTGCGCTACCCACGTCTGGCCGAGACCCCGATCGCGATCGTCGGGTTGGCGGGCCTGTTCCCCAAGTCGCGCGACGTGCGGGCGTTCTGGCACAACATCGTGGACGCCGCCGACTGCATCGAGGACGTCCCCGCGTCCCACTGGAACCCCGAGGACTACTACGACCCCGACCCCGCCGCCGAGGACAAGACCTATGTGCGGCGCGGCGGCTTCCTCCCGGAGATCGCCTTCAACCCCATGGAGTTCGGCCTGCCGCCGAACACCCTGGAGGTCACCGACATCCTCCAGCTGCTCTCCCTCACCGTCGCCCGCGACGTGCTGCGCGACGCCGGCACCGACCGCGGCGACTGGTACGACGCCTCCCGCACCGGGGTCGTCCTCGGCGTCACCGGCGCCAACTCGCTGACCCAGCCGCTCTC
This sequence comes from Streptomyces sp. NPDC001532, assembly GCF_040298625.1. Taxonomy (NCBI): domain Bacteria; kingdom Bacillati; phylum Actinomycetota; class Actinomycetes; order Kitasatosporales; family Streptomycetaceae; genus Streptomyces; species Streptomyces sp. NPDC001532. Next base: position 112,832 of record NZ_JBEPAL010000027.1, read on the forward strand.
CGCCCGCCTCCAGACACCGGTGCTCAAGGAGGTCGTGCGCAGCGCCGGCCTCAGCGAGCAGGACGCCGAGGAGATCGCCGAACGGTTCAAGAAGGCGTACATCCCCTGGGAGGAGAACTCCTTCCCCGGCATGCTCGGCAACGTCGTCGCCGGACGCATCGCCAACCGCTTCGACCTCGGCGGCACCAACTGCACCGTGGACGCCGCCTGCGCCAGCTCCCTCGCCGCCGTCAAGCTCGCCGTCAGCGAACTGATCGAGGGCCGCGCCGACCTGATGATCACCGGCGGCTGCGACGCCGAGAACACCATCCTCATGTACATGTGCTTCAGCAAGACCCCGGCGTTCTCCAGGAGCCAGCTCATCCGGCCCTTCGACGAGTCCGCCGACGGCACGCTGATCGGCGAGGGCATCGGCATGCTCGCCCTCAAGCGGCTCGCCGACGCCGAACGCGACGGCGACCGGATCTACGCCGTGCTGCGCGGCATCGGGACCTCCAGCGACGGCCGCTTCAAGAGCATCTACGCGCCCCGCGCCGAGGGCCAGCAGCTCGCCCTGCGCCGCGCCTACGAGGACGCCGACGTCCCCGTCGGCTCCGTCGAACTGTTCGAGGCGCACGGCACCGGCACCGCCGTCGGCGACCACACCGAACTGTCCGCGCTGTCCACCGTGGTCTCCGCCGGCACCGACGACCACGGCTACGCCGCCATCGGCAGCGTCAAGTCCCAGATCGGGCACACCAAGGCCGCCGCGGGCGCCGCCAGCCTCATCAAGCTCTCCCTCGCCCTGCACCAGAAGGTGCTGCCGCCCACCATCAACGTCGAGACCCCGAGCGCCGCCGTCGACCCCGAGCGCACCCCGTTCTACGTCAACACCGAGGCCCGCCCCTGGATCCTCGACCCCGCCCGCGACAAGCGGCGCGCCGCCGTCTCCTCGTTCGGCTTCGGCGGCACCAACTTCCACATGGTCCTCGAAGAGCACGACGGCACCCGCACCGACGCCCAGGTGCTCGGCCCGGTCGTCCGCTGGGGCCTGTGGCACGCCGCCGGACCCGAGGCGCTGGCCGCCCGCCTGGAGAACGGCGCCGACCCCGACGACCAGCGCCCCGTACCCGAGCAGCACGCCCGCGTCGGCATCGTCGCCCGCACCGACGCCGAGTTCGACGAGCTGCGCGCCACCGCCGCCGAACTGTTGCGCGCCCGCCCCGACGCCGACACCTGGCAGCACCCCAAGGGCATCACCTACCGCCGCACGGCCCTGCCCGCCGGCACCAAGGCCGCCGCCGTCTTCGCCGGACAGGGCAGCCAGTACGTCGGCATGGGCCGCAGCGCCGCGCTCGCCCTGCCGCCCGTGCGCGCCGCCTTCGACCGCGCCAACCGGCTCAGCGAGGGCCCCGACACCCTGGCCCGCACCGTCTTCCCGCCGCCCGCGTTCAGCGACGCCGCCCGACGCGAACAGGAGACGGCCCTGCGCCGCACCGACTACGCGCAGCCCGCCATCGGCGCCCTCGCCGCCGGCCAGTACACCTGGCTGCGCGAGCTCGGCTTCCGCCCCGACGGCGCCATCGGCCACAGCTTCGGCGAACTCACCGCCCTGTGGGCGGCCGGCGCCCTCGACGACGACCGGTTCGCCCAGCTCGCCCGCGCCCGCGGCCGGGCCATGGCCCCGCCCGAGCACGCCCCCGCCGACTTCGACCCCGGCGCCATGGCCGCCATCCGCGCCTCCCTCACCGACGTACAGGGCCTGGTCGCGACCTACCGCAACGTCGCCATCTGCAACATCAACGCGCCCGGCCAGATCGTCGTCGGCGGTCCCACCGAGGAGATCGACCGGCTCGTCGCCGACGCCTCCGGCCGCCGCATCGGCGCCACCCGGCTGCCCGTCTCCGCCGCCTTCCACACCGGCTTCGTCGCCCACGCCGCGGACGCCTTCCGCGAGGCCGTCGACCGCACCGGACTCGGCACCCCCGCCATCCCCGTCTACGCCAACGCGCCCGGCTCCGCCTACGGCACCGACGCCGGCGCCAACCGGCGCACCCTCGTCGACCAGCTGCTGCACCCCGTCGACTTCGTCTCCGGCATCGAGCGGATGTACGCCGACGGCTTCCGCGTCTTCGTCGAGTTCGGCCCCAAGCGCGTCCTCACCGACCTCGTCGACCGCATCCTCGAAGGCCGCTCCGACGTCGTCACCCTCGCGGTGGACGGCGGCCCCGCCAAGGACAGCGAACTGTCGCTGAAGCGCGCGGCCGTCGAACTCGCCGTGCTCGGCCTGCCGCTGACCGGCCTCGACGACCATGTCGCCCCGCGCCCGGCCGAGGCCGCCCGCAAGGGCATGAGCATCCCGCTGCGCGGCATCAACTACGTCACCGAGGACCGCCGTACGGCCTACCGCGCGTCGCTGTCCCAGCCGCTCGCGCTGACCGGCACCGCGCCGGAGCCCACGCCGGAGCCCAGGCCGGAGCCCGCTGCCGAGGCGGTTCCCGGGACCGGTGTCGAGGCCGTGCTCCGCGAGGGCCTCGGCCTCCAGGCGGAGATCCTGACCGCCCACGCCGACACCGTGCACGCCTCGATCCGTGCCCTGGAGGAGTCCGTACGGTCCGGCGCCCACCCCGACACGGAAGCCGCCGTCCGGCTCATCCGCGAGCAGGGCGCGGCGATCGGGGCGGCACACGAGCGCTCGACACGGCTCCTGCTGGAGGCGCTGCGAGGTGAGGAGCGGACGCAGCAGCCGACACCGGAGGCGGTCCCGGTGCCGACGCCGGAGCCGGTGCCGGTGCCGGTGCCGGTGCCGGAGGCGGAAGTCCCGGCTGCGCCCGTGCCTGTTCCTGCTCCCGCTTCTGCTCCCGTTCCCGCTTCTGCGCCGGTCTCCGGTGTGCTGGAGGCGTTGATGGGGGCGGTGGCGGAGAAGACCGGTTATCCGGTGGAGATGCTGGAGCCGGGGATGGATGTCGAGGCGGATCTCGGCATCGACTCGATCAAGCGGGTGCAGATACTCGGGGCGTTGCAGGAGTCGTATCCGGTGTCGGACGACGTGGATCCGGAGGTGTTGGCGGAGCTGCGGACGCTGGACGACATCGCGAACTTCCTCGGCTCGACTGTGTCGGCCCCGGTGGCTGAGCCGGTGTCCGAGCCCGCGCCCGCTCCAGCTCCCTCGCCCGCTCCTGCGCCCGCTGCCGTCTCTGGTGTGCTGGAGGCGTTGATGGGTGCGGTGGCGGAGAAGACGGGTTATCCGGTGGAGATGCTGGAGCCCGGCATGGATGTCGAGGCGGATCTCGGCATCGACTCGATCAAGCGGGTGCAGATACTCGGGGCGTTGCAGGAGTCGTATCCGGTGTCCGAGGACGTCGATCCGGAGGTGCTGGCGGAGCTGCGGACGCTGGACGACATCGCGAACTTCCTCAGCTCGACTGTGTCGGCGCCGGTGGCTGAGCCGGTGTCCGAGCCCGCGCCCGCTCCTGCTCCCGTTCCCGCTGCTGCGCCGGTCTCCGGTGTGCTGGAGGCGTTGATGGGTGAGGTGGCGGAGAAGACGGGTTATCCGGTGGAGATGCTGGAGCCCGGCATGGATGTCGAGGCGGATCTCGGCATCGACTCGATCAAGCGGGTGCAGATACTCGGGGCGTTGCAGGAGTCGTATCCGGTGTCCGAGGACGTCGATCCGGAGGTGTTGGCGGAGCTGCGGACGCTGGATGACATCGCGAACTTCCTGGCCTCCTCTGTCCCGGTGTCCCAGCCCCAGCCCGAGCCGACCGAGGTTCCCGCTGCGCCCGCTGCCGTCTCCGGTGTGCTGGAGGCGTTGATGGGTGCGGTGGCGGAGAAGACGGGTTATCCGGTGGAGATGCTGGAGCCCGGCATGGATGTCGAGGCGGATCTCGGCATCGACTCGATCAAGCGGGTCCAGATACTCGGGGCGTTGCAGGAGTCGTATCCGGTGTCGGACGACGTGGATCCGGAGGTGTTGGCGGAGCTGCGGACGCTGGACGACATCGCGAACTTCCTCAGCTCCGCCGTGTCGGCCCCCGCCGGCTCGGGTGCCGCGGCGCCGCTCACCGTCACCTACCCCACCGCTCCCGGCATCGGCCGCACCTACGCCGAGGTCACGGAGATACCTCCGCCGCACGTCCTGGTCGGTGCCTACGCCGACGCCCGCACCGCCGTCCTGGTGCACGACGGTTCCCCGCTCAGCCGGCCGCTCGCCGGCGCGCTGCGGGGTGACGGCTGGCGGGTCGAGGTCGTGGTGCTGCCCGGCGCCGACGCCCGAGTGCCGGACGCGGACGCCGTACGGTGGCTGGCGGGCTGGGAGGAGGCCGAGCTGGCCGGGGCGCTGGTGAGCGGGCGGGCCGACCTGGTCGTCCAGGTGGCCGCGGAGGCCGGACCGGAGTGGGCGCAGGCGCTGCGCCGCCTCGAACACGGCCTGCTGGTGGCCAAGCACGCCCTGCCCGCGCTGAAGGCGGTGGCGGCGGACGGCGGCCGGGCCGCGTTCGTGGCCGTGACCTCGCTCGACGGGGCCGGCGGCCAGACCGGCGGCGGTGACGGCTCCCCGCTGCTCGGCGGCATCGCCGGACTGGTGAAGACGCTGGCCGTGGAGGCGCCGGAACTGTTCGCCCGTACCGTCGACTTCGCTCCGGACCTGGCACCGGCCACGATCGGTGCCCGCTTCCTGGAGGAGATCGGCGACCTGTCGGTCACGCCGGCCGACGTGGCGCACGACGCCGCCGGCCGCCGTACCGTCGCGCCGTCCGCGGACCCGGCGCCGCCGCGCGCCGCCGCCGTACCGGAACTCACCGCCGACGACCTGCTCGTCGTCACCGGCGGCGCCCGCGGCATCACCGCGGACTGCCTGCACGCGCTGGTCGCCGCCCGCCCCGCCGGTCTGCTGCTGCTCGGCCGCAGCCGGCCCGCCGCCGAACCCGACTGGGCCGTGGGACAGGAGGGGCCCGCGCTGCGCGGACTGATCGCCCGCCGGATGGCGCAGGGCGGGCAGAAGCCGCTGCCGCGCGCGGTGGAGGCGGAGTACCGGGAGATCACCGCGGCCCGTGAGATCGCCGCGAACCTCGCCCGGCTCGCCGCCACCGGCGCCCGCGTGGAGTACCTGGCCGTGGACATCACGGACGCCGTGGCCGTCCGCCGCGAGCTGACGCCGTACGCCGGACGCGTCACCGGTGTGGTGCACGGCGCCGGAGTGCTCGCCGACCGGCTGATCGCGCAGAAGACGCCGGAGGAGATCCGCCGGGTGCTGGCCACCAAGCTGCTCGGCCTCGGCAACGTCCTCGACGTGCTGCGCGGCATCGCCGAACTGCGGCACGTGGTGCTGTTCTCCTCGGTCGCCGGGTTCTTCGGCAACCGGGGCCAGTCCGACTACGCGATGGCCAACGAGGCACTGAACCGGATCGCCGCCCGGCTGAAGCGGGAGCTGCCCTCCGCGCGGGTGACCGCGATGAACTGGGGTGCCTGGGACGGCGGAATGGTCTCCGACGACCTGCGGGAGATGTTCGCCTCGCGCGGCGTCGCCCTGGTGCCGGTCGCGACCGGGGCCGGGATGTTCGCCGAGCAGTTCACGGCGGCCCACGCCCACGACACGGTCGTCGTCACCGGACCGCTCACCCCGCTGTCCGCCCCGCCGGACACCCGCACCGCCGCCCCGCTCGTCGTGGACCGCACCCTCGCCGACGTCGCCGCCGGGCCGCTGCTCGCCGACCACGCCCTCGGCGACCGCCGGGTGCTGCCCGCCACCGCCGCGCTCGGCCTGCTCGCGCACGCCGTGGAGACGGCCACCGGCCGCGAGGTGACCGGGGCGAGCGGGTTCAAGGTGTTCAAGGGCATCACCTGGGGCGAGCCCGACACCGAGGCCCCGCAGCGGCTGCGGCTGTCCCTGGAACCGGTCGCCGGGACGGCGGAGACCGAGGTGCTCGCCTCCGCCGTCGACGCCGCCGGCCGCGGCCGGCCCGCCTACAGCGTCCGCCTCGGCACCGCGGAGACCGGCAGCGCAGGCAGCGGCAGCGCAGGCAGCGGCAGCGCAGGCAGCGGCGCCGCCCCGGCCGACCGCACCGACCTCGCCGCGCTCGCCCGCACCGCCGGGCCAGGCCGGGACGCCGCCCGCCTCTACCGCGACGGCACGCTCTTCCACGGCCCCTCGCTGCGCGGCCTGCGCACCGTCCTCGCCGCCGACGGGCAGCGGCTGCTGGTCCGGGCCCGGCTCGCCGACGACCGGGCCGCGCACCGCGGCCACCACACCCGGCTGCACAGCCCCGTCCTCGCCGACCTGCTGCTCCAGGCCGTCCTGGTGTGGGTGCGCGAACAGCGCGGACGGGCCTGCCTGCCCATGGAGATCGGCCGGGCCCGGCTGTTCGCCCCGCTGCCCTCCGACACGGACTTCCTCATCGCCGTCGAGGACGTCCGGGCCGGCCGGACCGGCATCACCTGCACGGTGACCGCCACCGACCCCGACGGCCGGGTGCTCGCCGTACTGGAGGACGTGGCGGCCGTGGAGGACGCCGAACTGGAGAGCCGGTTCCGGCAGCAGGGCGGCTCCGTCGCCCCGGTGACGGTCTGACAACCCCGAAGGCGGATCCCATGGGCTCCTACGCGATCGTCGGCCTGTCCTGCCTGTTCCCCGGAGCGGCGACGCCCGACGCCTACTGGCGCAACCTGATGGACGCGGTCGACTCCCGCACCGAGGGCGGCGAGCGGATCTTCGGACACGACCCGCACGCACCGGAGCCCGGCCCGCCGGCCGACCGCGACCGGCACCGCATCTACTGCACCCGCGGCGGCTTCCTCGGCACCGAGGCCGACGTCGCCGTACCCGAGGGCTGCGCACTGCCCGACGACCTGCTCGCCGGACTGGACCGCTCGTTCCACTGGGCGCTCCGGACGGCCCACGACGCCCTGGCCGACGCGGGTGCATCCCCCGCTGCCGCGTCCGGCGGGGCCGAAGGCCGGAGGACCGGGGTGGTGTTCGGGAACTACCCGTTCCCCACCCCGGCCTCCGGCCGGACCGCGGGGAAGCTGTGGGACGCCGCCGTGACCGAGGGCCTGGCGGCGGCCGGCTTCCCCACGGCCGGGCTGCCGTCCATGACGGAGGACGGCAGCCCGGCCGCGGACACCGCGCACCGGGG
>NZ_JBEPAL010000028.1:0-119667 GCF_040298625.1 Streptomyces sp. NPDC001532
GCCATGGCTCCGCCATGCCGCCCTCCTCCGCCTTGCGATGCACGGCACCAGACGCCGCTCGCTGATCCGGCCTGATCGACGAGACACCCCCTAGGGCACGCGGTCCAGCAGCAGCACCGCCACGTCGTCCGTCAGCTCGCCGCCGTTCAGCTCGCGGACCTCGTTCACCGCGGCCCGCAGCAGCTGCTCGCCGCTGAGGCCGGAGGCCAGCTGGCGGCTGATCATGTCGACCATGCCGTCCTGGCCGAGCCGTTCCCGGCCCTCGCCGACGCGGCCCTCGATCAGACCGTCGGTGTAGAGCATCAGGCTCCACTCGGCCCCCAGCTCCACCTGCATCCGCGGCCAGCGGGCCCCGGGCAGCAGACCTAGTGCGGGGCCGTTGTTGTCGTACGGCAGCAGCCGCGGCGGGCGTCCGGGGCGGGCCACCAGCGGCGCCGGGTGGCCGGCCAGGCACAGGCCCGCGCGGCGGCCGTCGGGCGCTATGTCCACCGTGCACAGCGTCGCGAAGATCTCCTCGTCCGAGCGCTCGTGCTCCAGCACCTGCTGGAGGGTGTTCAGCAGCTCGTCCCCGCACAGTCCGGCCAGCGTCAGCGCGCGCCAGGCGATCCGCAGCTCGACACCGAGCGCGGCCTCGTCCGGGCCGTGCCCGCAGACGTCGCCGATCATGGCGTGCACGGTGCCGTCCGGGGTGCGGACGACGTCGTAGAAGTCGCCGCCGAGCAGCGCGCGCGAGCGGCCGGGCCGGTAGCGGGCGGCGAACCGCAGCGCGGAGCCCTCCAGCAGAGGCGTGGGCAGCAGACCGCGCTCCAGGCGGGCGTTCTCCTGGGCCCGCAGCCGGCCCTCGGCGAGCCGCCGCTCGGCCGTGTCGGAGCGCTTGCGCTCGACGGCGTACCGGATGGCCCGGTTCAGCAGCCGGCTGTCCAGCTCGTCTCGGAAGAGGTAGTCCTGGGCGCCCACGCGCACCGCCTCGGCGCCGCGCTCGGCGTCCCCGCGCGAGGTGAGGGCGAGCACGGCGTGCCGGGGCGCGAGCTCCAGCACATGGCGGAGCACGGCCAGCTCGTCGTCGTCGCCCTCGCCGGCCCGGCCGGGGGCGGGCAGCGCGAGGTCCAGCAGGATGCAGTGGACGTCGTCGGTGAGCAGCCGCTCGGCCTCGGTGAGGTTGCGGGCGGTGCGCACCCGGATGGGCTTGCCGGCCTGGTCGAGCAGTTCGGGCACGAACGGCGAGCCGCCGGGATCGTCCTCGATCAGCAGCAGCGTCAGGTTGGTGTGGTTGACGGCGGCGGTGGTGCCGGTGGTGTTCTCGGCCGTGTCTTCCTTGCGCGGGGCCACGGCACCGGGGTCTCCGGAGGGGCCGCCGGTGGACGCGGCGGGCGCCTGACCACTCTCCACGGCCGGGATCGCTCTCTGCCGCGGTACGGGTACGGGCATTGTCCTGGTTTCCTTCCCTCCCCCCGAGGGCACGGCGGGGCGAGGGACCTCGACCCACCGACGGGGACCATAGCGGGTGTCGGCGGCGCAGCGGAATGGTGTACGGCACGCCGGATGATCGCGGGCCGCTGTCATATGCCGCGTTTGGTGGCGCAGTTGGACACGGTGCCCGACCGGCGGGGATGACGAACGTCACGTCGGCGGGCGGTTCGGCGGCGGGCCGCGCGTGGAGTGGGTCACGTGGCCCAGGTCACCAACTGCGCGGCCCGCGTCGGGATCAGCCCGCGTCCGGCCGTACGACCCCCAGGATCGGCATCGAACCGGCGCCCGCGACGGTGATCGTGCGGCCGGGACGCGGGGCGTGCACGATCGTGCCGTCGCCGACGTACATCCCCACGTGGCTGGCGTCGTCGAAGTAGATGACGAGGTCGCCGGGGCGCATGTCCTGGACGGCGACGCGCTCCAGCTGCTGCCACTGCTGCTGCGAGGTGCGCGGGATGCCGCGGCCGGCGCTCGCCCAGGCCTGCGAGGTCAGTCCGGAGCAGTCGTACGACTCGGGGCCCTCGGCGCCCCACACGTACGGCTTGCCGATCTGCGCGGTGGCGTACTTCACGGCCTGTTTGCCCTGGGCGGTGGCCTTGCCGTCGAGGTCGTCGAGGATGCCGGTGCCGAGCCAGTCGCTCTGCGCCTTGCGGGCGGCCTCCCGCTCCAGTTCGGCCAGCCGCTCCTTCTCCTCCTCCTCCAGCTGGGACTCCAGCTTCTCGGCCGCCGCGATCTGCTTCTCGATCTTCTTCTGGGCGGTGGCCTTGGCCTTCCGGTTGGCCTCCAGCTTCTTCCACTGGGCGGAGGCGTCCGCGGAGTACTGCTCCAAGTCCTGCTGGGTGCGGGTGGTTTCCTCGATCAGGTGCTTGGTGGCGCGCTCGCCCTGGAGGACCCGGCCGGAGCCGTCCAGGAACTCGTCCGGGTCGTCGCTGAGCATCAGCTGGGCCTCGGGCGGCAGACCGCCGGTGCGGTACTGGGCGCGGGCGGCGGCGCCCGCGCGGTCCTTCAGCCCGGCCAGCTTCTCCTTGCCCTCGACGATCTTCTTCGCCAGCTCGACGAGCTGCGCCGACTGCTCCTTCGCCCGCTCCTCGGCGGCGTTGTAGGCGTCGGTGGCGGCGGCCGCCTCGCGGTAGAGCTTGTCCAGCCGCTCGCGGACCTCCTCGAGGTCCTTGCCGGGCGTGGCGGCCGGGGCCGCGCTGGAGGTGGGGGTGGGCGTCGGGCCGGGGGCCGCGAACGCGAGTCCGGGTGTCGCCAGAGCGGTGACCGCGCAGACGACGGTCACGGCCGCCGAGATCAGGCCGCGCTTGCCCCTTGGCATACCTCTTCCCCCAAACTGATTTACCGTCAGTAACTTACGGGCGCCTGAGGGATCGTGCCATGCCGTGGCGCAAAACGACAGAGGCTGTGAATCCCTCCCCGATTTCGGCCGTCGCACGACGATCCCCCCGCGTTTGTGACGAACGGCTCGGGGAGATCGTTCCGGCAACCGGCGCGCCCGCGGCCCGCGTTGGTCCTCCGCGCGGACCGGTCAGGGGTGGGGCCTGGGGATGAGGCCTGCCGCGTGGTCAGCCGCGCGGGGCCAACGCCGCCCAGCGCACGGTCACTTCGCCCTGCCGCCAGCGCGCCGGACCGTCCGTCACCGGCCAGTCGGCCGTCAGGTCGCGGACCGCGCGGATCCAGCGCTGCCGGGCGCCGTAGGAGGCGTAGGGCGCGGCGGCGGCCCAGGCGCGGTCGAAGTCGCGCAGGAAGGCGTGCACCGGCTCGCCGGGGACATTGCGGTGGATCAGCGCCTTGGGGAGCCGTTCGGCCAGGTCCGAGGGGCGCTCCAGGGAGCCGAGCCGGGTGGCGAAGGTGACCGTGCGCGGACCCTCGGGGCCGAGCGCGACCCATACGTGCCGCCGGCCGATCTCGTCGCAGGTGCCCTCGACCAGCAGCCCGCCGCGCGAACCGGTCGCCGGGTCGGCCGGGGCGAGCCGGGCGCACAGCCGCTCCCAGACGGCGGCGACCTCGGCCTCCTCGTACTGGCGCAGCACGTTCGCCGCGCGGATCAGGTGCGGGCGCCGGGAGACCGGCACCTCGAAGCCGCCGTGCCGGAAGACCAGCCCCTCCCGCTCGTACGGCTTCGCGGCCGCGACCCGGGCCGGTTCGATCTCGATGCCGGCCAGCCGGGTGCGGGGCGCCGCGGTGCGCAGCCGCAGCAGCAGCTCGACGGCCGTCCAGGGGGCCGCGCCGTAGCCGAGGTCGACGGCGAGCGGCTCGGCGGCGCGGCGCAGCTCGGCGCCGTGGGTGGCGGCGATCCAGCGGTCCATGCGGCGGAGCCGGTTCGGGTTGGTGGTCCCCCGCGTGGCCGTTCCCACCACGGCGCTCCCGCCGCTCGAACGGGGTCGAGCGTGGGGGAGGGTCGCTGCGCGGGATGCCATACGTACGAGGGTAGGGGGCCGCGCGGGGTACCCGGAGGCCTGGTGCACGCACCAGGCGCTCGAACGGTTGAGCGATGTCCGGTAATGATTCGGCAAAGGAGGGGTGGGTGGAAATGGAGTGGCCGAATCGGGTGTTCCCCTTCCTGGAGGGCCCCGCACGTCCTCCCGCAGGCATGCCCGCAGCAAGGAGGAACGGCACGTGAGCCAGTACATCGCCAGGCTCGGCCGGCGCTCCACGGCCACGCCCCCGCGCCTCAGGCTGCACCGCAGGCCGCGCCGCGTCGCCATGCTCTCCGTGCACACCTCGCCGCTGCACCAGCCCGGCACCGGCGACGCCGGCGGCATGAACGTCTACATCGTGGAGCTCGCCCAGCGCCTCGCCGCGATCAACATCGAGGTCGAGATCTTCACCCGGGCCACCACCGCCGCCCTCCCGCCCACCGTCGAGCTCGCCCCCGGCGTCCTCGTCCGGCACGTCGACGCCGGCCCCTACGAGGGCCTGGCCAAGGAAGAGCTGCCCGCCCAGCTGTGCGCCTTCACCCACGGCGTGATGCAGGCCTGGGCCGGCCACCGCCCCGGCCACTACGACCTCGTCCACTCCCACTACTGGCTCTCCGGGCACGTCGGCTGGCTGGCCGCCCAGCGCTGGGGCGTCCCGCTGGTGCACGCCATGCACACCATGGCCAAGGTCAAGAACGCCAACCTCGCCGACGGCGACACCCCCGAGCCCGCCGCGCGGGTCATCGGCGAGACCCAGATCGTCGCCGCCGCGGACCGGCTGATCGCCAACACCGACGAGGAGGCCGACGAACTCGTCCGGCACTACGACGCCGACCCCGGCCGGGTCGCCGTCGTCCACCCCGGCGTGAATCTGGAGCGCTTCACCCCGGCCGACGGCCGCGCCGCCGCCCGCGCCCGCCTCGGCCTGCCCCAGGACGCGCTGATCCCCCTCTTCGCGGGCCGCATCCAGCCCCTGAAGGCGCCGGACATCCTGCTCCGCGCGGTCGCCGTGCTCCTCGACGAGCACCCCGAGCTGCGCTCCCGCATCGTCGTCCCCGTCGTCGGCGGCCCCAGCGGCAGCGGCCTCGCCAAGCCGGAAGGCCTCCAGAAGCTCGCCGCCCGCCTCGGCGTCGCCGACGTCGTCCGGTTCCACCCGCCCGTCGCCCAGGACCGCCTCGCCGACTGGTTCCGGGCCGCGTCCGTGCTCGTCATGCCGTCCTACAGCGAGTCCTTCGGCCTGGTCGCCATAGAGGCCCAGGCGTCCGGCACACCGGTCCTCGCGGCCGCGGTCGGCGGCCTGCCGGTGGCGGTGCGCGACGGCCGCACCGGCGTCCTGGTGCGGGGCCACGACCCGGCCGCCTACGCGCGCGTCCTGGGCGACTTCGCCGCCGAGCCCGGCCTCACGGACCGGATGGGTGCCGCCGCCGCGGCCCACGCCCGCTCCTTCGGCTGGCAGGCCTCCGCCGCGGCCACCGCCGAGGTCTACACGGCCGCCGTGGCCGCCCACCGGCGTCGCGTACGCTCGCCCCATGGGTGATGCACAGCAGCGGGCCGCGCAGATCATCGAGGACGCCCTCAAGGACGCCGAACTGGAGTGGGAGGGCCCCGGACCCGGCCACTACGTGGTCAAGCTCCCCGGCACCCGCAAGCTCTCCACGACCGTCTCGCTGATCGTCGGCCGGCACTCCCTGTCCCTGAACGCGTTCGTCATCCGCCACCCCGACGAGAACGAGGCCGCCGTCCACCGCTGGCTCCTGGAGCGCAACCTCAAGCTCTACGGCGTCGGTTACGCCGTCGACCCGCTCGGCGACATCTACGTCACCGGCAAGCTGCCGCTGGCCGCCGTCACCCCCGACGAGGTCGACCGCCTCCTCGGGCAGGTCCTGGAGGCCGCCGACGGCGACTTCAACACCCTCCTCCAGCTGGGCTTCGCGAGCGCGATCCGCCGCGAGTACGAGTGGCGGGTGTCGCGCGGCGAGTCGACGCGGAACCTGGACGCGTTCACGCATCTGCTCCAGCGGCCGAGCTGAGCCGTCAGCGCTTGTTCTTACCCGGCTTGGCGGCGGCCCTGAGCTTCTGGGCGTCGTGGAGCTTGCCCCTTGCCTCCAGGACGGCGGCCAGGTTCAGGGTCATGTTGACGGCCATCGGATGCCTGCCGCCGAGCAGCCGCCGGATGTGCGGGCGCGCCTCCCGCAGCAGCTTCTCGGCCTCGGCGAGCCGCCCGAGACGGGACAGCGCCCGCGCCAGGCTGTCCATCGAGTCGAAGGTCAGCGGGTGGTCGTCGCCGAGCACCCTCCGACGGCGCTCCAGGGTGTCCGCCAGGACGCGATGGGCTTCCTCGTGCCGGCCCAGGCGGATCAGCGCCAGACCGAGACTGTCCATCACGTCGAGGGTCTCGGGGTGGAGGTCGCCGAGCACCTTGCGGCAGCGTTCGAGCACCTCGGTGCACGACCGGTGGGATTCCTCGTGGTCCCCGCGCTTGCTGAGCGCGGTCGCCAGCCGGTGCGAGGCGATCAGGGTGTCCGGATGTTCGTCGCCCAGGGACTGCCGGCGCCGCTCCACCACGTCCACGACGACCTCGTAGCCCTCGGCGTACCGGCCCAGCGCGTTGAGCGAGGAGCCGAGGCTCAGCCGGGCGCGGAGGGTGTCGGGATGGTTCTCGCCCAGGACCGACCGCATCCGCCGTGTCGTCTCGACGCTGGTGCGGTGGGCCTCCTCGGGGCGTCCGACGTCGTTCAGGGCGGCGGAGTAGGCATGGGCCGCGCGCAGCGTCTCGCGGGCGTCGTCGCCCAGCCGGGCCCGCTGGCGCGCCAGCACGTCCCGGTGGACCTCGTACGCCTCGCCGTACCGCCCCAGGTTCCCGAGCGTGACGCCCAGGTCGTGCGCCGATTTCAGGGTGTCCGGATGGTCCTCGCCCAGCACCCTCCGGCGCCGCTCCAGCAGATCCTCGACCAGCGGCAGCACCTCGACATGGGCGGCGAGGCCGTCCATCGCCCACGTCACCATGTGCGCCGCGTTCAGCGTGTCCGGGTCGTCCTCGCCCAGCGTCTCGGTCCACCGCGTGTGCAGGGTCTCCGCGAGCTGCCGGGCCGCGTGCGGCTGGGCGCTGCGGACCAGGTAGGCGGCGGCCTTCAGCAGGGTCGGCCGCAGCTCGGGCCGCTCGCTCAGTTCCTCCAGCCCCGCGGTCAGATGCGGTGTCAGGGCCGCCCAGCCCGGCCAGGTGTCCGGCAGTTCCGGATCGCCCGGATCCACCGCGGTCAGCAGCGCCGCCACGTCCTGCCACAGCGCCCCGGCGTCCTGCCGGCGGACGACCGCCTGGGTCAGCCGGTGCACCTGGAAGGCGTCCGGGCCCACCACCGCCAGTCCGTAACGGGCCAGCGGCGTCAGCGCGTTCTGGGGCCAGCGGAAGTCGGCCGGGTCGCCGGGCACGGTGGCCAGGCGGGGGCGCGCGGCGACCAGCCAGCCCGTCGGGACCGGCTCCGGCCCGAGCAGGGACGCGAGCCGCAGGACGGCGGCGGCCTCCTCGTGTTCCGCCTTCAGCCGGTCCTGGGCGATGGTGACGCTCGCCGCCAGCGACGCCGGATAGCCGTGCGCCTTGCCGTGGTCGAGGAGTTGGGCCGTGTTGGTCTCCAGCACCCGCAGGTACTGGTCGACCGGCATGCCGTCGCTCAGCACACCGGCCGCCTGCGCCAGCGCCAGCGGCAGATCGCCGAGCGCCTCGGCCAGCGCGGCGGCCTGCGCCTCGCTGAGGGTGGGGAGCTGGCCGGTGAGGTGGGCCAGTGATTCCTCGCGGCTGAAGACGCCGAGCTGGAGTCCCGGCACGATCTTGCCCCAGGCCGGGTTGCGGGAGGTGATCAGCACATGTCCGGGGCCGTCCGGCAGCAGCGGCTCCAGCCGTTCCGGGTCCTCCGCGTTGTCGAGGACGATCAGCCACCGTTCCCGGGTGCGCAGATGGTCCAGCGCGTACCGGGCGTTGGCCTCGACACCGGCGTCCGGTTTGGCGACGCCGACGCGGGCGGCCAGTTCCGCGTAGCGGACCGGGATCTGCTCGGTCCGCTCGGCGTCGATCCACCAGACGACGTCGTACTGCGCGGCGAACCGGTAGACGTACTCCAGCGCCACCTGCGTCTTGCCGATGCCGCCCGTGCCGTGCAGCGCCCGCACGGCGGCGTGGCGCTCGGTGAGCAGCTTGCGGCGTACGTCGGCGATGACGCCGTCGCGGCCGGTGAAGTGCGGGTTGCGCCGCCGCCGTACCTCGAAGACGGCCGCGGTGGAGGCGGTGGCGGGGAAGCGGGGCTGTGTGCCGGGTGCGGCGGCGGGCGGGAAGGCGGGGGGCTGTTCGGGCAGGGCGGGGCCCCGGACCGCCTCGGTGAGCGCCTTGACCGCCGCGTCCTCGTCGGCGAGTTCGTGCAGGTTCACGGCGATCCGCGAGGCGAGCACCGCCGGCAGCCGGTCCTTCTCCAGCGGCTGCACCACGACCGGGATGAACCGGCCGCCGCGGGCGACGGCGGACCGCCACTCGTCCTCGGTGTACCGGCCGGGCTCGAAGTAGTGCGGGGAGAGCACGGCGACGACGGCGGAAGCCCGCTCCAGCGCCTCGTTCATCCTGGCCACGAAGTCGTCGCCGGCCCGCCAGTGCCACAGCGCCAGTTCGACCCGGTACCCGGCCTCCTGGAGGTGCCAGGCGATCCACTCCGCCCACTGGTCGTCCCGCCCGGCATGGCTGACGAAGATCAGCTCGGACTCGTCGGACATCCGCGTCTCCCACCCACCCCGGCGGCCCCAAGGGCACCTGTACGGCGACTACTTGTCCATCGTGCCGTACGAGGTGCCGTACGACGTGCCGTACGAGGTGTTGTCCGTGGGCGCAGACGTGCGCGGTTCCGGTGGCGTCGGGGTCAGGCGGCCTCCGCCGCCGTCTCCGCCGTGCCCCGGGGAGCGGCGGGCGCGGGTGCGGGGTCGGGCTGTTCCTCGTCGGGCAGGCGCCGCATCAGCAGTCCGTAGCCGAGGCCCGCGACCGTACCGAGGACCGCGCACGACGCCCACAGCCACTCGGTCCCGAACCGGTCGATGACGACTCCGGACATCAGCGGCGCGACGAGCGCGGCGACGGACCACGACATGGTGTACATGCCCTGGTAGCGGCCGCGTCCGTGCGTCGGCGACAGCCGGACGACGAGTCCCGTCTGGGTCGGCGCGTTCACGATCTCGGCGAGGGTCCACACGCAGACGGTGAGGGCGATGGCGGCGACCGATCCGGCGAAGGCGGTCAGGCCGAAGCCGTAGCCGGCGAGGACGGACGAGACGACCAGCAGCCGGCGCGGATCGCGGTCCTGGATGAACCGGGTGACCGGGATCTGGAGGACGACGATCAGGACGCCGTTGATCGCGATCGCCATGCCGTAGTCGGCGGGCGAGAACCCGGCCGTGCCCATCGCGACCGGCAGGCCGATGAAGCCCTGCTGGAAGATCAGCGCGACCACGAAGGACAGCCCCACGACGCTCATGAACCGCCCGTCGCGCAGCACGGTCCCGAGGCCGACCTCCTCCCGCGCCTTCTCGACGGCGGTGCGCTCCGGCCGGGACTCGGGCAGCTTCAGGAAGACGACGATCGCGCAGACCATGGTCATCGCGGCCTCGATCAGGAAGCCGGCCAGGTAGCTGTACTCGGCGATGAGGCCGGCCGCCACGGAGGAGACGGCGAAGCCGAGGTTGATCGCCCAGTAGTTGAGCGAGAACGCCCGCACCCGGTCCTCGGGGCGCACGATGTCCGCCATCATCGCCTGCACGGCCGGACGGGAGGCGTTGGAGGCCATGCCGACCAGGAAGGCGACGGCCGCGATGGCGACCGGGTGGTGCATGAAGCCGAGCAGCGCGACGGACAGCGCGGTCGCCACCTGCGCGATCAGCAGGGTGGGCCGGCGCCCCAGCCGGTCCGTCATCACGCCCGCGCCGAGCGAGGAGATCACCCCGCCGAGGCCGTGCAGGGCGGCGACGAGACCGGCGTAGGAGGCGGAGTAGCCGCGTTCGAGGGTGAGGTACAGCGCCATGAAGGTGGCGACGAACGCGCCGAGCCGGTTGACCAGGGTGCTGGTCCACAGCCACCAGAACGCGCGGGGGAGTCCGGAGACGGTCTCTTGGACGGCACGTCTCAGGGTGGCTGGTGACATCGGGGATCCCCCAGTGCGGTAAGCGGCTCAAGCGGTGGCCACAACTTACAAACGCCGCTTCGGGGGGCGCCACTCATTTGACGGGAAGCGTCAATCGTCGGCGCGGGCCTGGTGCGGGGGCCGCCGGGAGCGTCCGCTCGAAGCGGCTCGGGAACGGATACTTCCGCCGCAGGAACGCGCCGATGGCCGCCTGGGCCGCCGCCCGGTCCGCCGGGTCGGTGTCCACGTCGTTCAGGCAGAAGAAGTCGACGTCCTCACCGGCCGCCAGCCGGGCCAGCCGCCGCCGCATGTCCGGCGCGCCCAGCTGCACATAGCGGAAGCGGTAGTCCGCCGGGACGGCCCGGCCGGTCACGATCGCCCAGTGGTGGTGCAGCGTGGACGCCGGCGCCACGTCGGTGGTGGAGCGGAAACGCGAGTACGAGGTCCGCTCCAGCTCCGTGATCCCGAGGCTCTCCATCTCCCGCATCACCGACAGCAGCTGCGGATGCGGGGTGTGCAGCGACTTGTGCGTGATCTGGCGGCCGTGGAAGCGCCGGACCACCTCACGGGCGTTCTTCCCGGCGGAGTTCGGCGCCGGCTCCAGCGGATGCGGGTCGCCGACGCCCAGCTTCAGCGGGGACAGCGGGATGCGGGCGATGCCGTTGCCGTGGAAGAAGTGCTCGGCCCGCACCGGGCGGTTCACGAAGACGTCGTCGTTGAAGTAGAGGTAGCGCTCCGACAGGCCCGGTATGTGGTGCAGCCGGCTCTCTATCGCGTGCGAGTTGAAGACCGGGAGCGCGTCCGCCGGGAGGATGTCCCGGTGGTCGACGACCGTCAGGCCCTCCGCGTCCGGGTCCAGCCAGGCCGGGACCTGCGAGTCGGTCACCAGGTAGACGTGCCGGACGAACCCGGCGTACATGTCCAGCGAGCGCAGCGCGTACCGCAGTTCGTCATGGCTGGTGTAGCGGGAGGCGCCGGTCTCGCGCGCGGCGATCACCTGGTCGGAGACCCGCTGATGGGCCAGCCGCTTCGCGGCCATCGCCGGGTCGTCCCCGTCGACCCAGGTGTAGACGGCGTCGACCGGGAAGCACACCTCGTCGACGCCCGGCTCGGCGAACGGGGCGAACGTCGGCACGGCACGGCGGGCACCCGCCGCCGCGGCCGGCCGCCGCGCCGCCGCCGGCAGCACCTCGGACACCGGATTGGCGCGCGGCGCGACCAGCGCCGCGCCGAAGACGTCCGGCAGCCGGGCGCCGGGCACGGTGAGCCAGGACGGATCCGCGCCCACCTCCCGGCCGAGCCGCCAGAACTCGATGTCGCACCCGGTCTCCAGCCCGCCGAGCACCTGCCCCTCGGGGCCGAGCCGCACCACACCGGTCCGCAGCACCGCGGCCCGCCGCAGCGCCCGCGGCAGCCGTCCGTCGGCCCACAGCACCGCGCCGGTCACCGCGCCGTCCCGGCCCACGGCGCCGACCCAGCCCGGGCCGCCGGCGAAGTGCCGCGCAGCCCGGTCGAGGACCGTGCCGCGGTACGTCTCCTCGACGCCGAGCACCTGCCGCGGCGCCCCGGACCCGGGCTCGACCGGGACCAGGAAGTACGGGACGCCCGCCGTCTCCAGCAGCGCGCGGACCCGCTCCAGATCACCGGCCACGGCATCCGCCGCCGTGTAGCCCGCCACCGTACGCCCGTACAGCCGCACCGGGCCGAAGGCGACCCGGCGCAGCCCCGGCACGGCGGCCCGCAGCCGCCGGCGGGCACGGGCCGCGCCCAGCACCCACAGCCGGGCCGTGAGCCAGACCCGCAGGCGCACCAGCAGATCCCGGGCGGCCCGCAGGCCCGCGGGCGCCGCGGGAGCCGCGAAACGGTGGCGGATGTCCATGGCGGGCCCCCGTCAGCCCTGCGTCTCGAAGGGGCGGTCCGAGGCCTCGTACCGCTTCTCGCCGGAGCCGGCCAGCGTCCCGCCGGAGCCGGGCCGCCGCTCGCCGAGGGCGGAGGACCGCTCGCCGAGGCCCGGGGACCGCTCGTCGGAGGGCTGCTCGCCGAGGCCGGGGGACCGCTCGCCGGGAGCGGGCCGCTTCTCGTAAGGGCTGGGGAACGGGAAGTAGTTCTCCAGGAAGGCGTTCATCCGGACGCCGACCTGCTCCCGCTCCTCCGGCGGCACGTCGACGTCGTTCAGGCAGAAGAAGTCGAAGCGGCGGTTGCGGCGCAGATCGGCCAGCCGGCGGTCGGCGTCCGGACGGCTGATGTTGACGTACCGGAAGCTGAACTTCCCGGGCACTCCGCGGCCGGTCATCAGCGCGTACTGGTAGAGCAGCGGCGCCGTCATCGCGATGTCCGTCGGCGCGCGGAAGCGGGACGCGGTGGTGCGGGCGATGTCCTGCGGGAACAGCTCCTCCAGCGCCCGCAGCGCCCCGCGCTGCTGCGGCAGCGGGGTGTGCATGAAGTTGTTCGTCGTCATCCGCCCGAACCGCTCCAGCAGCAGCCGGCGGACGTTCTTGCTGGCCGAGTTGGTGGCCGTCTCCTCGGCGTGCGGCTCGCCGACACCGATCTTCAGCGGGGAGACCGGGATCTTCATCAGGCCGCTGCCGTGGAAGAAGTGCTCGGGGGTGATCCGGCGGCCGACGAAGACGTCGTCGTTGAAG
Organism: Streptomyces sp. NPDC001532; assembly: GCF_040298625.1. Classification (NCBI taxonomy): domain Bacteria; kingdom Bacillati; phylum Actinomycetota; class Actinomycetes; order Kitasatosporales; family Streptomycetaceae; genus Streptomyces; species Streptomyces sp. NPDC001532. Next base: position 12,682 of record NZ_JBEPAL010000028.1, read on the forward strand.
TAGAGGTAGTGCTCCGACAGGCCCGGTATGTGGTGCAGCCGGGTCTCGATGGCGTGCGAGTTGAAGACCGGCAGCACGCCCTCGGGGAAGATGTCGCGGTGGTCGACGACCGTGATGCCCTCGGCCCGGTCGTCCAGCCAGTGCGGCTTCTGCCCGTCGGTCACGATGTAGATGTGCCGCACGAAGTCGGCGTACATCGCCAGCGAGCGCAGCGAGTACTTCAGCTCGTCGTGGCTGGTGTAGCGGGAGGCGTTGGTCTCCTTGTCCAGGATGTCGGCGGTGCCGCGCTCCTGGTACCGGGCCCGCTTGGCCCGCATCTCCGGCTCCTCGCCGTCCACCCAGGTGTAGACGACGTCGACCGGGAAGGTCACCGAGTTCACGGTCGGCAGGGTGAGCGGCGCGAAGCTCGGCAGTTCCCGGTCGCCGACCCGCACCGTGACGGGCTGCTGCTCGGCCGCCGGCAGCACGTCGGTGACGCCGTTGTTGCGCGGCGTGACCAGGGACTCGCGGAAGACGTCCTCCGAGGCCTGCGGCTGCACCTTGGCCAGCCGGCGCGGCCCGTCGGCGGAGGCCAGCAGCTCCGCGCCGTCCTCCCAGAACTCCACGTCACAGGCGAGCTCCGGTCCGGCGAGCAGCTGGCCCGCCGGCCCGAGGTGGTTCTCCCCGACCCGCAGCACGGGCGCCGTGCGCAGCGGTGTCGGCAGCACACCGTCGAGGAACATCGCGGGGTGCTTGAGCTTCCCGCCGGGCAGCGGGCGGCCGATGAACACGGCCTTCCCGGCGTTGCGCGCCTCCAGGGCGGCGAGCAGGCGCTCCCGGTCGGCGGCGTTCACGCCGACCGTGTGGCGGGTGCGGGAGGTCGGCACGAGGAAGTAGGAGATGCCTTCCTGCTCCAGCGCGGCGACCACGATGTCCAGGTTGGCGGCGGCGGCCCCGGCGGCGCTGAACTCGCTCACCACCCTGCCGTACAGCTGCTGGCCGCGCACCGCCACCGGACGCAGCACCGGGTCCGTGACCGCGGCTCTGCGGCGCCGCCGCATGGTGCGCAGCTGCCACACGCGCTCGGCGGCCTTCCGCTCGACGCGCGGTCGCATCCGCCGCGCAAAGGAACGCACGGTCACGTTGGGGACTCCTCATCACGAACCTGACATCGTCCTGCGCTAACCAGACAGGCGAATGTGGCGAAAGGTTGTGGAACAGTTCACCGGCTGTTGGTGCCGAGGTGATGGCAGGTGCCGAGGGAGGCGACGAAGAACCCGTCCGAACGATCCCGAACCGCCCGGAACCGAACCCCTCCCCGAGCCGTTTCCCGCACCCCTCCGGAAGCCCTTCCCCGCACCCCTCCCACTGAGCGTCCCCACGCCCTTCTGAGCGCCTTCTCACGAGGCGAGAGCGGTCCGCGAGCCCCGTGCCGCTTAGGTAGGCTCGAAGCCATGGCCGACGCACCGTACAAGCTGATCCTCCTCCGCCACGGCGAGAGCGAGTGGAACGAGAAGAACCTGTTCACCGGCTGGGTGGACGTCAACCTGACCGCGAAGGGCGAGAAGGAGGCGACGCGCGGCGGTGAGCTGCTGAAGGACGCCGGCCTGCTCCCCGACGTCGTCCACACCTCCCTCCAGAAGCGCGCCATCCGCACCGCGCAGCTCGCCCTGGAGTCCGCGGACCGCCTCTGGATCCCCGTCCACCGCAGCTGGCGCCTGAACGAGCGCCACTACGGCGCCCTCCAGGGCAAGGACAAGGCCCAGACCCTCGCCGAGTTCGGCGAGGAGCAGTTCATGCTGTGGCGCCGCTCCTACGACACCCCGCCGCCGGCGCTCGACCGCGACGCCGAGTACTCCCAGTTCTCCGACCCGCGCTACGCGACCCTCCCGCCGGAGCTGCGCCCGCAGACGGAGTGCCTCAAGGACGTCGTCAACCGCATGCTGCCGTACTGGTTCGACAGCATCGTCCCCGACCTCCTGACCGGCCGCACCGTCCTGATCGCCGCCCACGGCAACAGCCTGCGCGCCCTGGTCAAGCACCTCGACGGCATCTCCGACGCGGACATCGCCGGCCTGAACATCCCGACGGGCATCCCGCTGTCCTACGAGCTGGACGCGGACTTCAAGCCCGTGAACCCCGGCGGCACCTACCTCGACCCGGACGCGGCGGCGGCGGCGATCGAGGCGGTCAAGAACCAGGGCAAGAAGAAGTAAGCGGTACGGATCAAGCCCCCTGCCTGCGAGTTTCCCGTGGGCAGGGGGCTCTTTGCTGTGCCGGGGCCGTCTCTGGGCCGGGAAAGGGATTCCGGGCGGGTGTCAAGGGTTCCCGCGCGCCTCGGTGATCAGCGATGTGACCGGTATGCTTGTCGCGCCTTACCTGATCCTTCCCTGAACTCCGCCTCCCCGTGCGTGAGTTCCAAGGCCCCGGCCCGAGAAGCGGGTCGGTTGGAGGAGAAGGGAGGCGGTAGAGGTGAGCCTAGAGAAGGACGAGCCTCGTAGGTGGACCAGCGCCGAGAGGTGGCAGGTCTGGCTTACGGGGGCGGGTCTCGTGGTGGCCATCGCTACCGGCGTGCTGCAGTTCGCTCGATGAGCGAAGCACGCGCGAGGACGGTCGCGACCGGGAGCTGCACATGCAGCGAGCCCGGTCTGCTAGTAGGCGACCGGGCTCGCTGACTGCATGAGGGCCTGGGTCCGGCGGCAACCGGATCCAGGTCCGCAGTCTTTCTAGACTCCAATCTCTCACGCGTGAAATCTCGAATCAACTTTGCGAGCGTGCCCGCGAACTTTGCTCAGCCGCTTCTTCCGCGAACTTCTCCACCAAAATGTCCAAACGGCTACTGCAGTACCCGTGCGTGCAACCGCGGTGCGCGTATCAGTCAGAGTTGATCGAAGACCGTAGCTACAGCCTTACGAGTCCGTTCCTGACTCGACGGCATCAGGTGCGCGTAGACCCGGAGCGTCAGGCCAGGGTCCGAGTGGCCCAGGTACTCGGCGAGGGCCTTGATGTTCTCGCCGGCGTCCAGGAGCACCGATGCGTAGAAGTGCCTCAGCGGATGCATGCGTTCTCCCGTGACTCGACGTACGACCCGCCAGGCTTGCGCTCGGGGATCACCCCGGCCGACGCGAGTGCCCGCTTCCACACCTCCTCGTTGAGGGACGTCCGCCAGACGTGCCCACTACGCGGCCCGGTGAAGATCAGCCGCTTCGTCACTAGAGGCCCGTCGGCGACCTTCCACGGCAGCGTGATCTCGACCGGCCTCAACCACGGGGTGGCCGAGGAGTGGTGGGACATGGAAGAGGGGTGCGTCACTGCCCAGTGGCGGGCTGCGTCCGCCGGCTGAGGCCGGCCCTGTGATCCACGGCTGGGCCGTCCCCGGACCGGCCTGTCCGATCGGTCCTCAGCCGCTCCCAGCCGTGGGGCGCTCCGCGGACAGAGGCCCGCTCGCTTCGCTGAGCCAGCGGGTCGTTCAGCCCGGTCATGGGCGTTTCGTGCGGCTCCCGTCATCATTGGCGTCGCGGCGGGGAGCCGGCTCGCGCCGGACGTTCCCGCGTGGTGTCCTCCTGCACAGATCTGTGTGCAGGTGCACCGTGCCTCCGGGTCCCGTAGCGCCGTGCACGCGCTCGATCGTGTATCCCTGCCCCAGCCGGATCGGCTCGTCGCAGCGTCCGCAGATCAGCATCAGCGGCCTCCTCGGATCGACAGACGCAGCAATGCCCGTCCCTCCGGGCATGCAGAGCCCCTACGCGGGCTGCGGCACTGCCCGCAGGTGTCGGTGTGGTCGTAGAGGGCCCTCAGGGCCCGGGCTGTCACGCACTGGACGCATGCGCGGGGGAACCAGCGGTGCTCGCCGTCGGCGGGCTTCATGTGTCGCTGCCCGAGATCGACGGCTGTCTCGGGTGCGAGGGCGACCCCGTCCCAGACACACGTGACACCGCGGACCTGCTGCTGCGACAGGCTGTCCGGCGGCGGTAAGGGCAGCTGACCGAGCGCACCAACGGTTCCTTGGCCGGTGTCGCTGACTTCTTCCATCGTCCCTACGCCTCCACGACCACAATGATCTGCTTGACGAGCCAGACCGTAGGACGCGATACAACAGAGGCGGGCACGCGAAGTGCGTGCCTTGGTTCGGGGGCGCGCAATGGACACTTCCGGCATCGGTCGCCGCATCGCGTACTGGCGTGAACGGCGCGGCTTCACCCAGAGCGACTTCGGACAGCTCATGGGGCAGTCGAAACGCTGGGTGCAGGACGTCGAGGGCGGCAAGCGGCAGCAAGACCCTCGCCTGTCGGTACTGGTGCGTGCGGCGGACATCCTGCGCATTCCCTTGGAGCAGTTGTTGACCGACACCTCGCCCCCACCGCCCGCGGACAGCACCCCGCCGACTGATGTTCTTGGTGTCATCGATGCTCTGTACGGCAGCGTCGACTCCGTTGAGCCGCCCGCGTCGGCCGTCTTACGGCGACGGCTCGCCTACTGCTGTGAAGCGTTCCAGACCTGCCACTACGCCACGCTCGCCCGTGAGCTGCCCGCACTGATCGCCGGTGCCGGGCGATCCGCGCACAGTGCCTCTGTCGGCGCGCAGACGGATGCCCAGGCACTGCTCTCCCGCGTCTACCAATTGACGACGTCGTTCCTGCACAAGTACGGGCGGGTGACGACGGTGCAGGCCGCTCTAGCCGCGGACCGGGCGCTCCTCGCCGCGGAACGGTCCGGCGACCCGGTCCAGATCGGCGCAGCGGCCCGCAGAGTGGTGAAGAGCCTCGTCCTCCAGAATCGGCCCCGGACGGCTGTCCAGTTCGCGACGACGGCGGCGCGCCGGTTGGAGGACGGGCTTGTCGAGCGGGGCCCGCTCGGGCTGTCCACCCTCGGCATGCTCCACCTGTCCGCCGCTCTCGCTGCGTCCTCCCAGGAACGCACCACCACGCGCGTGCGCGCGGCCACCGACTTCGTCGACGAGGCGGCGGACATCGCGGATCGGCAGGGAAGCGACCTCAACGAGGACTGGACGATGTTCGGTCCGACCAACGTCGGACTGCACCGGGTGGACATGCTGATCCGCTTCGAGGACGGCTGGTCGGCGCTTCGGGCAGCCGCCCGCGTCGATCCGGAGGCGCTGCGCAGCATGACCAGGGAGCGGCGGGCCGGACACCATGTCGCGATGGCGCGCGCTTCGATGCTGACACGGCGGAAGGACGACGCCGCGAGGGAACTGCTGGAGGCCGACCGGCTGGCGCCCGAGGAGGTTCGCAGCAGGCCGGACGCCGTGCGGTTGGTCAAGGACGTCGTCGGGGCGTCGGCAGAGCCGGGTCCGGGGTTGCGTGCGTTGGCCGAACGCTGTGGACTCCGCGCATGACCAACCCGGTTCTCTACCTGATCGCCTGCGCCGCCGGGCCCACCCAGTACGTCGACGACGGCGTGCGTGCCGCGCAGGCCGACGGCTGGGACGTGTGTCTGATCCTCACGCCTTCCGCCGCCAGTTGGTGGGAGCCGCGAATGCGGGAGCTCGTCGAACTGACCGGGCACCCGGTGCGCTCGCGGTACAAGCTGCCCTGGGAGAAGGACCAGTTGCCCCGAGCCGACGCGATGCTGGTGGCGCCGATGTCGTGCACCACGCTGAACAAGTGGGGCGCGGGGATCGCCGACACCCTGGCGATCGGCATTCCGTCGGAGGCGGTGCACCTGGGTGTGCCGGTCGTGGCGATGCCGTACTTCAATCAGGCGCAGGGGGCTCAGCCGGCGGTGGCTCGGTCCGTCGCCGCGCTGCGTGAGCAGGGCGTTGTCGTCCTGGACGGCCCGGACGGCTACGCGTCGCATCCTCCGAAGCGGGGGAACCCGAAGGCGTATCCCTGGGGAAACGCGCTCGCCGGTGTACGGCGCAGGGTCGGCGCCTGACCTGGCGGGACGCGCTCACGGCGAGCCGCGGCGTGTGACGTGACCTCACGCCCGCCCGGCGTCCCCCCGCTCCTCGGTCAACCCGCAGGAGAAGGGGAACTCCTCCAGGAACTCCCGGCGGGCGGGATGGGGCTCGGCCGCGGCCAGGTCGGAGAGGGCTCGCAGGAACCTGTCCCGCTGGTCCGGGGGCAGTCGCAGCAGCTCTGCCGCCACGCCCTCCGTCACCTTCACCGCGGAGTCGGGATCGACCTCGTCGTCACCGCAGGAGTCGAGGAACCAGACGACGTCGACGACCAGTCCCGCGAGCATCGGTACGAGGGGATCCATGTCAGGCATCCCCGGAATCTAGCCGCTCGGCGCCGGACGGCGGCTGAGTGTGCCGCCGTCCGGTCGCGGTGTCAGCGGGAGAACGGTCCGCCCATCGTGAGGTACGACAGCTTCAGCGAGGTGACGGTGTACGTCTTCGAGCCGGTCGTCGTGACGCCCGACGCCGAGCCCTTCAGCAGGTGCACCAGGCCCCAGCGGGTGTTGTCGACCTGCTCGTTGGTGTCGACCAGCAGGTCGGCGCGGCCGTCGCGGGTGTGGTCGGTGAGCTTGAGGTGGGCGCCGAACTGGTCGTTGGACTCGGCGGTGCCCGCGATGCCGGCGGTGTCCTGGCTGTAGGTCTTGGCGCCGGTGGCGCTCAGGCCGCCGGCGCGGCCCAGCAGGACGGTGACCGAGCCGGCGTCGTCCTTGGTGCCGAGGGCTTCGCCGCGGGCGCCGATGGCGAGGTCCGCGTAGCCGTCGCCGTTGATGTCACCGGCGGCGACGGCGGAGCCGAAGTAGTCCTCCTTCTCGGAGGAGCCGGGCACACCGGCGGTGTCCTGGGTGAACCTGACCGGCTTGCGGGCGGTGTCCGGGCCGGTGGAGCCGCCGTACTGGACGGTGACGTAGCCCTTCCACTGGTCGGGCTCCTCGTAGCCGCGGCCGATGGCGAGGTCGCCGTAGCCGTCCTTGTCGAAGTCGCCGATGGTGAGGATGTCGCCGCCCTGGTGGCCGCCGTCGTCCGGGACGACGATCGTGCCCGCGCGCTGCCCGAAGCCGGCGCCGCCCCGGTGGAAGTACGCCCGCAGGTTGACGTCGTCGTTCGCCTGGAGGTCCCAGCCGAGCATGTACAGGTCGGTGGCGGAGTCGGCGGTGACACGGCCCGCGACCAGGTTGGGGGCGTGCAGATAGCCGTAGCCGTCACCGAGGTTCTGCGAGCCCTGGTACCCGCCGGTGCGGGTGAAGGGGCCCTTGAGCAGGACGACACCGGCCCGGCTGTTGCTGGTCACGGCCAGGTCCGCGTCGCCGTCGCCGTCGAAGTCACCGGTGACGACGTCCTCGCCGAAGGAGTCACCGGAGTGCGGGTACTCCTGCGGGACGGGCGAGTTGAAGCCGGTGCCGGAGCCGAGGCCCTTGGCGCCGCCCCAGACGACGGTCAGGCCGCCGCGGGACGCGATGTCGCCGACGGCCTCGCCGGGCGAGGAGACGACCAGGTCGGCGTAGCCGTCGCGGTCGAGGTCGGCGGTGGTGGCGGCGGTGCCCCACTGGTCTCCCGTCTCCACGCCGCCGGGGATGCCGGGCGAGTCCTGGTGGAGGACCTGGACGCGGGTGCCGGGACCGGACGAGGTGCCGTAGACGACGGTGACCCGGCCGTCCTTGCCGTGCGTGCCGCCGAGCATGACGAGGTCGCGGTAGCCGTCGCCGTTGAAGTCGTCGGCGAGCTTGGCGGGGGCCGCGGTCGCCGCGGGGGCGGCCAGGAGCGGGGTGCCGACCGCTGCCGCGATCGCCACGGCGGCGGCGAGGGCGGTACGAGGGACGCGCATGGTTCTCCGTAGTCCGAGAGCTGGCGGTGAGCGGGTTGTGCTCTTGCCGTACGTCGACTCGTCAGACGATCGAATGGTTGTACGTCCCGGACACGGAGAACTTCGGTCTCGAACCGTCGGCGTCAGACCGTCAGCGGTACCGGATGCACCTCGTCCGCGAGGTGGCCGGCGCGTTCGTGGACGCGCTGGACCGCCTCGGCCGACGGGGCCTCGGAGAGGCAGTAGACGACGCCGGACTCCGGGTCGGCCCACGCCTGCTTGAAGTGGACCCGCTCGTCCTGCTCGACGGCGAGGTCCGCCCGGTGGGCCTCGAGCAGCTGGTCGGCGGTGATGCCCTTCATGTTGTGGTGGACGTCCATGAACTCGGGCACGGCCCCCACCTCCTTCCCCTTACTCCCTTTCCATACTGCGCCGAAGGGGCCCCCGGCGGCGTGCCGGGGGCCCCTTCTCCTGGTCGGCCGGGAGTCGCGGTCAGCCGCACTGGCAGGGGTTGCCCGACTGGCACCCGCAGCCGCAGCCCGAGCCGCAGCCGCACGCGCCGATCAGCATCAGGTTCCTGATCTCGGCGGGCTGCTCGGTCGGGCGGTCCTGCGTGGGGTCGGGCGTGGTGCTGGGGGATTCGGCCATGGGTCCTCCTAGAGGCTGGTGCCTGTGCCCATTCCATGCCCGGTTCCCTGGGCGCATCAACGGCGCACAGTGGCTCGTACGCGCCCCTGCCGCCCGCGGGGCGCCGGGTGCGAGGCGCCGGGTGCGGGCCGGTTCAGGACCCTTCGGTGCCCGACGCCGGCTGGATCTCCGTCTGAAGCTCCTGCTGGAGCTCGTCCGCGTGCTCGCCGGTCACCAGGAACACCACCCGCTTGGCGACCGCGACCGCGTGGTCGGCGAACCGCTCGTAGTAGCGGCCGAGCAGCGTGACGTCGACGGCGGTCTCGATGCCGTGCTTCCAGCGGTCGTCCATCAGGTGCTGGAAGAGGGTGCGGTGCAGCAGGTCCATCGCGTCGTCGTCCTGCTCCAGCTGGAGCGCGAGGTCGACGTCCTTGGTGACCAGCACCTCCGCGGCCTTCGCCATCAGCCGCTGGGCGAGCTGGCCCATCTCCAGGATGGTGGCGTGCAGGTCGTGCGGGACCGCGCGCTGCGGGAAGCGCAGCCGGGCCAGCTTCGCCACGTGCTGGGCGAGGTCGCCGGAGCGTTCCAGGTCGGCCGACATGCGCAGCGAGGTCACCACGATGCGCAGATCGGTGGCGACCGGCTGCTGCCGGGCGAGCAGGGCTATGGCGCGGGCCTCCAGGTCGTGGTGGAGGTCGTCGACCTTCTGGTCGGCCTCGATCACGCTCTCGGCGAGCTTCAGGTCGGCGTCGAGGATGGCCGTCGTGGCGCGCCCGATCGCCGATCCGACCAGCCGGGCCATCTCGACCAGACCGTCGCCGATCGAATCAAGTTCCTCGTGGTACGCGTCCCGCATCAGGGTTCCCTCTCGTACGTGCGTTCTTCCGGAGGTCCGGGTGGTCCGGGGCCGTCGGGCGCCTTGCCGAAACCCGCGCTCCGCACCCCACGCTCCCACGTTCCGCCCTGTACGCGTCCGTTTCCGCCACCCCAAATGAATCAGCACTGGCTCCTAGGTGAACTCTGGGCGACGAGTGTTCGAGCTCGCACACGGATGGCTGTGGCCACGCCTCGCGCCATGCCTAACCTGGGGGCATGGACGTGAACGCGGCGGTCGCCGCAGCGGCAGCGATCGCCGGTGTGCTCACCGGTGTCATCGCCATGCTGGCGTTCCGCTGGAGTGAACGCGACCTGAAGCGGCCCACCCGTACCTCCCTGCACACCGACCCGGTGCTCCCGCCCGGCGTGGACACCGTCCTGTCGGTGCTGCGCTCCTCCGCCGTCGTGCTCGACGAGGCGGACGGCGTGGTCAAGGCCAGCTCGGCGGCGTACGCCCTCGGCCTGGTCCGCGGCGGCAAGCTGGCCGTGGAGCCGATGCTCCAGATGGCCCGCGACACCCGCCGCGACGGCGAGATACGCCAGGTGGAGCTGGACCTGCCCCGGCGCGGCACCGGCCGCGGCGAGGCGCTGGCGGTGTCCGCCCGGGTCGCCCCGCTCGGCTCCCGCCTGGTGCTGCTGCTGGTCGAGGACCTGACCGAGGCCCGCCGTATCGAAGCGGTACGACGCGACTTCGTCGCGAACGTGAGCCATGAGCTGAAGACCCCCGTCGGCGCGCTCTCCCTTCTCTCCGAGGCTGTCATGGACGCCTCCGACGACCCGGAGGCGGTGCAGCGCTTCGCCGGCCGGATGCAGATCGAGGCGACCCGGCTCACCAACCTGGTGCAGGAGCTGATCGACCTCTCCCGGGTGCAGAACGACGACCCGCTGGAGGACGCCGAGCCGGTCCGGGTCGACGAACTGGTCGCCGAGGCCGTCGACCGCTGCCGGCACGCGGCCTCCACCAAGCAGATCACCATGGCCGCCGGAGGCGCCGCCGACCTGCGGGTCTGGGGCAACCGCGGCCAGCTCGCCGCGGCCCTCGGCAACCTCGTCGAGAACGCCGTCAACTACTCGCCCGCCCGCACCCGCGTCGGCATCGCCGCCCGCCGGGTCACCGCGCCGGGCGGTGACATGCTGGAGATCGCCGTCACCGACCAGGGCATCGGCATCTCCGACAAGGACAAGGAGCGCATCTTCGAGCGCTTCTACCGCGTCGACCCGGCCCGCTCCCGCGCCACCGGCGGTACCGGGCTCGGGCTGGCCATCGTCAAGCACGTGGCCGCCTCGCACGGCGGGGAGGTCACGGTGTGGAGCTCGGAGGGACAGGGCTCCACCTTCACCCTGCGGCTGCCCGAGGCCGCCGCCCGCGAACGGGCGCACCGTCACCCCGCCGGCGGCGGGGACGGCGGCCGCTCCCGCAGCACGTTCCCTGACGCACCCCCGTACGAAGAAACACTTCCCTCCCCGGAGGTCCTTCCGTGACCCGAGTGCTCGTCGTCGAGGACGAGGAGTCCTTCTCCGACGCCCTGTCGTACATGCTCCGCAAGGAGGGCTTCGAGGTCGCGGTCGCGACCACCGGGCCCGACGGACTCGACGAGTTCGAGCGCAACGGCGCCGACCTCGTGCTCCTCGACCTGATGCTGCCGGGTCTGCCCGGTACCGAGGTGTGCCGTCAGCTGCGCGGCCGCTCCAACGTTCCCGTGATCATGGTGACCGCCAAGGACAGCGAGATCGACAAGGTGGTCGGCCTGGAGATAGGAGCCGACGACTACGTCACCAAGCCGTTCTCCTCGCGCGAGCTGGTGGCCCGCATCCGCGCGGTGCTGCGCCGCCGCGGCGAGCCGGAGGAGGTGGCCCCGGCGGCGCTGGAGGCCGGCCCGGTCCGGATGGACGTCGACCGGCACGTCGTCACGGTCTCCGGCTCCAAGGTCGACCTCCCGCTCAAGGAGTTCGACCTGCTGGAGATGCTGCTGCGCAACGCCGGCCGGGTGCTGACCCGGATGCAGCTCATCGACCGCGTCTGGGGCGCCGACTACGTCGGTGACACCAAGACGCTGGACGTCCACGTCAAGCGTCTGCGCGCCAAGATCGAGCCCGACCCGGGCGCGCCGCGCTATCTGGTCACGGTGCGCGGCCTCGGCTACAAGTTCGAGCCGTAGGCCGGATCCGGTACACGAACGAAGGGCGGGGCCTCCTCTTGGGCCCCGCCCTTCGTGTGTGGTGCGGCGGTGCTCAGTGACCGGCGGTGTCGTGGCCCGCGGCCGACTCGCCGGCCGTCGCGGACGCGGTGGCCGCGCCGCTCGGGGTGGTGCCCGCGGCGGGCGTGCCCGTGGCGCCGGTGGTGGCCGCGCCGGTGGCCTCGGCGCCCTCGGCGGGCTCACCGGTGGCCTCGGCGCTCGGCGTGGCCTCGGCGGAGGCCTCGGGGGCGGCGGCGGTCTGGGACGGGCCCCAGGAGGCGAAGTAGCCCTGGCCCGGGACGACGAACGCCTCGACGCTCACATCGCCGGTCTCGCTGAAGGCGAAGGTGACCTTCTGGACGTTGCCGTCGGTGAGGGCCTCGCCGTTGTTCAGGACGGCGGAGGCGTTGTCCTTGCCGCCGATCACGACGGAACCGCCGGCCGGGACGGTCAGGTCGCCCTTGCCGCCGGCGGCGGTGAGCTCGACCGGCTCGTTCAGGCCGTCCACGGTGATGGACTCCAGCGTCTGGGCGGTGTCGCCGGCGTTGAAGACGGTGGCGGAGACGGTGGCCGGGCCGGGGGCGTCCGGCTCGGGCTGGATGACGACGACGGCGTTCTGGATCTTGATGTCGCCGACGCTGGTGGCGGCGTTGTCCGGCTGGATCTCCAACGTCTGGGCGTTGTTGCCGGCGCCGCAGGCGGCGAGCGAGGCGATCGAGAACGCGATGGCGGAGGCGGCGAGGGCGCCCCGTCGAAGGCTGCTGCTCACGGCGGCGGCAACTCCTTGAACGCAGGGGCAGCTGTCCTTGTAAAGCCGCCCTAAGTGGCTGTCAGCGGCCTCAGGTTACCGAGCCGTTCCCGCGCCGCCGCACCCGACCCTCCCCCTGGGCCGTGGTTCGCTCAGCCGGGGGGGTACCGCGCGGCATTCGGATAAGTACCCCGGTCAAACGGTTCGGCATACGGCCTACAGCGCCGCGCGAAATTTCCGTGAAGGAATGCGCGATCGCCTCCGGAATTGATCACGGCGTGCTCCGGTGAGTACGGCGTGATCAATTTCGGAATCGTCCGGGACCCGCCTCCACGCACCGAACGGAGTAGCGGAAGTCGATCACTTGGAACCGGACATATGGGGATGTTCAGCCGCCTGGAGGGGGTGTCGGCGGTATGTGACGTGCCTGTTTCGTCCGCCCCGGACAGCGGCTCCCACCTGCGAATACCTGCTTCCGCCGAGCCCGCGCAGCACGTTCCTGTCGCTGTTGTCAAGCCCCGAGATATGCCCTGACCTGCGAAAACGCCATTCAGAACCCGCCGTTTCCGTGTTACCCTGGATAGCCACGGAAGGGGTACCTGTCACATGACGTTCAAGGTTGGCGACACCGTGGTCTATCCCCATCACGGGGCCGCGCTGATCGAGGCTATCGAAACTCGCCAGATCAAAGGCGTGGACAAGACCTACTTGGTGCTGAAGGTCGCCCAGGGTGACCTGACGGTACGTGTGCCAGCGGACAATGCGGAGTTCGTCGGCGTGCGTGATGTGGTCGGTCAGGACGGACTGGACCGGGTCTTCGAGGTGCTGCGCGCGCCGTACGCCGAGGAGCCCACGAACTGGTCCCGTCGCTACAAGGCAAATCTGGAGAAGCTCGCCTCCGGCGATGTCATCAAGGTCGCGGAAGTCGTGCGTGACCTGTGGCGTCGTGAGCGCGAGCGCGGACTCTCCGCCGGTGAGAAGCGCATGCTCGCCAAGGCCCGCCAGATCCTGGTGAGCGAGCTCGCGCTCGCGGAGAACACGAACGAGGACAAGGCCGAGGCCCTGCTCGACGAGGTGCTCGCCTCCTGACGCGTGGCGGCAGCCCGCTCAGCCCGAACATCCAGTAGTTCACCGGAGCAGCACACCGAAATGCCGCGGTGCCCGATGACGTACCTCACGTTGCCGGGCGCTGCGGCATGTTCGTATCGCGGCGCGCTCGTCGGCCTCGCGGTCCGACACGCCTCGTACGCCGGAGGGTGAACCCCCCGGTACTGTGCGTGCCGGGCCCCGGCTGCCGGCTCGACCGGTGTCACGGAAGGGTCCGGTCAAGGCGTCGCGCCCGGCACTCCCCACGCTCGGTGAGCGGGGGGTACCCCCAGGCCATACCCAACCGGGCCGAGCACACAAACCTGACAGGAAACGATGTCTGACGTTTCGCGACCTTCGCCGCCGGCGGCCTCCGTCGCCGCCGTGATTCCGGCCGCCGGACGGGGCGTACGCCTCGGCCCGGGCGCTCCCAAGGCGCTGCGCGCGCTGAACGGCACTCCCATGCTGGTCCACGCGGTACGCGCGATGGCCGCCTCCCGCGCCGTCTCCCTCGTGGTCGTGGTGGCGCCTCCGGAGGGGGCCGCCGAGGTGAGGTCGCTGCTCGACGCGCACGCGCTGCCCGAGCGGACCGACTTCCTGGTCGTCCCCGGCGGCGAGTCGCGGCAGGAGTCGGTGCGGCTCGGCCTCGTCGCGGTGCCGCCCGGCCACGACATCGTGCTGGTGCACGACGCCGCCCGCCCGCTGGTGCCGGTGGACACGGTCGACGCCGTGATCGACGCGGTGCGCGCCGGGGCGGCGGCCGTGGTCCCGGCGCTGCCGCTCGCCGACACCGTCAAGGAGGTCGAGCCGGCGGCCGTGCCCGGCGAGCCGGAGCCGGTGCTGGCCACGCCGTCGCGCGCGCGGCTGCGCGCGGTGCAGACGCCGCAGGGTTTCGCGCGGGCGACGCTGGCGCGGGCGCACGAGACGGTCACGGAGGACGTCACCGACGACGCGAGCATGGCCGAGCGGCTGGGCGTCCAGGTCGTCGTCGTGCCCGGGCACGAGGAGGCGTTCAAGGTGACCCGGCCGCTGGATCTGGTGCTCGCCGAGGCGGTGCTCGCGCGCAGGAGGCTCAACGATGGGTTCTGAGACGCCGGTGGTGTTGCCGCAGGTCGGTATCGGCACCGACATCCACGCCTTCGAGGAGGGCCGGGAGCTGTGGTGCGCCGGGCTGAAGTGGGAGGGCCAGGGGCCGGGGCTGGCCGGGCACTCCGACGCGGACGTGGTCGCGCACGCGGCGTGCAACGCGCTGTTCTCCGCAGCCGGACTCGGTGACCTCGGGCAGCACTTCGGGACCGGGCGGCCGGAGTGGTCCGGTGCCTCCGGGGTGACGCTGCTGACGGAGGCGGCGCGGATCGTGCGCGCGGCCGGGTTCCGGATCGGCAACGTCGCCGTGCAGGTCGTCGGCCCCCGGCCGAAGATCGGCAAGCGGCGCGACGAGGCGGAGAAGATCCTCTCCGAGGCGGTCGGGGCGCCGGTGTCGGTGTCCGGGGCCACCACCGACGGGCTGGGTTTCCCGGGCCGCGAGGAGGGCCTGATGGCGGTCGCCACGGCACTGGTGGTCCGTACCGCCTGACCGGAACCCCTGCAAACCCCCCGGACGGCGCACCGCACCGGCCGGGGACCACTACCCTGGAGTGGTGACTATTCGCCTGTACGACACCAGCGCCCGGCAGATCCGTGACTTCGCCCCGCTCAAGCCGGGTTGTGTCTCGATCTACCTGTGTGGTGCCACCGTGCAGGCCGCGCCGCACATCGGGCACATCCGGTCGGGCCTGAACTTCGACATCATGCGCCGCTGGTTCGCCCACCGCGGCTACGAGGTGACGTTCATCCGCAACGTCACCGACATCGACGACAAGATCATCGTCAAGTCCGCCGACCAGGGCCGCCCCTGGTGGGCGATCGGGTACGAGAACGAGCGCGCCTTCAACGACGGCTACAGCGTGCTCGGCTGCCTGCCGCCGACGTACGAGCCGCGGGCCACCGGGCACGTGACCGAGATGGTCGAGATGATGCGCGGGCTCATCGAGCGCGGGCACGCCTACGAGGCCGACGGCAACGTCTACTTCGACGTGAAGTCGTTCCCCGGGTACCTCCGGCTGTCCAACCAGGAGTTGGAGAACCTGCTCCAGCCCTCCGGCGAGGGCGAGACGGGCAAGAGGGACCCGCGGGACTTCGCGATGTGGAAGGCGGCCAAGCCGGGCGAGCCGAGCTGGGAGACGCCGTGGGGCCGCGGGCGGCCCGGCTGGCACCTGGAGTGCTCCGCCATGGCGCACAAGTACCTCGGCAGCGCCTTCGACATCCACGGCGGCGGTCTCGACCTGATCTTCCCGCACCACGAGAACGAGATCGCCCAGGCCAAGGCCTACGGCGACGAGTTCGCCCGGTACTGGGTGCACAACGCCTGGGTCACCATGAGCGGCGAGAAGATGTCCAAGTCGCTCGGCAACTCGGTGCTGGTGAGCGAGATGGTCAAGAAGTGGCGGCCCATCGTGCTCCGCTACTACCTGGGCACCCCGCACTACCGCTCGATGATCGAGTACAGCGAGGAGGCCCTGCGGGAGGCCGAATCCGCGTTCGCGCGGATCGAGGGCTTCGTGCAGCGCGTGGTGGAGCTGACCGGCGGCGTGGTGGAGCCGGCCGCCGACGTGCCGCCCGCCTTCGCCGAGGCGATGGACGACGACCTGGGCGTGCCGCAGGCGCTCGCCGTCGTGCACACCACCGTCCGGCAGGGCAACTCCGCGCTGGCCGCCGACGACAAGGAGGCCGCCGTGGCCAGGCTCGCCGAGGTGCGGGCCATGCTCGGCGTCCTGGGCCTCGACCCGCTCGACCCGCAGTGGGCCGGTGAGAACGACCGCGGCGAGGATCTGCACGGGGTCGTCGACAGCCTGGTGCGCCTGGTCCTGGACCAGCGCGAGTCGGCCCGCGCCCGCAAGGACTGGGCCACCGCGGACGCCATCCGCGACCAGCTGGGCCAGGCCGGCCTGGTCATCGAGGACAGCCCGCAGGGGCCGCGCTGGAGCCTCGGCTCCCGCTGACCTCGCCAAGATCGACTGTGCCGCCCGGGGCTCCGGGCGGCACACTTCATAGACGTACGTACGCAGTCGCCAAGTCGGCTGGAAGACACACGGAGACAGGTAGCTCATGGCCGCGAACAACCGTCGCATGTCCGGCAAGAAGGGCGCGCAGGTCGGCAGTGGCGGCCAGCGGCGCCGGGGCCTGGAGGGCAAGGGGCCGACGCCTCCTGCCGAGATGCGCAAGGGACACAAGAAGAACCGTCTCGCCGGCGCCAAGGCGAAGCAGGCCGCCCGTCGGCCCGTGCCGCGCGGCCGGGGCGGCAAGTCCGCCTCCGAGCTGGTCGTCGGGCGCAACCCGGTCGTCGAGGCGCTGCGCGAGGGCGTGCCCGCCTCGACGCTGTACGTCCAGCAGTTCATCGACAACGACGAGCGGGTCCGCGAGGCGCTGCAGCTGGCCGCCGAGCGCGGCGGCATCAACCTCATGGAGGCGCCGCGGCCCGAGCTGGACCGGATGACGAACGGGCTCAACCACCAGGGCCTGGTCCTCCAGGTGCCGCCCTACGAGTACGCCCACCCCGAGGACCTGCTGAACGCCGCCGCCGACGCGGGCGAGGACGCGCTGATCGTCGCCCTGGACGGGGTGACCGATCCGCGCAACCTGGGTGCTGTGGTGCGCTCCGTCTCCGCCTTCGGCGGGCACGGCGTGGTGGTGCCGGAGCGGCGCGCGGCCGGTATGACCGCCGGCGCGTGGAAGACGTCCGCCGGTACGGCCGCCCGTACGCCGGTCGCCCGGGCCACCAACCTGACGCGGGCGCTGGAGCAGTACCAGAAGGCCGGTGTCCTGGTCGTCGGGCTCGCCGCGGACGGCGAGGTCGAGCTGGGCGAGCTGGAGGCGCTGGCGGGTCCGGTCGTCATCGTCGTCGGCAGCGAGGGCAAGGGCCTGTCCCGCCTGGTCGGCGAGACGTGCGACTTCCGGGTGCGGATCCCGATGCCGGGCGGCGCCGAGTCGCTGAACGCCGGTGTCGCGGCGGGTGTCGTGCTCTACGAGGCGGCGCGCCGCCGGGCCTGAGCGGTGTGAACGGGTGTGCGGATTCCGCACCCGTACGGGGTAATCGGGGCTGTCCGGACGGGCTTGACGCGGTCCGGACAGATCCGGCGGGTCAAAGCAGTGTCCTAAGCAGACGTCACTCGGTTAGATGAGTGTGGACACCAGAACACCCCGCACACCCACGGGGGACCGCTCGTCGGGCTTCGACGACGCTCCCGCGCTGAGCATGGTGAAGGTGCCGAGCGATCCGGCGCAGATCATCGTCAATCACGCGAGCTTCCGCGTGCAGCTGGGCGCCTCCTCGCGACCCGCGCAATCCCCGCGGGTCGCACGGCACTTGACCGCCGGCGAGGACACCGCCCGCATCCCCGTCGTGGGCACGGCGGCGGGCAGAGCCGCCCCGGCCGGCGGCCGCCGCCGCCCGGTGGTCTGGAGCGGCAGGTCCGCCCCCGACGACACCGGCGCCCACCGCCTGCTCCAGGCCGTGCGCGGTGCGGGGGTCCGGCCCGCCGAGGAGGCCCCGGCCGACGCCGGAGCCACCCAGGTCATCCCGCGCGTCGACGTCGGCGGCTACGACGGGGACGGGTACGGCGCCGACGCCTACCTCGACCAGACCGTCGAGACACCGGTCGTCGGCCCCCAGCGCACCCCCGCCGACGCCGCCCGGCTGCTGCCGCACATGCGCACCGTCGAGGGGGCGTACGACGAACTCCCCTACGCGGAGCCGTCGTTCGACGACGACGAGGACACGGCAGCCGCCCGGACCGAGCCGCGCGGCAGGCGGCACGCCGACGACCCCGCGCGGCACGCCTACTTCCCCGGCCGCCGGATGAACCTCGGGGTCGTCCTGCTGCCGCTGCGGATCTTCCTCGGCTTCGTCTCCATCTACGCCGGCATGGGCAAGCTCTGCGACCCTGTCTACTTCGACGGCGGCAGCCGCGGCTCCATGGTGAAGTGGCTCAACACCCTGCACCCGTGGGAAGTCGCCGAGCCGCTGCGGCAGTTCGCCCTGGAGCACCCCGTCGGCTCCGGGCTCGTCATCGCCTTCGCCCAGGTCATCGTGGGCGTGCTGACCATCGCGGGCTGCTGGCAGCGGATCGCCGCGGTCGGCGGTGTGCTGCTGTCGGCCGCGCTGCTCGTCACGGTCAGCTGGAAGAGCGTCCCCGTCTACGACACGCCCGACATCATCTACCTCGCCGCCTGGTCGCCGCTGATCATCGCCGGTGCCCCGGTCTACTCCGTGGACGGGCGGCTCGCCGGGCTCGCCTGGCGGCGGCTCGGCCCGCGCGCCGACCTCTGGGACCTGCGCCGGTACGTGCTGCGCCGCGGCGCGCTGGTCACCGCGATCATCGTGGGCCTCACGCTGCTGGTCGGCTCGCTGCTGGGCGGTGCCGTCCGGGACGCCGACCGGGTGGTCGTCCCCGGCCCCGGCGAGCCGCCGCGCAACGAGCTGCCCGGCTCGCCGCTGCCGCAGGAGCCCGGCGAGCGCCGGGCCAGCACCAGCCCGTCGGCCGCCACCTCCTCGCCGACCCAGGGCGCCACCTCGGCCGCGCCCAGCGCGGGTGCCGCGACCCCGCCGGGGGCGGCCACCCAGGACGCCACCACCGGAGGCATGCCCAGCCAGACGCAGGGCACCGCCGGACAGGCGCCGCCGCAGCAGACCCAGCCGGCGCAGCAGGCGCCGAGCACCACCACCGGCCCGACCTCCAGCGGAGGCACCGCGACCGGCGGGACCGGGTCCTCGGGCGGCACCGGCGGGGGCGAGACCTCGTCCGGCCAGCCCGGACTGGTCGGCGGGCTGCTCGGGTAGCGGCTGCCGGGTACGACGACGGCGGGGCCCCGCGCACCATGCGCGGGGCCCCGCCGTCGTATGCGGGAAGCCGTCGTACGCCGTCAGCCGTCGTACGCCGTGACGGCCTCGTCGCCGCTGTGTCAGCGGCTCAGGGCGGCCAGTTCCTTCGCCGCCTCCGTGAGGTCCTTGGCGGTGTCGATGGCGCGCCAGTAGGCGCCGTGCGGGATGGGGAAGCCGGCCAGCCGGCGTTCGCGGGCCAGGTGCGGGAACGTGGTGCGCTCGTGGTCGCCGCGGCCGGGGAGCAGATCGGCGAAGCCGGGGGAGAAGACGTAGACGCCCGCGTTGATCTCGAAGGTCGACGGCGGAGACTCGATGAAGTCGGTGATGTGGCCGAAGCCGTCGGTGCGGACGGCGCCCCAGGGGATGCGCGGCCGGGCCAGGGCGAGGGTCGCGACGGCGTCCCGCTCGGTGTGGAAGTCGGCCATCTCGCGCAGCGAGAAACGGGTCCAGATGTCGCCGTTGGTGGCGTACCAGGGGCGGTCGGGGTGGGGCAGGTGGGCGGCGGCGTACTTGAGGCCGCCGCCGCGGCCGAGCGGTTCCTTCTCCACGACGGTGGTGACGGAGACCGGGATGTCGGCCGAGTCCAGCCAGTCCTTGAGGACGTCGGCGAGGTGGCCGCAGCTGACCACGACGTCGGTCACGCCCTCCTCGGCGAGCCAGGCGAGCTGATGACCGATGATCGGCGTCCCCGTGCCGGGGATCTCGACCATCGGCTTGGGCCGGTCGTCGGTGTAGGGGCGCAGCCGGGACCCCTGGCCGCCGGCGAGGATGACCGCCTGGACGGGGCGGGTCGCGGCGTTCGGATCAGTCATGGGTCGCACTGTACGCGGGCACCGGCGGGGGCGCCGGGACCGGCTGCCGGCTCAGGACCGCGGGCGCTGGGCTGCCGGCTCTGTGCCGTCGGCTCCGCGGCTGGGGCTGGGGCTGGGGTGCCGGGGGACGGCCCGTGACGGGGGACGGCCCGTGACGGGTCCGTGGCTCCCCCGACACGGGAGGGTCAGCCGTGGGCGGCCAGGACGCCTGAGGCGAAGGAGGTGTCGCAGACCGGGCGGGCGTAGGACTGGGCGCGGGTCGGGCCGTAGGCGGCCACCGCGGCGCGGCCGAGGGCACGGGCGATGGAGACGCAGTGCCGGGCGAGCGAGGGGCGTTCGTTCACGGCCTCCTGGAGGTGGGTGAGGGCGACGCCCGGGTTCTTCCGCTGCAGCTCGGTCAGCAGCTCGTCGCGCAGCAGCTCGTGGGCGGCCTTGCGGTGGGCGCGGGTGGAGGCGTCGGCGGCGGTGACGTCCGAGGCGGCGAGCACGGAGCCCTCGGGGTTCCCCGACCAGTTGACGTGCGTCACCGCGAGGGTCCCGGAGAGCACCAGGACGACGGGCAGTACGAGGGCGAGGGAGCGGCCGATCCGGCGGGCGGGGCCCCGGCCGCGTCGCGTCTGTGGGGTGGTGGAGTGCTTCACGTTCTGGAGGGTAGCGCCCGGTAATGATTTGGCGACATTTGGTCACCGGTTCGGGGGATGGGAAGGTGCCGTTTTCGGGGTAGCGGGTTGACGCACGCTGCTCGAAATGTGCGGGTGTGCCGGGGTATCCGCGGACAGCGAAGAGGGCCCCGCGGCGGTCCGCGGGGCCCTCTTCGTCAACCGGTGGAGTTCCGGGTGTTTCCGGTGTTTCAGTCCGACAGGCGGGCGCCGGTCGAGGTGGAGAAGACGTGCGTCTCGCCGGAGCGCGGGACGACGTGCAGCTGGCTGCCCTTCTCCGGGACCTCACGGCCGCCGACGCGGACCACGATGTCCTTGGTCTCGCCGCCGACCGTGGCGGAGCCGTAGACGTACGCGTCGGAGCCCAGCTCCTCGACGACGTTCACGGTGACCGCGACACCGAGGTCGGAGTCGGGACCGGCGACGTCGAAGTGCTCGGGGCGGACACCGACGGTGACCGTCTTGTCGGTGGCGGCGGAGAGCGCGTCACGCTGGACCGGCACGACCGAGTTGCCGAACTTCACACCGCCGTCGGTGATCGGCACCTCGATGAGGTTCATGGCAGGCGAGCCGATGAAGCCGGCGACGAAGAGGTTCGCGGGCTTGTCGTACATGTTGCGCGGGGTGTCGACCTGCTGGAGCAGACCGTCCTTCAGGACCGCGACGCGGTCACCCATCGTCAGCGCCTCGACCTGGTCGTGGGTGACGTAGACGGTGGTGATGCCGAGGCGGCGCTGGAGCGAGGCGATCTGCGTACGGGTCGACACGCGGAGCTTGGCGTCGAGGTTCGACAGCGGCTCGTCCATGAGGAAGACCTGCGGCTCACGCACGATGGCGCGGCCCATCGCCACACGCTGACGCTGACCGCCGGAGAGCGCCTTCGGCTTGCGGTCCAGGTACTCGGTGAGGTCGAGGATCTTCGCGGCCTCCTCGACCTTCTGCCGGATCTCCGCCTTGTTGACGCCGGCGATCTTGAGCGCGAAGCCCATGTTGTCGGCGACCGTCATGTGCGGGTAGAGGGCGTAGTTCTGGAACACCATGGCGATGTCCCGGTCCTTGGGCGGCAGGTGAGTGACGTCGCGGTCGCCGATGCGGATCGCGCCGCCGTTGACGTCCTCCAGGCCGGCGAGCATGCGCAGGGAGGTGGACTTGCCGCAGCCGGACGGGCCGACCAGGACGAGGAACTCGCCGTCCGCGATCTCGATGTCGAGGGCGTCGACGGCGGGCTTGGTCGAACCCGGGTAGACACGGGTCGCCTTGTCGAACGTAACAGTGGCCATGGTGAATGGGCCCCCTTCTACCGGCAGGAACGTGCCGGACGATCCGTTGTAGGAAGGTGGTTGGTGTAGTCCACACGAGTGAACTGGGTCAGGACGGTACCTGGCGTTCACCCGATCTGTCAGTACTCCGAGTGCTGTGAACTTCGCGGAAATTTTCGACGGGGCCCCGCGAGAGCTGGGTACACTGCACGGGCACCCGCGTCGCGCGGGGCTCGCCTCCTTAGCTCAGCTGGTCAGAGCGCCGCTCTTGTAAAGCGAAGGTCGTCGGTTCGAATCCGACAGGGGGCTCTGACGCTGGACAGCGCGAACGCCCCGGCCGGTGATCCGGCCGGGGCGTTCGGCATTCCGGTCTCGGCCGACCGGGCCACCGCACGGATCACCGGGTCAGGCGTGGCAGGCCGGCAGGCCGCCGTGGAGGTCGACCATCTCGCGGAAGGACGCCATCACGTCCAGCGGTGCCCCGGGCGGCAGGCCCTCCAGTTCGGCGTAGGCCCGGTGCAGGTTGCCGACCAGGCGTTCGCTGTCCAGGAGGCGGGCGAAGGGGCCCGGGTCGGTGGTGCGGGCGACCTCGCGGGCCGGGCGGCCGTCGGCGAGGCCGCGTCGGGCGAGGTCCTTCAGCCAGCGCAGGTACGCCTCGGTCTCGTCGAACAGCTCCGGGCCGCCGGGGGCGCCGTGGCCCGGTACGACCACCCGGGGGCGCAGGGCGCGCAGTTCGTCGAGGGCGCGCAGCGAGCCGTCCACCGAGCCCATCAGGACGTACGGGGTGACCCCCGACCACACGAGGTCGCCGGCGAACAGCACCCGCCGCTCCGGCACCCACGCCACCACGTCGCCCGCGGTGTGCGCGGGGGCGAGAGCGAGCAGTTCCACGGTCGGTCCGCCCGTGCGCAGGGTCAGGCCGTCGTGGAAGGTCAGGGTGGGCAGGGCCACGTCGACGGTGCCCCAGGCGACGTCCGGCCACAGCCCGCACAGGGCCAGTCCCGCGGCCTCGGCGTCCGCGCGGGTGCGCTCGTGGGCGACGATCGTGGCGCGCGGCAGGAACAGGGCGTTGCCGAAGGTGTGGTCGCCGTGGAAGTGGGTGTTGACGACGTGGTCCGGGCCGTCCGGCGCGTGCCGCCGTACCGCGGCGCGCAGCGCGCGGGAGCGGTGCTCGGTCGCCGCGGTGTCCACCAGGACCGCGCCGGTGGCGCCGGCCACCAGTCCCGCGTTGTTCAGGCACCAGCCGCCCGGGGGCTGGAGGTAGGCGTGGACCTGGTCGGCGATCTCCTCCAGGGCGGGCGGGGCGAGGTGTCGGGCCGCTGCGGACGGCGGCGCTGTGGTCACGGGTCCTCCGGGTGCTGTGGGTCGGTCGGCAGGGACGGCGAGTGCATGCGGGGCTCGGGCCGGGGCTCGGGCCGGTGGTTCAGTGCCTGCTCTCCGCGTACGCCGCCCTGTGCGCCTTCGCCTGTGCCTCCGCGTATGCCTTCGCGTGGGTCAGCGTCGTCAGGCTGTTGGTGCCGAGTGCCGTGCGCAGGTGTGCGCGGGCGTCGGCCACGGTGGCGTCGGGGCCCAGGATCCCGGCGACGGCCGCGGCGTCCACCGTGACGGTGTGCCGGGAGGTGGCCCGGGTGCCCGTCGGGGTCTCGGTGAAGGTCCAGACGCCGGTGTGCAGGGTCATCAGCGCGGGCAGCGTGACCTGCTTGTAGACGATCCGGTCGGACGGGAACGTGACGCGGTACGACTTGGTGAGGTGGATGGTGCCGTCCTTGGCCCTGCTGTCCATCTCCAGGGTCTGGAGTCCCGGGGTGTCCTCCGAGAAGCGGACGGAGGCCACGTGCGGCAGCCGCTCCGGCCAGCGGTCGGCCTGGTCGACGAAGTCGTACGCGTCCTTGGCGGAGCCGGCGATCTCCACGCCGTCCTCGAAGGAGAAGGTGAGGTCAGCGGCGGCGTGGGCGTGCTCGACGCCGGTGCGCAGGGCGGCCAGTTCGGTGCGGGAGTTGCGGTCGACGGCCTCGTCGATCCAGGCGAGGCTCGCCGGGTCGTCGTCGACGGCCCGGTAGTCGTGCAGCAGCCGGATCCG
Source organism: Streptomyces sp. NPDC001532 (assembly GCF_040298625.1). NCBI lineage: Bacteria > Bacillati > Actinomycetota > Actinomycetes > Kitasatosporales > Streptomycetaceae > Streptomyces > Streptomyces sp. NPDC001532. The sequence continues at coordinate 36,626 of NZ_JBEPAL010000028.1, forward strand.
GGCGGAGGTCTCGGACAGCGGCTCGACGATCCAGGCGCCGCCCATGGCGGCGATCGGCGGGGCGGAGACCTCCTGGCGGAAGGTGATCCGCAGGCCCCGGGGGTCGAGGGTGCGGCGCGAGGTCCAGTTCTTCGCCTCGCCGCCGGCGGTGGCCCAGATGCGGATGCGCTCCTCGCCCTCGGCGCGTTCCAGGTGGTCGACGTGGAGCGTGGGAGGGAAGATCCGCGGCCAGTTCTCGACCTCGGCGAGCAGCCGGTAGACGGCCGCCGCCGGGGCGGCGACGGTGATGTCGTGCTCGACGTGGCGTGTGGTCATGGGGACCTCCTCGGAGAAGACGGTCCGGGCGCCGGTGGCCGGGACGCCGGACAGTCGGCCAGAGCGGCCTCAAGGGAAGCTCGATTCCGGCCCGCGGCCGGGCGGGCTCACCGGCCGCATGAATTCCTCACGCGTGTGGTGTGAACGCGTCGCTGCCGAAGGCGCTTTCCGTGGCCGCATAATCAGGCTCAGCGTGCGAACGGGCCGGGGGCGGAGCCGCATGGCCGGAGTCCTTGTCTGCGCCCCGAGGAGGTCCGTTGACCGTGAAGAAGACCCGCACGGACGAGACCGCCGTACGCGTGCATCACCTGTGGTCCCTGGGCGAGGACGTGGCCGTGCGGTGGGACGACGAGGGCCGGGCGCTGGTGCTGAGCGGCCCGCTGGGCATCGAGCGGGTGGAGGATCCGGCCCCGGTGGTGGCGGAGGCGCTGCGCCGGATGGAGCTGGGGCCGGTGCTGCTCGCCAATCTGGAGACGGCCGACGCGGACGGCGCCGAGGGCGGTGACACCTATGTGGTGCTGCTGCCGGTGCTGCGGCGGCTGTCGCATCTGGTGACCCGCACGCTCGGTCTCGAGGATCTGCGCGGCCCCCTGCTGTCGGTGGTGCCGATCGGGCGGACGGCGTGCTTCTCGCTGGTGCGGCTGCCGGCGCAGCGGGCGGTGCATCTGCCGGCCGGGGCGACGATCACGGTCGCCGAGGCCGAGTTCTCGGTGCAGCCGCGGGGCGCGCAGTACCGGGTGGTGATCCACCGCCCGGAGGCGATGTGGGTGGTGTCGCTGCTGGCCTGGCCGGTGACCCCGCAGGCGGTGGTGGAGGCGCTGCCGCTGCCCGCCGAGGTGACGCGGGAGATCCTCGGCTATCTCGCGGGCGCGGGGGCCGTCGTCGCCGTGCCGTGACGGACCGCCGGGCTCAGACGGGTCACAGCAGCCAGCCGGACTCCCGGGCGATGCGGATGGCGTCGACCCGGTTGCGGGCGTTGAGCTTGGTGACCGCCGTGGTGAGGTAGTTGCGCACGGTGCCGGTCGACAGGTGCAGGCGTTCGGCGATCTCCTGGGGTTCGGTGCCCTGGGCCGCCAGTTGCAGCACCTCGGTCTCGCGGGTCGTCAGCGGGCTCTCGCTGCCGCCCCAGGCGGCCATGGCGAGCTGCGGGTCGATGACCCGCTGGCCGGAGCTGACCCGGCGGACGGCGTGCGCGAGGTCGCCGGGCGGGGCGTCCTTGAGGAGGTAGCCGGAGACGTGCGCGGCCATGGCGCGGCGCAGGGTGCCCGGGCGGCCCAGGCTGGTGAGGATGAGCGTTCTGCACTCGGGCAGCCGCTCGTGCAGCAGTTCCGCCGCGCTGAGTCCGTCCAGGCCGGGCAGGTCGATGTCGATGATGGCGACGTCGGGCCGGTGTTCGCGGGCGGCGGCCAGGATCTGGTCACCGCGTTCCAGTTCGACGACCACCTTCAGATCGTCCTCGAGATCCAGCAGGGCCACCAGCGCACCGCGGACCATGTGCATGTCCTCGGCCAGCAGGATGCGTATCATCTCCCGTTCCCCCGTCACGAAATGGCGGAATCCTGGCGGAGTCCGTCTGCGGATCCTACCCAAGTGCCGCCGCAAATGGGCTAGTTGAGGACCCGTGGAATCCGGTTCCGAGCAGGCAGCGGGCCCTTCACGCGACGTTCTCGGACGGAGGGAACGGTTCCTCGTCGGGGCGGCGCAGCAGCTTCGTGGCGGCTGGATCGATGCGCTCGACGATCGGCACGCGCGCGCTCAGCCGGAACTGGTCGGTGCCGTGCCGGCCGGCGGAGCGGTCCACGGTCAGCTCGCCGCCGAGGGACTCCAGCCGCAGCCCGAGGTTGCCCAGTCCGCTGCCGCTGTGCGGGGACCGGTCCTGGTAGCCGGAGACCAGGCCGTCGTTGAGGATCGTGAGGTGCAGCGAGCTGTCCTCGACCCGCACGGAGATCCGGCAGTACGTCGCCTTGGTGTGCCGGAGCAGATTGGTGACGCCCTCGCGGACGACCGTCGCCAGCACCGTGGAGGTCTGTGCCCCGAGCCGGCCGGCCGAGTCGACCGTGCCGAACGAGTCGTCGACGTCCACCTCGACCGACACCTCCGCGGCGGCCAGCACCGACTGCGCGGAGGCGAGTTCGGCGGTGAGCGACATCTCGCGGTAGCCGCTGGCCACCCGGCGCACGTCGGCCAGTGCCTGGCGGGAGATGAGCAGCACCTCGTCGACCTCCTCGCGGGCCCGGCCGGGATGGGCGGGGATGAGGCGGTGGATCAGCTCGTTCTTGAGGGTGATCGCGGAGAGGCTGTAGCCGAGCAGGTCGTGCAGGTCCCGGGAGAAGCGCAGCTGCTCCTTGGTGACGGCCATCCGGGCCAGGTCGGCGCGGGCCCGGTGGACCTCGCCGACCAGGCTCTCCATCCGGGTCAGGCCGTAGACGACCAGTCCGGTCAGGGCGGTGGTCTGGCACATGTACACCAGGTCGATGACTCCGCGGTCGTCCCTGATGCCGGGGATCAGCAGGCTGAGCGCGGTCAGCCCGTAGAGCGTCCAGCCCGTGCGCGCCGGGAGCAGGAGCAGCAGGGAGCCCGCGAAGAAGCCCGCCATGGCGCCCCAGGACAGGCCGAACCAGATCAGCGGCAGATACGACAGCACGCCCTGCGCGGTCAGGGTGAGCACCTTGCGGGGGGTGGGCGCGTCCCGGGCGCAGGGTGACGAGTGGACGAGCTGGAGCAGGAACACCAGGACCAGACAGCCGAGCCCGACGGACAGGTGGTAGGCGTCCGGGCGGGCGGACAGCAGGTTGAGAACGGTGATCCCGAGGTAACACAGAAGCGCTGCCACCAGGATGCCGCGGGCGGTTCTGGTGGCAGCGGTACTGCGGTCCGGTGGTACGGAAGGCGCAGCAGACGTGCTCTGGTCAGTCGTGTCCATCCCCGTGCACGAGCCTCTTCTCGTGTCGCGACTGTTATGAACGTCCGGCGGCCATACTAGGCAGGAATCAAGACCACCGGTGAGAGATCCGTGCAGGGATTCGACTCGGCCGGACCCGGCGGAAATCTCCGCCTCACACGAAGAGCGGGACCGGGTTCAGCTCCTCGTACGGCGTCGGAGCGGCCCGTCGGCCCAGCCGCACCGGCACGTCGAAGAGCCGGCCGGGCGCGTACCGGGCCCAGAAGTGGCGCAGTCCCGGCACGATCACCTTGACCACCGGGAGCCCGACGTCGGGGCGGGTCTGGTCGAGCACCAGCAGTTCCATGCCCTTGCCGCGGACGAGTTCGGTCACCGCGGTGACGTCGTCGCGGAGGTCGCCGCGCGCAACGTACCGCCAGGAGGCGGGAGTCCGGGCCGGCAGCCGCGGATCGGGCGCGAGGTAGGGCTGGTTGGCGACGGTGGCCCGCTGCCACCAGCGCACCGGCAGCGGATCGGTGATGCCGTAGCCGCGGCCGGGGTCCGCGCCACCGACCGCGGGCAGCAGCTGGCCCATCTCCATCAGCGCCCGGCGCAGTGCGAGCGCCGGGTCGAAGTGGGCGCCGAAGCCGAAGATGATGTCCTCGGCCGGTCCTTCGGTGCGCCGGGACAGCGCCACCACCGCGGGGATGCCGAGGTCGGTGGTCAGGTCCAGGGCCCAGATCTCCCGGCCGATCCGGCGGTAGCCGTCGCGCAGCCGGGCGATGTAGGGCTCGTCGAAGGAGTCCAGGTCGATGCCGGGCTGGGCGGTGCGGTTGTACCACCACAGGGCCACCGCGTCCCGCTCGACCAGTTCCAGGAATCCCTGGAGCAGGGCGTCCTCCGGGCTGCTGCCGGCCGCGTTGCCGTTGGAGTCGGCGTACGGCCCGTGCGGGGCCGGGGCGCCGGAGGGGAAGTACAGCATCGAGGTGGGCAGCAGCCGGTGGCGTCCGCCGGTCAGCGACCACACCGGGGTCCACTCCACCGGCCGGTCCTCGTCGAAGGGCTCGGGCACGTGGTGGAAGGGTGAGCCGGAGCGGTTCCAGCGGTCCCGCTCGCGGAACTGCCGCTCGGCGTACAGCTGGCAGTCGTTGGGGTGGATCGCCGCCTCGCCGAGCGCGCGGTGGCTGTCGACGACTACAGGTTCGTCGCCGTGCCGGGTGCCGCTGTAGCGCTCCACCGCCTCGCACAGCGCGCTGGTGCGGGCCTCCGCCTCGGTGCGGCCCTTGCCGCCGCTGAGCGAGCGCAGTCCGGCGCGGGTCCCGGCCGGTCCGCCCATCGCCAGGTTGCGGCCCGACAGGTAGGCGGCCGAGAAGTCGGGTGAGCCGGGGGCGCGGCGCAGTTCGGGCACGATGCCGGTGACCGGGCTGACCAGGTGGCCGTAGCGCTCCAGCAGCTGGTCGGCGGTGAGCGCGCGGTGTCCGCCGCCGTCCAGAGCGGCCTTGGGCCGGGAGACGGGGACGAACGGGGCGCGCACCTGGCGGGCCATCAGCTGGGGGTCGCCGCAGGACGGGCACTGGGGGACGCGGGCCACCGCGTGCGCGTGGGTGCGCAGGGTGAGGGTGTCCAGGGTGTGCAGGGCGCCCTGTTCGGTGTGGCGCAGTCCGGCGAGCCACTTGGCGGCCTCCAGGACGGCGGTCTGTACGGCGACGGCGCGGCCGGCGGGCAGTGAGGCGGCCGGGCGGCTGAGCGGCCGGTCCAGGCCGAGGGCCTGCTGCAGGCTGCCCTCGTAGCTGCGGTGGCGGCGCAGCCGGGAGGCCAGACAGGTCCAGCAGGGGCCGTCGGACGGCTGGAAGAACGGGCCGATCCACGGTTCGGCGCCGCACAGCCGGGCGAGCAGCCAGGGCCGGCCCGCGGCGCGCTGGGCGGCGTCCACCTCGGCCAGTTCGGGGCTCAGGTAGTCGTCGCACAGCACCAGGGTGAGGTCGGCCGCGGTGTCGGTGACCGTGAGGCCGGACTCCCGCCCGGCCCGCAGGACCGGGCCGGCGTCCACTCCGGGCAGGGCCAGGACGCGCAGCCGGGAGCCGGCGAGGCCGGCGGTGGCGCGGGCGTCGTCGAGGCCCGCGAGGGTCCAGTAGGCCTCGGCGGCCGGGTCGCCGGGGGCGGCGGGGTCCCGCGGGTGCCGGGGGCGGAAGCGCAGCAGCCCGGCCCGGGTGAGGGCCCGCAGGGACTCTTCCGTCTCGTCGGCGGTGAGGGCGGGGGAGGCCAGGCGGCGGATCTCGGCGAGTGAGCGGGTGCCGTCGAGCAGCGGGACCAGCACCTCGGCGCTGGCGCCGTGCAGGGCGGTGACTCCGCGCCGCGACACCAGGTAGGTCGCGTCGCCGGGAACGGTCGCCGGGTGCAGATGGGGCTTGAAGCCCACGAGCGCCGAGTCGTCGGCCGGCGTGACGAGGCCGGGGCCCCGGTCGTGCCTCCCTCTGACGGTCATATCCAGGAGCCTCCCGCGGCGGGGGCGGCCTGGGCGCCGACGGTCGCCGGGGCGGCGCCGCCGGGGCCGGCGCAGAAGGTGAAGGCGGTCTCGGCCTGGGCGTCCACGGTGACCGGGGCGGCGCCGCCGGGGCCGGCGCAGAAGGTGAAGGCCACCTCGGCGGCCGGGCCCTCGGCGCAGAAGGTGAAGAGCGCGGTGCTGCCGGTGCTGTGGTCGAGGTGCTCGACCACGAGGAGCGGACCTGCGGGACGTGCGTGGGTGGTTCCCATCGGATTCGTTCCCCCGTCGTCGTGTCGGGTGGTGCTCCAACGACGAGAATTCTTCCCAGGGCAGAGAATCACGCACAGTGTTCGCGTCATGGGCGGCGGGTGAAGTTATCACGCCATCCGGAAACGGTCCCTACGGTCGGATAGTGTGACTGTACCCGCTCAAAGCGGACTCTCACCTACCACTTTCTCGCCAGGAGGCCCGCTCCCGCAGCGGCTCCCACCAGGCCCGGTTGTCCCGGTACCACCGCACCGTCTCGGCGAGCCCGGCGGCGAAGTCCTTGCGGGGCTCGTAGCCCAGCTCGCGGCGGATCTTGGAGCAGTCCACCGAGTAGCGGCGGTCATGACCCTTACGGTCGGTCACGTACTCGACGCTCTCCCAGCCCGCGCCGCAGGCCTCCAGCAGCAGCGCGGTCAGCTCCTTGTTGGACAGTTCCGTACCGCCGCCGATGTTGTAGATCTCGCCCGGCCGGCCAGCGGTGCGCACCAGCTCGATGCCCCGCACATGGTCGTCGATGTGCAGCCAGTCCCGGACGTTGCCGCCGTCGCCGTAGAGCGGGACCTTGCGGCCGTCGAGGAGGTTGGTGATGAACAGCGGGATGACCTTCTCCGGGAAGTGGTGGTGCCCGTAGTTGTTGGAGCAGCGGGTCACCCGGACGTCCAGGCCGTGGGTGCGGTGGTAGGACAGCGCGATCAGGTCGCTGGACGCCTTGGCCGCCGAGTACGGCGAGTTGGGCGCCAGCGGGTCCGTCTCCGGCCAGGAGCCCACCTCGATCGAGCCGTACACCTCGTCGGTGGAGATGTGCACGAAGGTCTGCACCCCCGCCCGGTGGGCGGCGTCGACCAGGGTGTGGGTGCCGACGACGTTGGTGCGGACGAACTCGGCGCCGCCGTCGATCGAGCGGTCCACGTGGGACTCGGCCGCGAAGTGCACCACCTGGTCGTGCTCGGCCATCAGCCCGGCGACCAGCTCCGCGTCGCAGATGTCGCCCCGCACGAAGGCGAAGCCGGGATGGTCGCGGACCTCGTCGAGGTTGGCCAGGTTGCCGGCGTAGGTCAGCTTGTCCAGCACGGTCACCGTGACGTCGCCGGGGCCCTCGGGGCCCAGCACGGTGCGGACGTAGTGGGAGCCGATGAAGCCGGCCCCGCCGGTCACCAGGATGCGGGTGGGGGAGGTCATGACGGTATCCGTACCTCACTGTGGTCGGCGGGGGTCGGGCGGGCGGTGTAGCGGTTGCCGGGCAGCGGGTGTCCGGCGTAGCGGTTCATCGCGACGATCGACTCGCTCAGGTCCTCGTAGCCCAGTTCGCGGTAGAGGGGCGCGCCCTGGCGGGAGGCGAAGAGGCTCACCCGGTCGCAGCCCAGGGCGAGGAAACGCTCGGTCATGTGGTGCGTCAGGCCGCCGCCGATGCCGCGGCGGCGGTACTCGGGCAGCGTGGACACCGCGATGACGTACCCGGCGACCGTCGCCGGGGACTCCGGGCTCGGGAAACGCGGCCGGACCTCGCCGGTCGCCGCGCCCACCACGGTGTCGCCGTCCAGCGCCACATAGGCGTGGAAGCCCGGGTCGTGGGCGAGCCGCTCGGCGGTGTGCTCCTCGCAGGCCTTCATCCAGTCGGTGGGGTGCGGCCCGTTGATCGTGTCGTGCATGACCCGCCGCAACTCGGTCAGGACGGCCGCGTCGGCGACGGTCGCGGGGCGTATCGGCAGCATGGGGTGGACTCCTTCCGGGGGTACGGGCGCCGTCCGCGAGGGGGTGCCGGTGGTGGGTGCCGGGCCGGGCGCCGGCAGGCGTCCGTGCCGCGGTCCGCGGCCCCGGCGGGCAGGCGGCGTGCCGGCCCGCCGGGGAGCGCGGCCTCGGGACGGGGCGGTCCCGGCGGGATCGCGTCAGGCCGCGAAGGCCGTCGGCAGGCCCGCCGCGCGGGACGCGACCTCCTTGACGTACGTGCCGTAGGCCGTGCCCGCCATCTCCTCGCCCAGGCGCAGGCACTGCTCGGGGGTGATGAAGCCCCGGTTGAGGGCCACCTCCTCCACACAGGCGATCCACTCGCCCTGGCGCTGCTCGACGAGCTGGACGTACTGGCCGGCCTGGAGGAGGGAGTCGTGCGTGCCCATGTCCAGCCAGGCGAAGCCGCGCCCCAGTTCGGTCAGCCGGGCCCGGCCCTGTTCCAGGTAGGCCTTGTTGACGTCGGTGATCTCCAGCTCGCCACGCGCCGACGGCGTGAGGTTCTTGGCGATGCCGACGACGTCGCTGTCGTACATGTACAGGCCGGTCACCGCGAGGTTGGAGCGCGGCGCGGCCGGCTTCTCCTCCAGCGACAGCAGCCTGCCGTCGGCGTCGATCTCGCCGATCCCGTACCGCTGCGGATCGCCGACCCGGTAGCCGAACAGCCCGCAGCCGTCGAGGCCCCGCACCGCGTCGTCGAGGAGCACCGAGAAGCGCGGGCCGTGGAAGATGTTGTCGCCGAGCACCAGCGCGACCTGCTCGTCCCCGATGAAGTCCGCCCCGATGAGCAGCGCCTCGGCGATGCCGCGCGGCTCGTCCTGCTCGGCGTAGGAGATGTCCAGGCCGAGCCGGGAGCCGTCGCCGAGCAGGGTGCGGAAGCTGTCGGAGTGGTCGCGGGAGGAGATCAGCAGGATGTCCCGGATGCCGGCCAGCATCAGCACGGACAGCGGGTAGTAGATCATCGGCTTGTCGTAGACCGGCAGGATCTGCTTGGACAGCGCCCCGGTCAGCGGACGCAGCCGGGTGCCGCTGCCGCCCGCGAGGATGATGCCCTTCATCTCAGCCACCGCCCTGCCGGCGCTCGATCTCCAGGCTGAGCGCGTAGTCGGGGAGCAGACCCTGCTCCTTCGCCTCGGCGAGGGTCGGGGCCACCGTGTCGCGCTCGGAGTAGATCGGCGTGACGTCCTTCGGGACGGGCAGGTCCAGCGCCGGGTCGGTGACCGAGATCGCCAGCTCGTGCTCGGCGACATAGCTGCTGGTGACCATGTACGACATCACCGTGTCGTCCTCCAGCGCGATGAAGGCGTGCCCGAGGCCGACCGGGAAGTACATCGCGCGGAAGTCGTTCTGGTCCATCAGCACCGCGTCCCACTGCCCGAAGGTGGGCGAGCCGACGCGGATGTCCACGACGATGTCGAGGGCCGAACCCTTCGGGCAGTACACGTACTTGGCGCAGCCGGGCGGGGTGAGCGTGTAGTGCACACCGCGCACCACACCCCTCCTGGACCGGCTGTGGTTGGTCTGCTGCACCGGGAACTGCCGGTGCCCGGTGGCCTCGGTGAACGCCGGTCCCTGGAACGGCGAGAGGAACAGCCCGCGCTCGTCGGGGAAGACGTTCGGGGTGAACTCCAGCGCTCCGGCGACGGCCAGTTCGCGCACCTTCATCACAGCACCTCCCGGATGGCGGCGATGACCTTGTCCTGGAGACCGGGGTCGAGGGCCGGGTACATCGGCAGCGAGAAGATCTCCTCGGCCAGCCTCTCGGTGACCGGCAGCGAGCCCTTGCCGTACCCGAGGTGCGCGAAGCCCGTCATGGTGTGCACCGGCCACGGGTAGCTGATGTTCAGGCTGATGTCGTACGCCTTCAGCGCCTCGATGATGCGGTCCCGCTCGGGGTGGCGGACCACGTACACGTAGTAGACGTGGGTGTTGCCCTCGTTGACCTTCGGCAGGATCAGTTCCGTGTCGCCGAGGCCCTCCTGGTAGCGCCGGGCGACCTCCTGGCGGCCGGCCACATAGGCGTCCAGGCGGGTCAGCTTGCGGCGCAGGATCTCGGCCTGCACCTCGTCCAGCCGGCTGTTGTGGGCCGGCGTCTGGACCGTGTAGTAGACCTTCTCCATGCCGTAGTAGCGCAGCTTGCGCAGGGCGGCGTCGATGTCGTCGCGGGAGGTGACGACCGCGCCGCCGTCGCCGTACGCGCCCAGCACCTTCGTCGGGTAGAAGGAGAACGCCGCGGCGTCGCCGGTGGTGCCCGCGAGCCGGCCGTGCTGCCGGGCGCCGTGCGCCTGGGCGCAGTCCTCCAGCAGGGCCAGGCCGTGCTTGTCGGCGATGGCCTTCAGCGCGGGCAGGTCCACGATCTGGCCGTACAGGTGGACCGGCAGCAGCGCCTTGGTGCGCGGCGTGATGGCGGCCTCGACCTGGGAGACGTCGATGAGGTAGTCGTCCTCGTCGATGTCGACGAAGACCGGCGTGGCGCCGGTGCCGTCGATGGCGATGACGGTGGGCGCCGCGGTGTTGGACACCGTGATCACCTCGTCGCCGGGGCCGACGCCCAGCGCCTGGAGGGCGAGCTTGAGGGCGTTGGTGCCGTTGTCGACGCCGACGGCGTGACCGGCTCCGTGCCAGGCGGCGAACTCCTCCTCGAACCCCTTGACGCTCTCGCCCAGCACCAGCTGGCCGGAGGAGAAGACCTTCTCCACGGCGTCGAGGATGTCCTCGCGCTCGCTGTGGTATTCGGGCAGGTAGTCCCATACGTAGGTGGTCATGCACGTTCCTTCTCGTGTTGTCGGCTCCGCCGGAACCGGGGAGCGTCGCCGGGAAAAGCGCCGACCGTCAGGTCAGCGGTCGTGCCGTGCGGGAGCGTCCGCGAGGGTGGCCACCGTGCGCGCCAGGCCCTCGTCGAGGCCGACCGCGGGCTGCCAGCCGGTGGCCGCGCGGAACGCGGCGGAGTCGATGGTCACGCTGCGGAAGTCGGTCTCCGGCGCGTGCGCGGGCGGCGTCACGGAGACCACCGGCACCGGGTCGGCGCCGGTGCGGTCCGCCGCGAGACGGGCCACCGTGCGGAACACGTCGCCCAGCGCGTCGCCCCGGCCCGCCCCCAGCGGCCAGGCCCGTCCGGCCAGTTCCTCCGGGTGGTCGAGGGCGGCGGCGAACGCGGCGGCGATGTCGGCGATGTGCACCAGGTCGCGGCGGACCGTGCCGTCGTGCCACAGCGTGATCTCCTGGCCCGCCAGCGCCCGGCGGACCATCGCCGCGACCACCCCGCGGTCCGCGGTGCCCGGCACGGTGCCCTCGCCGAAGACGGTCGGCAGCCGCAGCGACACCCCGCGCACCAGGCCGGCCTCGCTCGCCGCGAGCAGCAGCCGCTCGGCGGCCAGCTTCTGCTCGTCGTAGACCGTGCCCGGCGCGTCCGGCTCGGTGCCGTCCAGCGGTTCCCGCGGCGGCACCCCGACCTGCGAGGCGGCGCCCGCGTAGACGACCAGCGGCGGCCGGCCGGTGTCGCCGGCCACCTCCAGCAGGTCCCGCATCACTCCTACGTTGACCCGCTCGCCGCCCGGCTCCTCGGCCGCCCGCCAGCCGCCCTCGCAGAGCAGTACGTGGATCACCGCGTCCGCGCCCTTCACGGCCGCGGCGAGCGCGTCCCGGTCGGTGAGGTCGGCGGTGACCACCTCGACGTGGGCGCGCGCGCCCTCCGGCACGGCGGCGGGACGGCGGGCCACCGCCCGCACCGCGAGGTCCCGGCCGGCCAGCGCGGCGAGCACCGCCGAGCCGACGAAGCCGGTGGCTCCGAGGATCACGACCAGCGGGCGGCCGGTGTCCGGGTTCGCTGTCATGCGGTGCCTCCCTGCGGCGGTACGGCGGTGGGGTCGGAGGTGGGGTCGGGGGTGGCGGACAACTTCGTCATGGACTCGCTCCTTACGACGGGGCTCGCACGCCGGAAGCCGACTGCGGTGCACGCCCAGCCGATGATGCTGCGCCCCGATCGGGCGCCGACGGAGCAGCGCTGGAGGCGGAGCGGGGCCCCAAGTCGCCGGTGGGCGCACCGGATCGGGCGGCTCGACCGGGTCTTGAGCGGCATTTCCTAGCCTCGGCCCATGCACTCGTGCCCCCGCTACGCCGGTTGCTGGTCGGCAGGCGAGCGACGAACGGGCCGCCCCCCACGGTGAAGTCGGAAGGAACCTGCATGAGTACCGTCAACACGGCCGGAGGCGACCTGGCCCCGGGCCGGAAGTCGCCGGGCACGGCCATCCTGGTCACCGGCGTGACCGCGTTCATGGCCGGTCTCGACAATCTCGTCGTCGTGACCGCGCTGCCCACCATCCGCGAGGAGCTGGGCGGCAGCCTCCAGGACCTGGAGTGGACGATCAACGCGTACACCCTGTCCTTCGCCGTGCTGATGATGCTCGGCGCGGCGCTGGGTGACCGCTTCGGACGGCGCCGCATGTTCGTCGCGGGCCTGCTGCTGTTCACCGCGGCCTCCGCCGCCGCGGCCGTCGCCCCGGGGGTCGGCGAGCTGATCGCGGCCCGCGCGGTGCAGGGCGCGGGCGCCGCCCTCGTCATGCCGCTGTCCCTGACCCTGCTCACGGCCGCCGTGCCGCCGGAGAAGCGCGGTGGCGCGCTCGGCATCTACGGGGCGCTCAACGGCCTCGCCGTGGCCGGCGGCCCGCTGGTAGGCGGGGTCGTGGTGGAGCAGCTGTCCTGGCAGTGGATCTTCTGGATCAATGTGCCGGTGGGGCTGCTGCTCGCGCCGGTCGCGCTGCGCGGGCTCGCCGAGAGCAAGGGCGCGAACGACCGCCTCGACATGGTCGGCACGGCACTGGTCAGCCTCGGTATGTTCGGCCTCGTCTACGGCATGATCAAGGCCGCCGAGGACGGCTGGGGCCACAGCTCGGTGCTGGCGACGCTGGCCGCGGGTCTCCTGGTGGTCGCGCTGTTCGTGGTCTGGGAGCGGCGCACCAGTGCGCCGATGCTGCCGATGCGGATGTTCGGCAACCGGGCGTTCACCGCCATCAACAGCGGTGGTCTGCTGATGAGCGTCGGCATGTACGGCGTCATCTTCCTCATCACCCAGTTCATGCAGAACATCCAGCAGCTGTCGCCGACGGAGGCGGGCGTGCGGATGCTCGCCTGGACCGCCATGCCGATGCTGGTGGCCCCGGTCGCGGGCATCGTCTCCGACCGCATCGGCGGCCGGCCGGTGGTGGTGCTGGGCCTGGCGCTGATGTCCGCCGGGTTCGGGTACTGGGCGCTCACCATGAGCCCCGACGTGTCCTACGTCGCCCAGCTGCCCGGCTACCTCCTCGGCGGTGTCGGCGTGGCCTGCTTCTTCGCGCCGCTGCTCAACCTGACCATGACCTCCGTCGACGTCCACGAACAGGGCATCGCCTCCGGCACCACCTCCGCCACCCGTGAACTCGGCGCCGCGCTCGGTGTCGCCGCCCTGGCCGGCGTCTTCACCAGCCAGGGTGGCTACGGCTCGCCCCAGCAGTTCGTCGACGGCTTCGTGCCCGCGCTGTGGATCGGTTCGGCGGCCGTCGCGCTCGCCGCGGTCGTGATGGCCTTCGCCGTGCGGCCGCGGCCGGAGGGCGCCGCGGCCGGCGCCCCGGCGGCCGGCACGACCGCCGGTGAGCCGGCCGAGAACGCGCCGCGCGAGGCGACCACCGCCGCGCACTGACATCCCACCAGGCCACCCGGCCTGTCGCCGGCCCCACGGGACGCCTCCCGCGGGGCCGGCGCCCACCTGCATCGCCTGTCACCCATCGAAAGGCCGTGGGACACCCATGAGGATTCTCTTCGCCAGCCTCGGAAACTACGGGCACATCTTCCCCCTGCTGCCGCTCGCGCAGGCCGCGCGGGACGCCGGCCACGACGTGTGGTTCGCCACCGCGGAGGACTTCCACCCCATCCTCGACAAGGCGGGCGTCCGCCCGGTCGCCGCCGGCATACCCGTGCCCTGGGCGTACATCGAGGCCGCGGGCGGCCAGGCCTTCCTGGAGGCCAACGGCGGCTCCGTCAAGGCCAGCGACGTCCCGCCGGAGGTGCTGGCCGCGCTCGGCGTGAAGGCGTTCGGCTCGGTGCTGCCGACCAGCGTCGCCACGGACCTCGCGCCCGTCCTGACGTCGGTCCGCCCGGACCTCGTCGTCCATGAGATCACCAACGCGGGCGCCGCCTTCGCCGCCGCCCTCGCCGGCGTCCCGGCCCTGGCGCACGGCATCGGCCGGGTGTCGTACGACGAGACCCACGACCCGGCGTTCGCCGAGGCGCTCGGCGCCACGGCGGCCGGACTGGGCCTGACCGTGCCGGAGAACGCGGGCCGCACCTTCGGCAACCCGTACATCGACATCTGCCCGCCCGCCGTGCAGAACCCGGAGTTCCTGGCCTCCGGCATCGAGCGGATCCCGCAGCGGGTCGTGCCGTTCGCCGAGCCCGGCGACCTGCCCGCCGCCGTCACCTCCGGCGAGGGCCCGCTGGTCTACGTCAGCCTCGGCACCGTGCTCGGCTCCGCGCGGCTGCTGCGCACCGCCGTCGACGCACTGCTGCCGCTCGGCGTGCGGGTGCTGGTCGCGACCGGCCCGGTCGTCGACGTGGCGGACCTCGGCGAGCTGCCCGAGCAGGTCGTCGCGCTGCCCTGGGTCCCGCAGCCGGAGGCGCTGGCGCACGCCACCGCGGTCGTCCACCACGGCGGCGCGGGCACCACGCTCGCCTCGCTGGCCGCCGGCCTGCCCCAGCTGATCCTGCCCCAGCCGGGCGACGGTCCCGGCAACGCGGCGGCCGTGCGGGACGCGGGCGCCGGCCGGACGCTGCTCGCCGAGGAGGTGTCCGTGGACGCGGTGACGGAGGAGGTGCGCCGGCTGCTCACCGACGACGCCCACCGGGACGCGGCGCGCTCCGTCGCCGCGGAGGTGGCGGCGATGCCGGAGCCGGCGGAGACGGTCGCGCTGTTCGCGACGTACGCGGGCTGAGCGCCCGTACCGGGACGCCGTACGCACGCCGCCGCCCCGCGCTCCTCGGAGCACGGGGCGGCGGCGTGTCCGCGGTCCCTGTCAGGTGGTCCCGCGGACCCGGCGCACCGTCCGGGCGTACAGGGGCCGGCCCACGACGTGCCAGACCAGCCGGGCCGGGGCGGGCATGCCGCCCAGGAGCACCGCGCGCTCCCGCTCGTCGGCGTCCTCCAGGACCATGCCCAGGAACTTCAGCAGCTTCGACTTGGGCGTGGAGGTGAGGAAGTGCTCGCCCTGCGCCGCCCACTCCTTCGCCGTGAGGAACCGCTCGGCCAGCGGCAGCAGTTCGGCCTCCTCGGCGTCCAGGTGCTCGACCAGTACGGCGTGATGGGCGGCGAGCGCGGCGACCAGGGCGTCCCGGTCGGCCGCGGCGGCGGTCGTGCGCCAGCGGGCGACCAGCGCCTCCACCTCGGCGAGGGTGGCGGCGACCCGCTCGTGCTGCTCCTCCATCAGCCGGACGATCTCCCGCTGCCGGCCGCCGGCCCGTTCCAGCATCGGCGGCCACAGCAGCTCGTCCTCGCCGTGGTGGTGGTTGTGCAGTCCGGTGCGGACGTCCGCGAAGTGCCCGGCGAGGATCCCGGCGCGGGCGGTGTCGCCGGGCGCGACCGCGGCGACCAGCTCGCCGAGAAGACGCATCTCCCTTCGGAAGGCGCGGTGCACGATGACCATCTCGTGGGCATCGAACCCGCCGTAGCCGCCGGACTCGCCCTGCGGGGCCGGTGACGGGCGAGGCGTGGTCGAAGCCATGGACACGTTCCTTTCGGGAGGACCTGGTTCCGGTGTCCCGGATTGTTCCCAGCTTGGCCCCCCACGGCTCGAGCCCCGCTGGAGCCGCGGTCGAGCGGCCGGATTCCGCTGCCGCTCACGTCAGTTGGCCTCCAGGGCCGCTCGACCGGCCGCGGCGATGCTGCTGTCAGCAGCCGCTACCGAGAGAGGCCGAGGACATGTCCGGAAACAGCGACCACCGCGAACTCATCCAGCACTTCGTCGACATGATCAACAACCATGACGTCAGCACCATGGCCGAGCACACCGCGCCCGGGCACATCGACCACAACCCGGTGGTGGCCGACGGCATCGAGGCCAACGCGGCGTTCTGGACGGGCGTCTTCGCCGCCTTCCCCGACATGAAGGTCGTCATGCACGACCTCGTCGTCGACAAGGACCGGGTGGCCGGCCGCTTCGAGTACTCCGCCACCCACCAGGGCACCTTCCTCGGCATACCGGCGACCGGCCGCCCGGTGAACTTCCAGTCCATCGACATCTGGCGGGTCGAGGACGGCCTGCTCGCCGAGCACTGGGACCAGATCGACCTCACCGACATCTTCCGCCAGCTCGGCGCCGACCCGTGGACCCCGGGCCAGAGCTCCGGAGAGGCAGCGGCGGCGTGAAGGCGGTCTACTACGAGCGCCACGGCGGGGCGGAGGTGCTGGAGTACGGCGACCTGCCCGACCCCGCCCTCGGCCCGGACTCCGTCCTCCTGCGCGTGCGGGCGGCGGCGGTCAACCCGGTCGACTGGAAGGGCCGCGAGGGCTACCTGGAGGGGCTGATCGACTCCCGGTTCCCGGTCGTCCCCGGCTGGGACGTGGCCGGTGTGGTGGAGCGCACGGGCATCGCCGTCACCGAGTACGCGCCCGGCGACGAGGTCGTCGGCTACGTCCGCGAGGACGCCCTGGCGCGCGGCACCTTCGCCGAACTGGTCGCCGCCAACGTCCGCTTCCTCGCCCGCAAGCCGCCGTCGCTGAGCTGGGCGGAGGCGGCCGGCCTGCCGCTGGCCGGGCTGGCGGCGTACCAGTCGCTGGTGCGGGTGGCGCGGGTGGCCGCGGGCGAGACGGTCCTGGTGCACGCCGCGGCCGGCGGTGTCGGCTCGCTCGCCGTCCAGATCGCCGTGTCCCTCGGCGCGCGGGTCGTCGGCACGGCGAGCGAGCACAACCACGACTTCGTCCGCTCCCTCGGCGCGGAGCCGGTGACCTACGGGCGCGGCCTGGACGAGCGGGTACGGGCCCTGGCGCCGGACGGCGTCGACGTCCTGCTGGACGCCGTGGGAAAGAAGGCCCTGCGCACGTCGAAGGGCCTGCTGAAGGAGGGCGGCCGGCTGGTCTCGGTCGTCGAGACGAGCGTCACCGACCAGGGCGGCACCTACGTCTTCGCCCGGCCCGACACCACCGACCTCACCGCCCTGTGCGAGCTCGCGGCCACCGGCCGGCTGACCGTCCCGATCGCGGCGACCTTCCCGCTGGAGAAGACGGCGGAGGCACACCGGCTGAGCCAGGAGGGGCACGCGCGGGGGAAGATCGTGGTGGAGGTGGACTGACCCGGCGCGCCCCCCGCGCACGGCGGACGCGGCCCCGACGCGAGGCGGGCTCCGTGGACGGCGCGGGGGGCGCGGCGGCCCATGACTCCCCTGGGGCCGGGCGGGCGCGAAACGCTGGAGCGCCGGGCGCGCGGCGGCTTACGGTGACGTCATGAGCGATCACTCCGAGGCGCCTGTCGCGCCCGTCGAGGCATTCGAACCCCCCTACTACGTCGCGGTCTTCAGCACGGTGCGCACCCCGGAGCAGGACGGCTACCGCGAGACCAACGCCCGCATGGAAGAGCTGGTGAGGGAGATACCCGGATACCTGGGGATGGACCACGCGCAGACCCCCGGCGGGCTGGGCATCACCGTCGGGTACTTCCGCGACGCCGACGCACTGACGCAGTGGCGCACCGACGCCGAGCACCGCGCGGCGCAGCAGCGCGGCCGGGCGGAGTGGTACGAGAGCTACACGCTGCACGTGGCGAAGGTGGAGCGGAGCCACGGGTTCAGACGGGCGTAGGGCCCGCGGAGTGCGCGGGCCGCCGGCCGGGGCTCAGACCAGTTCCCCCCGCACTCCCCAGGCCGCCCGCAGCAGCGACACCAGCGTGCGGGCCTCGATGTTGACGTAGTTGCCGTGCCGGAGCAGTTCGGTGAGCTGGGGTTCCGTGATCCAGGTGTAGTCGTCGGGGACGGTCACCGGGAAGTCGTCGTCGACGGCGACCAGGACGTAGCGGTTGCCCGCGTGGTGGAAGCGGCCGCCCTCCTCGGACTGCACGGTGTCGAGGAGGACGCGGTGCTCGGGGGCGGAGAGGACCAGGTCCAGGTAGCGGGGGCGCTGCGCGGCCGGCAGGGAGAGGGCGCGGGCCGGGTGGCACTGGACCGTGGGGGCCAGCTCGGCCACGTCCAGGACGCCGGCCTCGGTGCGGGCGTGGGCCAGCAGATGGGGGACGCCGTCGATGCGACGGACCAGGAACGCGGCCAGGCCGGTCTCCACGGGCGCCAGCAGCGGCTGCGTCCAGTGGGTGACCTCGCGGTTGGCGGCGCGGATGTCGGCGGCGATCACCTTGAAGTGGCGACCCGTGTCGTGCGCGATCTCGTCGGCCGTCCGGTGCCACCGCGTGACCTGTGACAGCGGGACGGTGCGCTGGACCAGCTCGCGGCGCGCCTTGACCTCGGTGAGGCGGCTGAGGATGTCGTGGGTGCCGTGCAGGGAGCGGGCGCCGGGGTCCGTGAGGGACGGGAACAGGGACAGGACCGTGCGCGCGTCCATGTTCACCATGTGGTCCTGGAGCAGCAGCCGGTGCAGCTGGCCCAGGGTCAGCCAGACGAAGTCCTCGTGCGGCGGCACCTCCCCGATCGCCTCGACGACCATGTTCCGGTTCCGCTTGCGCAGGAACCAGGCGCCCTGCTCGGACTGGAGGGAGTCGAACAGGAGCCGGCTCCTGGTGCGCGGCGGCGCGAAGTACTCGAGGTGGCGCACGGCCGCGCCCCGGTGCACTTGGGTGAAGTTGCTGCGGGTGGCCTGCACGGTCGGCGACAGCTGGACCGTGTCGAGGTTGCCGGGCTCCATCTTGGCCTGCATCAGCAGGTGCAGCACGCCGTCGAACTCCTTGACGACGATGCCCAGGATGCCCACCTCGGGCTGGTTGATGATCGGCTGCGACCAGCCGGCGTCCTGGTCGTCCCAGGCCGTCCGCACCTCCAGCCCCTCCACCGAGAAGAACTTCCCGCTGGCGTGCACGAGGTTGCCGGTGACGTCGTCGAAGCGCCAGCCGTCGAGGTCGGCGAACGGTATGCGGCGGACGTCGTAGCGGTTGGTGCGGCGCTGCGCGGCGAACCACTCGTCGAACACGGCATTGGGGGTGACGGGGCTGTCGAGGGCCCGGGCGGACCGGGCGAAGCGCGGGTCGGCGCCGCCGGCCGCGCGGAAGGGCTCCGCCTGCGTGACCGTGGCGTGGGCCGTGACCGTCATGAGTCTGCTCCTTCGGGTGGGCCCCGCGCGCCGGGTCCGCGCGCGGCAGTCACGACCATGCCGGGCGGCGATGGGCTGCCGGTGGAGACGTCCTTGAGACGCCGGGCCCCGCCGCGCTCCGGCCGGGCTCGAGCGGTGGTGCCTACCGTCGGCCCATGGACCTACGCAGCCTGGACATCCGCGAACTCGCCCTGCCGGACGTGTTCCTGCTGACGTCCAGGCGGCTGGCGGACGGCACCGGGGCCCGGTACGAGGTGTTCCGCCAGGAGTGGGTGGAGGAGGCCGCGGGGCGCCCGTTCGTGATCCGGGAGAGCGCGCTGTCCGTGGTCGACCGGGGCGTACTGCGCGGGATCCACGGCACCTCCGCCGGCGCCGTGCTGCTGAGCTGTGCGCGCGGGGCCGCGCTGCTCGCCGTCGTGGACCTGCGCACCGGGTCGCCCGCCTTCGGACGGTACGAGACGGTCTGGCTCGACCACCGGTCCCCGGCCGCCGTCCTCGTCTCCGAGGGGCTGGGCCACGCCGTCCTCGTCCTCGACGACGACACCGTCCTGAGCGCCCACGGCTCCCGGCCGCAGACCGCCGGCGCCGGATACACCGTCAGCGCCCTCGACCCGGCGCTGGCGCTGCCCTGGGGGCTCACCGAGGCCCCCGCGATGTCCGACCGCGACCTCGCGGCCCCCACCGCCGAGGAGGCGGTGGCCAAGGGGCTCCTGCCGTCCTACGCGGACTGCCTGGAGCTGTACGGCCGCTCCGTGACTCCCGTGACGGAGGTGGGCCACGGCCCGGCGGCCGTGTCCGACTGACCACCACGGGAACGGCCCTTCCCCCAGGGCCGGACCAGGAGGCCCCGCGTCCTGTGAGGGAGACGCGGGGCCTCCGCCGCACCGGCCCCCCGGGACCCGCTCCCGGTTCCCGCCCGTGCCCGTGGCCGCTCCGGTTCCTGGTGCGTGGCCGCTCGCGGCCCGGGTCCGTGGAGGGTCCGGACCTCCGCCCGCGGCCTCTTCCGCACCCCGTCCGGGCCCCGCCCGTGTCCGCTCCGGTGCCCGCGTCCGTGGTTCTTCCGGAGCGCGTCCGACGCCTCCGGTCCGTGGCCGCGGTCGGACCGGGCCCGTGGCCGTTTCGGATCCCGGTACGCAGCCTCTTCCGGACGGCGTCCCGGACCGCGCTCATGGCCGCTCCGGTCCCCGGTCCGTGGCGCTCGCAGCCCGCGTCCGTCGTCTTTCCGGGCCGGCTCCGTGGCCGTTCCCGGCCGCAGCCGGCCGGTTCCTCCGGACGGCGTCCCGGCCCGCATCCGTGGTCGCTTCCGGCCCTCGTCGCCGGCCGCTCCGGGGCCTGTGCCCGTGGCCGCTCCCGGGCCGGGGCCAGGTCCCGCCGTAGTCGCTTCCGGCGCTCGCCGGTGGCCTCGGTCCGTAGTGTCTTCCGGACCCGTCGAGGCCCGTCCGTGCCCCCTCCCCGGGCCCCGTCCCCGTTCTGCCGGAGCTCCTCCCAGCCTCCGTTCCGGCCCGCCCCGGAGGTCCTTCGCGCGCCTGCCGGACCCGGTGTGTGAATTCCTCATGTGGACGCTTGTTCGTGTTGTCACCGTCAGGGGAGTGCGCTCCGGTGGGAGTCGAGCCGTTGTCCATGCTCGCTGTGCCGGTACGCGTGAATCGGTCATGTTCCGGGCGGGAGGGAGACAGGGGCGGAAGGGGGAGTGACGCACTGTCCGCCGTACCGGGCCGCGTGGGACGTTCGTGCTCCTACGAATGAGACTGGGGGTGCCGAATGCAGATCCAGGTTCTGGGATCTTTCGACGCCGAGCTGCGGGGAGTCTCGATCCTTCCGACCGCCGGAAAGCCCCGGCAGATCCTCGCGTTGCTCGCGATCCACGCCAATCAGGTCCTGCCCGTCTCCGCGCTCATGGAGGAGATCTGGGGCGACGTGCCGCCGCGCAGTGCGCTGACCACGCTGCAGACGTACATCCTCCAGCTCCGCCGTTGCATGGAGCGGGCGCTGGACGGGGACGGCGGTTCGAAGGACCTGCTGCTGACCCGGCACGGGGGCTATCTGCTCCACGCGCCGACCGGCAGCGTCGACGTCCACGAGTACGACCGGCTGGCCGCCCTCGGCCAGCGGGCCTTCGAGCGCCGCGAGGACGAGGAGGCGGCGAGCCGGTTCCGTGAGGCGCTCGCGCTGTGGCGGGGGCCCGCCCTGGTGGACGTCCGCACCGGGCCGCTGCTGGAGATCGAGACCATGCGGCTGGAGGAGAGCCGGCTGGGTCTGCTGGAGCGGCGCATCGACGTCGAACTGCGGCTCGGCCACCACGCCGAACTGCTCACCGAACTGACCGAACTGACGGCCCGCAACCCGCTGCACGAGGGGCTGCACGCGCAGTCGATGGTGGCGTTCTACCGCGCCGGACGGCCCTCCGCGGCCCTGGACGTCTTCCAGAACCTGCGCACCCACCTGGTGGAGGAACTGGGCATCGAGCCGTCGCAGCGGCTCCAGCGGCTCCAGCGGGCGGTGCTGGGCAGCGACCCGGTGCTGGACACGGAGACCGACTCGGGCACCGGGCGGGTCCTCGACCTGTTCGCCGGGTGACGGCCGGAGCGGGAAAGGGGGACGGCGTGCGCGTCCTGTTCTCGGCGGGCCTCGGCATGCCGGCGCTGCTGCGGATGGTGCCGCTCGCGCAGGCGCTGCTCGCTGCCGGCCACGAGGTCCGCTTCTGCTGCCCGGCACGGGCCCGGCACCGGGTGGCCCGTGCCGGGCTCGTCCCGGTGCTGGCCACACCGTCGCAGTTCAGCCGGGCGTGGCGGCCCGAGCTGGTGGTGCACGATCCGCTGTGCCCGGACTCCACCACCATGGCCGCCGAGTCGGGCGCGCCCACGGTCGGCTATCTGCCGTACGCGCACCCGCCGCTGCCGCCCCGGCCGACGGTGTGGATCGACGACTGCCCGCCGCCGCTGCGCGAGCGTCCGCGGCCGGACGCCTGGGCGGTGCGCTGCGACGCGTACGAGCTGCCCGGCGAGGCGCCGCGGTGGCTGGCCGGTCCGCCGCTGCGGCCGCGGGTGTGCGTCGTCGGGGACGCCGCGTACGGCAGTACGCCCGAGGACCGGCAACGGGCGGAGCTGTTCCGGCGGGCCGCCGAGGGCGCGGACAGCCTCGGCCTGGAGCTGCTGGTGCTGGCCGGCCGCGACCAGCCGTGGAGCCGGCTGCTGCCGGGCTGCGCGGCCGTGGTGCACGCCGGTGACGAGGGCACCGTGTACGCGGCCGCGCGCTTCGGCGTGCCCCAGCTGGTGCTGCCCGCCGGGGAGGCGGAGCGGCGGGTCGCGGAGCGGATCGAGCGGGTCGGCATCGGGCGCTGTCTGGCCGAGGAGGAGATGGCGGGCGACCCCAGCGCGCTGCGGCTGCGTTTCCATGTCGCGGAGCTGGTGCACGGCGGGCGGGCGCTGCCGACGGCGACCGCGCTGAGCCGTACCGTCGCGGAGCTGACCCCGCCGGGTGACCTGGTGCCCCGGCTGGAGGCGCTGGTGCGCTGACCTCCCGGAGGGTGCCGGGACGGACGTACACAAGGGGACGGACGTACACAAGGGGACGGACGTACACAAGGGGAAGGGCACGAGCCGGAGAGCTCGTGCCCTTCCCCTTTCTCCGTGCCTCCCGGTCGGTCAGGTGAGGGGTGCCGGCACCGCGCGGGCGGTGTCCTGCGCCGTGGTGTCCTCCACGAACGTCTCCGGGTCCGCCGCCAGCAGCGCGTCCAGCGTCCGCCGCAGCCGCCGGGCCAGCGTCGCCGCCTCCTCCTCGGTGAACACCGACGAGGCGTACTCCAGGCCCAGCAGCGGCCGTTCGCCCCAGCGCAGCACGCTGAGCCCGGCGTCCGCGCCGGCGCCGCCGCAGTGCCCGGGGTGGAAGCGCGCGGTGAGGCCGCCCGCCTCGATCACCTCGGGCAGCAGTTCGTCGTGGGCGGCGAAGGTGATCTGCGTCAGCGGGGTGCGGGAGCGGTCGGGACGGATGCCGAGGCCCTGGGACAGGGCGCGCGGGGCGACGTCGGCGTACTCCAGCGCCTCGCTGAACGCGCACGCCATGCCGCGCAGGAAGTAGTCGACCGGGCCGTGCAGTTCGCAGCGCACCGGCACGGTCGCCGAGCACGGCGCCACCGTGCGCATCAGCGCGCCGGTCGGCCGGCGCGGCACCTCGGTGCCCACCAGCAGCCGGTCGAGGCCGGCCGCGCGGCCGGCGGTGAGCGCCCAGGCGGCCAGCAGGACCACCGCGTGCGGTACACCGGCCCGGGCGGCCACCGCCTCGACGCGCTCGCGCACGCCGGGCTCCAGGTCGAAGAGCAGCCGGGCGCCGCGGAAGTCGAAGGTGCCGGGCCGGGGCGCGGCGGCGGGCAGCCGGACCACCGTCGGATACTCGCGCAGCTGCGCGATACGGCGGGTGGCGAGGGTCAGCACGGTGCCGGAGGCGGCGAGTTCGACGCTGCGGTCCAGCGCGGCGTCCGGGCTCGGCGAAGGGCTCTCGGTGACCGGCCGGCCGGTGCGGGCGCGCTCGTAGTCGGTGAGCAGTTCCCGCCACACCAGGGCGGCCGACCAGGCGTCGGCGACGGCGTCGTGGAAGACGAACGACAGCAGGTGCCGGTCGTCGCCGAGGCGGGTCAGGACGAACGCGAACGGCGGCCGGTCCGGGCTGCCGAGCAGCCGGTCGGCGGACTCGCCGATCCGGGCGTGCGCCGCCGCCACCGGGTCACCGGTCGCCGGCGGGGCCTCCTCGACGGTCAGATGGGCCTCGCCGCGCACCGGCACCCGGCGCACCGGGCCCTTGGGGGACCAGACGAAGACGGTCCGCAGACCGTCGTGCCGGGACACCAGGGCGCGCAGCGCGCGGCGCAGCGCGGCGGAGTCCAGCGGGCCGGTCAGCTCGGCGCTGAGGACGCGGTGCACGGCGGCGCCGCCGGTGTACTCCTCGGCGGTGAGCAGTGCCCGCTGCTCGGGCAGCGGCTCGCGGACCGCGCGGCCGGGGCCGGTGCGCAGGGTGGTGGCGGTGGCGGGCACGGCCCGCGCGAGCGCCTCCTCCAGCGGGGCGGGGCCCATCAGCCACGCCAGGTCCACGGCGAGGCCCAGCTGCTCGTCGGCGCGTGCCTGGAGGCGCATGGCCTGGGCCAGGCTGCCGCCCAGGGTGACGAAGGGGGAGCCCGCCGCCCCTACCCGCAGCGTGTGCCGGTCGCAGCCCATGATGTCCGCGGTCAGGTCGAGCAGTTCCTCCGTGGGTGGTCGGGTCTGCATGGGGTGGCCCTCTCTGTGGGCGGTCCTAGCCGTGACGGCTCACGACGTCAGTCTTCCGACGGGGCCTCGAACGGAACTCGAACGACGGCTGCCCGCAGGTGAAGCGGGCGCACCGGGCCGGGCCCGCGTGGGGGGCGGGCCCGGGTGGGGGCCGTCAGGAGGTGCGCTCGGTCAGGCGGGGCGGGGCCGTCCAGGTGTGGCCGACGGTGTCGGCGGGGGCGGCCCAGGGGTCCTCGCCGTGGATGTCGAGGATCCGCTCACGCAGCCACTGGTCGAAGGGGTCGGCGGAGGCGGCCCAGCGCTTGCGGGTGCGCTCGGGGTCGGCGGTCTCGTAGTAGACGACGACGTGGTCGCCGGTGGGCCGCGGGTCGATGCGGAACACCTCGTGGGTGATGCCGAGCCGGCGCCGGGACGCCGCGTACTCGCGGCGCCGGGGCCCCTGGAGCTCGCTGTTGAGGCGGTGCCAGGCCATCGGCTTGCCGCTGAGCAGCGGCACGGTCCGCACCACGGAGGTGGAGCCGTCGGCGGCGCGCCGCCCGCCCTTGCGGGGGGCCAGCATCCGCATGCCGAGCTGGGCGAACATGTTGGACGCCACGCCGTGGGCCCAGCGTTCGGCGATCCTGCCGTCCTCGTCGAACCGCCACAGCACGATGCCCTTGGAGACGAACGGCTTCCCGGTGGGCGCCACGCCGAGCAGGTCGCCGAGGTGGGTGCCGCGCCAGGTGTTGTGGATGACGACCATGTCGTCGTGGGCGCTGATGTCCTCGATGGTGACGTGGAAGTCGGGGAAGGCCTCGCGCAGTCCGGCGATGGTGTACTTGACGCCCTCGGCGCCCTCGGGCGCGCCGGGCAGCCCCTCGTGGTCGACGATGTCCGGCCGGTACAGCTCGTCGACGAGGGAGAAGTCGCCCTGGTTGACGAACTCGGCGAAGACGCGCCGGATGGTGGCCTTGTTCCGCTCCTCGGCGGAGACGGCGGTCCCGGTCGGCGCGGTGGTGGTCGCGGTGGTGGTCGCGGTGGTCACAGCGGTTCCTCTCGTCCTCTCGTCCGGCCGCTCAGACGGCGCTCGCGGCGGACTTCCACCGCGTGCCGTAGGCGACGTGTTCGTGCTCCGCGGCGTGGAAGGCGCGGCTCCAGCCGAGCTTGAGCAGCCGGTCACGCAGCCAGATCGCGACCGGGTTCTCCAGGGCGCCGATGACGCCGATGCGGTGGGCGAGTTCCTGCATGGGCTTGGTGCGTTCCTGCCGTTCGGCCTCGTAGGCGCGCAGCGCGGCGGTGACGTCGGCGCCGGGGGCGGCCAGGTGGCCGGCGAGGACCAGGGCGTCCTCGACGGCGAGGCAGGCGCCCTGGCCGATGTTGAAGCTGACGGCGTGCGCGGCGTCGCCGAGCAGGGTGACCCGGCCGCGGCCCCAGACCTTGTCGGGCTTCCGGTCGACGACGTCGCCGCGCAGGATGCTGCCCGGGTCGGTGGCGTCGAGGATACGCCGGACGGGGTCGGTCCAGCCGGCGTGCCGGGCGCGCAGCATGTCGAGGGTCTGCTCGGGGGTGCCGCGGTCGCGGCCGCCGGCGGGGCCGTTGGCGACGCTCATCCAGTGCACGACGCCGGGTGCGATGTCGTAGTAGGTGAAGCGGGTGCCGGGGCCGAAGAGGGCGCGGAAGGTGCCGGGCGGGAACTCCTCGGGGCCGAGGCGGGCGTGGCCGCGCCAGGCGATGTAGCCGGTGTAGTCGGGCGGCTGCGGGCCGAGCAGCTGGGCGCGGACGGCGGAGTGCACGCCGTCGGCGCCGATCAGCAGGTCGCCGCGTTCGCTGCCGCCGTCGGCGAAGTGGACGGTGACGCCGTCCTCGTCCTCGGTGTAGCCGGTGACCTGGGCGCCGGTGACGATCGGCGCGGTGACCGCGTCGCGCAGGATGCCGTGCAGGTCGGAGCGGCCGATGGCGACGGTGGGCCGGCCGTAGCGCTCGACGAACTGGCCGACGGGCCAGTCGCCGATGATCCGGCCGGTGGAGGTGGCGAAGTGGCAGACGTCCTGCGCCGGGGCGATCTTCGCGACCTGGTCGGCGAGGCCGAGGTGGTCCAGGGCCAGCATGCCGTTGGTCCAGATGTGCAGTCCGGCGCCGCCGTCGCGCAGTTGGGGAGCGCGTTCGAAGACGACGGAGTCGATGCCCTGCTGTTGCAGGGCCAGTGCGGTGGCGATGCCACCGATGCCTCCGCCGGAGATGAGGACCCGGCGGATCGGGCGTGCCTGTGCGGTCATGGCCTTCTCCCTGTGCAGCGGTTCGGTCAGCGGTTCAGTTGGGCCATCTCGCGGACGGGGTAGCGCTCGCCCGCGGTGATGCCGTGCGGGGCGATGGCGTCGATCGCGGCGAGGACGTCGCTGGAGAGGCGGACGTCGGTGGCGGCGACGTTCTCCTCCAGGTAGCCGCGGCGCTTGGTGCCGGGGATGGCGACGACGTCCTGGCCGCGGGAGAGCACCCAGGCCAGGGCGAGCCGGGTGACGGTGGTGCCGGCCACCGCGGCGAGGTCGGAGAGCTGGTCGACGACGGGCAGGTTCCTCCTCAGGTTGTCCTCCTCGAATCGCGGCGCGATCCGGCGGAAGTCGAGTCCCTGCGGAATGTCGTCGGTGCTGCGGATGGTGCCGGTGAGGAAGCCGCGGCCGAGCGGGCTGTAGGCGACGAAGCCGATGCCGAGTTCGCGCACGGTGTCGAGGACTCCGTTGACCTCGACGTCCCTGGTGAACAGCGAGTACTCGGTCTGTACGGCGGTCAGCGGGTGGACGGCGTGGGCGCGGCGGATGGTGTCGGGCGCGGCCTCGGAGATGCCGAGGTGGCGGACGAGGCCGGCCTCGACGAGGTCGGCGAGGGCGCCGAAGGTCTCCTCGACGGGGATGTCGGGGTCGACGCGGTGCAGGTAGTAGAGGTCGAGGTGGTCGGTGCCGAGCCGGCGCAGGCTGCCCTCGACGGCCTGCCGGACGTAGGCGGGGCTGCCGTTGACGCGGCCGGTGAGGGCGCCGTCGACGACCTCGTTGCCGAACTTGGAGGCGAGCACGACCTGGTCGCGGCGGCCGGCGATGGCCCGGCCGATCAGTTCCTCGTTGGTGTGCGGGCCGTACATGTCGGCGGTGTCGAGGAGGTTGACGCCCAGTTCGAGCGCCCGGTGGATGGTGGCGATGGCCTCGGCGGCGTCGGCGTCGCCGTAGCCGAAGGTCATGCCCATGCAGCCCAGGCCCTCGGCGGGGACGTCGAGGCCGAAGGGGCCGAGCTTTCGGCGGTGGACAGTCATGTGGAGCCTCCGAAGTGCGTTGGTCGTCACGGTGGTTGTCGCGTTGGTTGTCGCGTTGGTCGTTGCGTTGGTCGTCGCGGTGGTTGTCGTGGACAGGATTTCTGTCAGTGCTAGGTTTCTGTCAGTGATAGCTATTCTGTCGACGCTAGAACTGCTAGCGTTGACATATGACTTCTCGTGAGCGCCGTCAGCGCGAACAGGCCGACCGCCGGCAGCTGATCCTGGCCACGGCGCGGGAGATGGCCGAGGCAGAGGGCTGGGACTCCGTCACCACCCGCCGCCTCGCCGACCGCATCGAGTACAGCCAGCCGGTCCTCTACCAGCACTTCAAGAACAAGGACGCCATCGTCCGGGCCGTCGCCCTCGACGGCTTCGCCGAACTCGCCGCCGCCATGGGTGCCGTCCGCGCCGCCCACGACGACCCCCAGGACCGGCTGCGCGCGGTGGCCCGCGCCTACCTGGGCTTCGCCGCCGCCAACCCGACCCTCTACCAGGCGATGTTCACCCTCGACGTCGGTCTGGTCTTCGCCCGGGAGCAGACCCCCCAGCCGCTGGTCGACGCCTTCTTCGAGATCATGCGGGCGGTCGAGCCGGTGGCCGGCGACCGCGACCCGGAGCTCCTCACCGAGGTGCTGTGGAGCTCCTGGCACGGCCTGGCCAACCTCACCTGGGGCGAACGGCTCCGGCCTGGCCTGGAGGAGGAGCGCCTGGACGCCCTCGTCGACACCTTCGGCGGCGTGGCCGCCCGGTTCCCCGCGTGAGCGAGGGCGGCCGGGCGGCCGCCGCGGTCCGGCACCGCCGCCCTCAACCGGGCAGCGGTGCCTGCCAGGTCACCGAAAGACCGGTGTAGACGTACCGGCTGGCCTCGATGCCCAGCAGCACGATCCGGTCGCCGGGACGGATCCGGCCCGAGGTCCAGCCGGCGTCCAGCGACAGCGGCACCGCCGCCGAACCGGTGGCGCCCACGTCCGCCAGGTTCTCCACGATCCGCCCGGACAGCGCCTTGTTGTCCTCCGCCGAAAGACCCGCCGCCTCGTACTCGCTGGCAAAGTAGTCCGCGTTGCCCTCCGGCAGCACGATCGCGTCGAACTCGTCCAGCTTCCGGCCGGTGGCCCGCGCCATCTCCTGGATCGCCCGCACGAAGACCTGCGGCCCGAAGGTGGAGGTGCCGGGCACGTCGATCTTCATCTGGATCAGCTGCCGCCGCCGCACCTGCTCCGCCTGCGGCACGTCCGTACCACCGCCGACGATCTCCATGCCGGGCTTGCGCAGCCCGCCCGCGCAGGCGTTGATGTACGCGAAGTCCTCCGAGACGGCACCCTCCTCGGCCGGCTCGGCGCGCAGCACCACCGCGCCCGCCCCGTCGCCGAAGGTGTACAGCGTCAGCCGGTCCCGCATCCGCACGCTCTGCGGGTCCCGGTCCAGGAACATCGGCGCCATCAGCGGCGAGATGGACTCGCTGCCCACCACCAGCGCGGTGCGCGCGCTGCCGTCGGCGAGCTGGCGGCGGGCCAGGTCGAGTGCCTGCACCCAGCCCGCGCAGGCGCCGCGGATCTCGATCGCGCCGACGCTCTCCAGGCCGAGGTAGTGCTGGAGGGTGGTCGCCACGTTCGGCAGGGTGTACTCCGGCGTCGCCGTGCACACCACGATCAGGTCGACCTCGTCCACCTCGACGCCGGCCCGCTCCAGGGCCTGCCGGGCGGCCCGCTCGGCCATCCGGCTGTTGTTGACCAGGTGCCTGCCGGTGGCCGGGTCGATCATCCAGTGGCGGGTCCTGACCTGGATGCCCTCCAGGACGTCGTCCGGCAGCGGACCGACCCACTTCTCCAGCGTCGCGTTGTCGAGCGGATCGCCGGGCACGTACCCGCCGGTGGACAGGATCTTCACGTCGTACGCGGTGCTCATCGGCCGGACTCCGTTCCGGAAGGGGACGAGGGGACGGGGGACAGCACCAGCGAGGTGTGCGTGCCGCCCAGGGACGAGCTGTTGACCAGGACCGGACCCGACGGGCCGGTCTCGTGCCAGGACCGGACGGCGAGCACCGCGGACAGCTGCGCGCCCGCCCCGACCGGCTCGCCCAGCAGCCGCTTCGGGGTCTCCAGCCGCACCCCGTCCGCGCCGAACACCCGCGTCAGCGCGGCCCGCTCGGGACGGTCGGCGGCGGCCAGGCCGGCCGCGTTGGCCCAGACGGCGGCCACCTCCGCGGGCCGTAGACCGGCCCCGCGCAGCGCCTCCCGCATGGCCCGCTCCACGCCGGTGCCCGCCGGGTCCCAGCGGCCGATGCCGACGGCGTCCGAGGCGGTGGCGTGCCCGCCGACCACGGCGAGGATCGTCGCGCCGCGCCGCTCGGCGGCGTCCCGGCGCTCCAGCACCAGCGCGATGCCCGCCTCGGCGAGCGTGTAGCGCCGCCCGGACGCCGAACCGAACAGCGGGATGCCGCGGTAGGCGTCCAGCGCGCCCGGCGAGAACGCGTCCACCGCCGGCACCAGCAGCCGCTCGGCCCGCCCGGCGCGCAGCAGGTCGTACGCCACGCCCAGCGCGGCGGCGCCCGCCGCGTGCCCCGAGGTCAGCGTCGACGTCGGGCCCTTGGTGCCCAGCGCCATCGCGACCTGGCCGGCGGCGCCGTTGTAGACCGTGTTCGGGAAGACCGCCGGGTTCGCGGCCTGCGCGCCCGTGGTCAGCACCGGCACGGTGAACCGCTCGCTGCTCTCCATCGGGCCGATGCCGGTGCCCACCACCACACCGGTCGCGGCCACCGCCTCGGCGTCACCGCTCAGCCCCGCGTGGTCCAGGGCGGCCCGGGACGCGGCGACCGCCAGCTGCGACAGCCGGTCCATGCGCCGCCGCTCCTTCGGCGACCCGGCGGCCGACCGGTCGAACTCGACCCGCGCGACACGCAGTCCGTCCTCCTCGACGCCCTGCGCCCGGCCCCGCGCGTACGCCTCCCACAGCGCCCCGGCACCCTCGCCGGCCGCGCTCAGCACACCGAACCCGGTGACCACGACCTCGTCGCGGCCGGCGGGCGCGACCGGCCCGGACACCGCGCCCGGCCGGGCGAAGGCGACCGTGGCGTTGGCGCCGGCGAACGCGAAGTTGTTGGACAGCGCCACGTCCAGCACCATCGGCCGACCGGTGCCCGCGACCGGGTCGAGACCGCACTGCGGGTCCAGCTCGGCGAAGCCCGCGGTGGGCGGCGCGATCTGGTCGCGCAGCGCGAGCACCGTCACGATGCCCTCCACCGCGCCGGCCGCGCCCAGCAGATGGCCGACCATCGACTTGGTGCTGGACAGCGCGGTCTTCTCGGCGGCCGGGCCGAGCGCGGCACGCACCGCGTTGGACTCCGCCGAGTCGTTCTTCGGGGTGCCGGTGCCGTGCCCGTTGACGTACCGGATGTCGTCCGGGGTGAGCCCGGAGGTGGCCAGCGCGCCGCGGATGGCGCGGGCCGCGCCCTCGCCCTCCGGATGCGGGGCGGTCGGGTGGTAGCCGTCGGCGGACAGGCCGTAGCCCAGCACCTCGGCGACCACCGGCGCGCCCAGCCGCTCGGCGGCCTCCTTCGACAGCAGCACGAACATGCCGCCGCCCTCGCCCAGCGACAGGCCCGAGCGGTCCTTGGAGTAGGGGGCGGCCGGGCGGTCCGACAGGGACTCGAGGCTCGAGAACCCGGCGAACGCCGACTCGGTGAACGCGTCGCTGCCGCCGACCAGCATCGCGTCCGCCCGCCCGGACCGGATCGCCTCCAGGGCGTGGGCGAGGGCGTGCGCGCTGGACGCGCAGGCCGTGTTGACGCTCAGCACCGGGCCCTTCAGCCCGAACGCCGCGCTCAGCGCCTCCGCCGCGGCCTGCGGCGGTACGAAGGTGTAGCGGCGCCAGTCGGGCGTCTGCCCGTCCGCCGCCTCGCGCAGCGCCAGCTCGGCACTGCGCCAGCCGCCGTTGCAGGTGCCGTAGGCCACACCCCAGCGTTCCGCCGGGATGTCGGTGCCCACCGTCAGGCCCGCGCCGGCCATCGCCTCCTCGGCGGCGGCCAGGGCGAAGTCGACGGAGGGTTCGCGGGCGTCGCTGCCCGGCGCGTAGTCGTAGCCGGGGAAGCGGGGTTCGGTGACCTCGCCGCCCACCGTGGTCTGGTATCCGTCCATGGGCAGGCCGCGTACGGGCTGGATGGCCACCCGGCCCTCGCGGACCCCCTCCCACAGAGCGTCCGCGGTGCCGCCCTGCGAGGTGATGGCGCCGACCGAGGCGATCACCACGCCGACGGTCCCGGAAGGAACGTCATCCATGCGTCTGCTTTCCTTTCTGGACTTCGTTCGGACCGCGCGGGCAGGGGCCGCACGCGGACCGGGGTCTCACGCGGCCTTGGACAGGGCCAGGGCCACGGCCTGCCCCTCGATGCCCCGGGCGAGCGCCAGCGCGTGCTTGGGCGCGGACTCCCGGGCGGCGCCGCGGACGTAGTCCAGGTCGCACACCGGGTCGGGGCTGTCGAGGTTGAGGTTGGCGGGCACCGCTCCGTTGTGCAGCGCCAGCGCGCACACCGCGGCGTTCAACGCCCCGGCGCCGCCGATCAGATGACCGAACTGCGGCTTCACCGAGCTGACCGGCACCGAGGTGGCGGCCGAACCCAGCGCGGTGCGCAGCGCGGCGTTCTCGCTGGCGTCCCCGAGCCGGGTCGCCGCCCCGTGCGAGGCGACGTAGCCGAGGTGGCCGGCGGCCAGCCGGGCGTCCTTCAGGGCCCGCCGCATCGCCACCACCAGTCCCCGGCCCTGCGCGTCCGGCGCGGGCGGCGTACGGCAGTCGTGGCCGGCGCCGTACCCGGTCAGCTCGGCGTAGATCCGGGCCCCGCGGCGCAGCGCGGCCTGCTTCTCCTCCAGCACCAGCAGGGCCGCGCCCTCGCCCGCGACCGCGCCGCTGCGGTCCCGGTCGTAGGGGCGGAACGCCTCCTTGCCCCAGTCGTTGCGGGTGGTCAGCACGCCCAGCCGGTCCAGCAGCGACATCGACCACCAGCTGGTGGCGTCGTCGTAGCCGCCGGCGATCGCCACATCGGCGTCGCCGCGCCGGATGGCGCGCAGCGCCCGGCCGATCGCGCTCGCGCCGGCGTCGGCGGTGCCCGCGAAGAAGGCGCTGGCGCCGCGGATGCCGTACGTCTGCGAGATGTTGAAGACGGCGCCGGGCTGGAGGCCCTCGACGAAGAACAGCGGCGGCATGATCACATCGGCCTCGCGGCCGAGTCTCGCCAGGTCGGCCGTGCCGTCCGGGCGGCGGATCACCTTCAGCTCGTCGATCAGCTGTTCCATGCGGCCGATCGACTTGTTGCCGCCGAGGTAGAGGCCGGTGCGGTGGCCGAGTTCGTCGCCGCCCGCCTGGTTGTGCGGCAGGCCCGCGTCGTCGAGGGCCAGCCGGGCGGCGGCCAGCGCGAGGCGGTCGCCGCGGTTGATGGTGCGCAGCTGGCGCCGGGTGGCGAACCGGGTGGCGTCGAAGCCGGGGATCTCCGCGCCCAGCCGGGTCTGGAGCGGCGACGGGTCGTACGCCGTGATCGGGCCGACCCCGGACTCGCCGGCCACCAGCGCCTTCCAGTTCGTCTCGGTCCCTTCGCCGAGCGCGGTCAGCAGCCCGATGCCGCTGATCACGACCTGGCGTTCGGTGCCGCTCATCGGTACTCCTTGGGGGCCGTGTCCGCCGCCGGCAGGCCGCGGCGGACGAGGGTGAGTCGGCGCACATCGGCGACGGTGCGGCTGGCGACCTCGACGAGCGCCTTGCAGTGCAGTGCGTCGCCCTCCTCGGCGACGACCTCGGCCCGGATCAGCATCCGGTCGCCGGGCCGCACCGGCTGCCGCCAGCGCACCCGGGCCGCCTCCGCCAGCCGCCAGCCCCACGGAAACTCCGGGGCGGCGAGCGCGGCGACGTCGGCCGCGGCCTGGAGGACGAGGACGCCCGGCAGGATGGGGAAGCGCGGGAAGTGGGTGGCGAACAGGGCCATGGTGTTCGGCACGTTGCGGGCCGCCTCGGCGCGCTCGCCGGGCACCACGACGATGTCGGTGAGGTGGTCCGGCGCCTCGGCCGGCACGCGGGTCGGCGCGGTCGTCATCGCTCCTCCTCGAACCGGCCCACGACGAGGCCGATGTTGGTGCCGCCGAACGCGAACGCGTTGATCAGCGCGTGCCGCACCTCGCGCTCGCGGGCGGTGTTCGGCACGAAGTCCAGGCCGAGCTTGCGGTCGGGGGTCTCCTGGTTGATGGTCGGCGGGACCACACCGTGGTTGATCGCGCCGATCGCGGTGAACACGCTCAGCGAGGCGCCCGCCGAGGTGAGGTGGCCCGTCATCGACTTCGGCGAGCTGACCACCAGTTCGCCGGCGCGGTCGCCGAACACCTTCTTGATCGCGGTCGTCTCCGACAGGTCGTTGCCGTGGGTGCTGGTGCCGTGCGCGACGACGTAGTCGATGTCCTCGGTGCCCAGCCCGGCGTCGGCGATCGCGCCCTGCATGGACTCGATGGCACCGCTGCCGTCCGGCGGGGAGTCGGTGATCCGCCAGGCGTTCAGGCTGGTGCCGTAGCCCAGCACCTCGGCGTGGATGGTCGCGCCGCGCGCCCGCGCCGCCTCCAGCTCCTCCAGGACGAACACCACCGAGCCCTCGCCCAGCACGAAGCCGGTCCGCCCGGCGTCGAAGGGGCGGCTGGCGCGCTCGGGGTCGTCGTTGAAGTCCTTGGTCAGCGCGCCCAGCAGGCTGAAGCCGACCAGGTCGAGCCAGGACGTCAGCGAGTCGTAGCCGCCCGCCAGCATCAGCGTCGCGTCGCCCTCCTGGACGGCGCGGAACGCCTCGCCGATGGCGTGCCCGGAGCCCGAGCAGGCGGTGGACAGGCCCAGCATCGGGCCGGTCGCCTCCAGCATCCGGGCCATCGCGGCGGCGCCGATGTTCTGGCTGTAGGCGAGCGCGTCGGACGGCGCGTACGGGATGAACGCGTCGTCGCGGCCGGTCTCGTCGCGCAGCGCGCCCACGTCCACCAGCCACTGGAGATCGGGCCGGTCGACGCTGGCGCCGATGGACACGCCCATGTCGCCGCTGTCGTACGTCGTCCTGTCCACGCCCGCGTCGCGCAGCGCCTCCGCGGCGGCGGCCACCCCGAACTCGCCGGGCCGGGACAGGTGCCGCAGTCCGACCGAGCGCGGCACGAAGTCGGTGACCTTGAAGTCCTTCACCTCACCGGCGATGGTGACGTCGAAGCCCGTGGTGTCGATCGAGGTCAGCCGGCCGACGCCGCTGCGGCCCTCGGTCAGCCCCTGCCAGGTGCGGCCCGCGTCGTTGCCGAGCGGGGTGACGGCGCCCATGCCGGTGACGACCACCCTGCGGTTCATCGCAGCGCCTCCGCCCCGAGCAGCTGCCGGCCCATCCGCGCGGTGTCCGCGGGGTCCTCCAGCAGCGCGCTGTCGACGACCGCGCACATCACGCCGTCGGCCTTCAGCACGGTCTCGCCGCCCACCCGGACGGTGCCGTCCAGGACCGCGGCGGTGTCGTCGTGCGAGAGCAGGGTGACGTCCATCTCCAGGATGTCGCCTGGCACCACGTCGCGGTGCCAGGCGGCCTTGGCGACACTGCCGAGCGCGGCCCGCCGCCGGTAGTCGGTGCTCATCAGCAGCAGCCAGGTCCCGGCCTGCGCCAGCGCCTCCAGCACCAGTCCGCCCGGCATCACCGGGCCGTGTCCGGACGCCGCCCAGTACGTCTCGTCCGGTGCGGTGGCCTTGCGGCCGGTGAGCCGTCGGCCCGGCTCCCAGCTGTCGACGCGGTCGATCAGATGGAACCGCATCATCGCCCTCCCTCGGTCTTGGGCCGCCCCAGGCCGAGCTGCGCGGTCCAGCCGCCGTCGACGTGGAGGAGTTCGCCCGTGGTGTACGCGGCGTCGTCGCTGGCGAGGAACGCGGTCGCGGCGGCCACCTGCTCCGCGGTCGCGAAGTCGCGCAGCGGCAGCTGCCGCCGGATGTTGCGCCCGCGCTCCTTGTCGAGCAGCGAGCCGAGCAGCCCGGTCGGCGTCCAGCCCGGCAGCACCGCGTTGACCCGCACGCCGAAGCGTGAGAACTCGGTGGCGCTGGCCCGGGTGAAGGCGTTCACCGCGCCCTTGGAGGCGGCGTAGTTGGACTGGCCGACCCAGCCCTGCTCGCCCATCACCGACGAGATGTTCACGATGGAGCCGGTGCGCCGGCCCATCAGGTGCTCGGCGGCGGCCTGGGTGCAGTTGAAGACCCCGAGGACGTTGGTGCGGAACACCTGCCACCAGTCGTCCGGGTCCTGGTCGTAGATCAGCCCGTTGGAGACCACCCCGGCGTTGTTCACCAGGGTGTGCAGGTCGCCCAGCTCCTCGATGGTGCGCCGCACCAGCTCGCGGGCCTCCTTGGCCTCGGACACGTCGGCGGGCAGCGCCACCGCGCGTCCGCCGTTCGCGGTGATCTCGTCGACCACCTCCGCCGCGTCGGCGGCCCGGCTGCGGTAGTTGACCGCGACGGCGGCGCCCTCGGCCGCCAGCCGGGTCGCGATCGCCCGCCCGATGCCGCGCGAGCCGCCGGTGACCAGTACGGCCCGGCCGTCAAGCCTCATTGCGTTCGCCTCCCTCTGAAGCGTCAGTTGCGTCTGTTGCGTGGGTCGAGCCGGCCGTGTCGGCGGCTCCGGTCGCGTGGAGCGGCGCCTCGTTCGGCTCGGGCACGCACACGAGGACGGCGTGGGCCACCGCGAGACCGCCGCTGTGCGTCAGGGAGATCTCGATGTGGTGCATGCCGAGCCCCCTGGCGACGGCCTCGACCTCGCCGTACAACCTCACCTGCGGCCGTCCGCCGCGCTCGTTGACGACCTCGATGTCCGTCCACTCCATGCGCGGGCCCATGCCGGTGCCGAGGGTCTTGAGGACGGCCTCCTTGGCGGCCCAGCGGACGGCGAGATGCTCGCCCGCCCGGCGGCGGCGATGGCAGTACGCCAGTTCGCGCGCCGTGAACACCGTCTCCTGGAGCCCTGGCTGAGAGGCCATCAGCTCCTCGATGCGGGCCACCTCGGCCAGGTCCGTGCCGATCCGCACCCGCGGTGGCGCGGGGCGGTCCGGAGACCGCCCCGCACCCGGCTCACGCAGCGGCTGCGGCGAGGGCGGCACGCTCGGTCACCAGGTCCGTCAGGTTCTGCACGGTGAACAGGGTCAGCACCTCGTCCGCCGTGAGCTTGCCCGCCAGCTCCGCCACGTCGATCTGCGGCAGCGACTTCTTCAGCTGGGCCAGACCGACCTCGTTGATGATGTCGTTCTCGTCGGCGAACTCCTCGTCCGGGATGCCGCCCTGGAGCAGTTCGGCGATGTCGGCGACCTTGATCTTCACGTCCGAGGCCCGCTCGATGCGGAAGAGGATGTCGAGCAGGTCGATGGACTCGGCGTCCAGGTCGCCCAGGAGGGTGGCCTCCGGCACGACCTCCTCCACATCGAGGCCCAGCGCGTCGGCGACGGCCTCCCGGACGATGGTGCTGAAGTCTTTCCCCTCGTACGACATGTGTCCTTACCCTTCGTGAACGGTTTCCGTGAACGGATGCGTGAACGGATGGCTCGTGGTGGTCGGTGGGGTGGTGCGGCCGGCCGTCCGCCGGCGGTTCATGGGGCGCCGGGAGGCGGGGTGTCAGGACGCCAGTGCCTCCGCTTCCCGCCACCCGCCGGGCGCGAGCGCGCCGTAGAGGGCCGTCAGGCGGCGCGGGTCGCCGGTGGAGCGGGTGCGGACCTCGTCGAGGGTGCGGCGGGCCAGCCCGCTCAGCACCCGGCCGGGCCCGATCTCGGTGTACGCCGTCACCGGGTGGTCCGCGGCCGTGCGCAGCACCTCCACCCAGCGCACCGGCCCGGTCAGCTGGCGGCGCAGCAGGTCCCGCGCCTCGGCGCCGGAGCGGACGTAGTCGCCGGTGACGGAGCTGATGACGGGCAGCACCGGGTCGGCGAACGGGTGGGCCGCCAGGGCCTGGGTGAACTCCTCCTCCACCGCGCTCATCAGCGAGCAGTGGAAGGGCGCGCTCACCTTCAGCGGTACGACCTTCTCGGCGCCCGCGTCCAGCGCGACCCGGCCGGCCTCCTCGACCGCCGAGGCGTGCCCGGAGATCACCGTCTGGAGGGGCTCGTTGTAGTTGGCGACCTCCACCAGGCCGGCGCCGGAGGCGGTGCCGCAGACGGCCAGCACCCGCTCGGCGGGCAGGCCGAGCACGGCCGCCATCGCGCCGGGCACCTCACGGGACACCTCGGCCATCAGCCGTCCGCGCAGCCGCACCAGCTCCAGCGCGGAACCGAGGCTCAGCACCCCGCCCGCCACCAGCGCCGGATACTCGCCGAGGCTGTGCCCGGCGATCGCGGCGGGCTCGTAGCCGGCGTCCCGCAGCAGCTCCCACACCGCGAGACTGGTCGCGGCGATGGCGGGCTGGGTGACCTCCGTGCGGGCCAGCTCCTCCTCGGTGCCGGTGACGCAGATCTCCGACAGCGGCAGCCCCAGGATCTCGTCGGCCCGCGCGAACATCCGCCGCGCCGCCGGGTACTCCGCCAGCAGGTGCGCCGCCATGCCGGGCCGCTGCGAGCCCTGGCCGGGGAACATGGCCAGACAGCCGCTCATCTCCCCGTGACCGCCGGGGCCGGTCGTTGCGGTCATCACGTCCTCCTGGTGAATCCGGTGTGGCGGGTCGTCCTGGTGCTTCGGGTGCTCCGGGTGCTTCCGGTGGGTCGTCTGGTCCCGGCCGGCCGGGCCGAAGCCCGCGGGCCGGTGGGTCCGTTGGGGCCGGTGGGTCCTGCGGGTCCGGTGGGTCCGGCGGGGCCGGACGGGCCGGGGCGGGCGGTGGGGCGGCGGGAGAGCCGGGCGGGGTGTCCGGGGCCGGCGGCGTGGTCGCCGGAGGCGGTCCGCGCGGTCATCACAGGCTCCTTCCGCGGTGCGGGGCGTCGGTGCGGCGCCAGCCCGCCGGATCCGGGGCGGCGGTGGCCGGGACCGGCTCGCGCCACCGGCCCGGTGCTCGCCAGCCGCCGCCGGCCGGACGCGGGCCCGGTGGCTCGGGGGCGGGGCGCACCGCCGCGAGGACGGCCACCAGCGCGGCCAGCTCCTCCGGGGTGGGGTCGCCGCGCAGGACGACCAGCGAGGCGGCGGCCGGCGTGCTCACAGCGGCTCGTTGCCGTGCTTGCGCACCGGCTGCCGGGATCGCTTGGTGCGCAGCATCTCCAGGGACTTGATCAGCACCCGCCGGGTGTCGGCCGGGTCGATCACGTCGTCGACATGACCGCGCCTGGCGGCCACGAACGGGTTCATCAGCTGCTCGGTGTAGTCGGCGACGAGCGCCTTGCGCAGCTCCTCCGGCTCCGGCGAGGCCTTGATCTGCCGGCGGAAGATGATGTTGGCGGCGCCTTCCGCGCCCATCACGGCGGTCTGGTTGGACGGCCAGGCGAACGACAGGTCGGAGCCGATCGACTTGGAGTCCATCACGATGTACGCCCCGCCGAACGCCTTGCGCAGGATGACCTGCACCCGCGGCACGGTCGCCTCGCAGTACGCGTACAGCAGCTTCGCCCCGCGCCGGATGATGGCGTTGTGCTCCTGCTCGGTGCCGGGCATGAACCCGGGCACGTCGACCAGCGTCACCAGCGGGATGTTGAACGCGTCGCAGGTCCGCACGAACCGCGCCGCCTTCTCGGAGGCGTCGATGTCCAGCACCCCGGCCAGCACCGCCGGCTGGTTGCCGACGATCCCGACGGTGTGCCCGTCGAGGCGGGCCAGCGCGCACACGATGTTCGGCGCCCAGGTCTCCTGGACCTCCAGGTAGTCGCCGTCGTCCACGATGTGCCCGATCACCGTGCGGATGTCGTACGGCGTCCGGTCGTCGACCGGCACCAGCCGCAGCAGCTCCTCGCAGCGCCGGTCGGGGTCGTCGTGCGGGGTGACCACGGGCGCCAGCTCGTGGTTGTTGGCGGGCAGGTACGACAGCAGCTCCCGCACCCCCTCGAAGCAGCTCTCCTCGTCGGGGGCGACGAAGCTGGCCACTCCGGTGCGGGTGCCGTGGGTCTGCGCGCCGCCCAGCTCCTCCTGGCTGACCTGCTCGCCGGTCACCGCCTGCACCACGTCGGGGCCGGTGATGAACATGTTGGCCATGCCCTCGACCATGAACGTGTAGTCGGTGAGGGCCGGCGAGTAGACCGCGCCGCCCGCGCACGAGCCGAGCACCACGCTGATCTGCGGCACCACACCCGAGGCGCGCACATTGCGGGCGAACAGCTTGCCGAACCCGGCGAGCGCGTCGATGCCCTCCTGGATACGGGCCCCGCCGCCGTCGTTGAGCCCGATCACCGGGGCGCCGACGGAGTCGGCGAAGTCCAGCAACTGGTGGATCTTGGCGGCGAAGGTGGCGCCCAGCGCCCCTCCGCGCACCCGGGCGTCATGGGCGAAGACGAAGACCGTACGGCCGTCGACCTCGCCCCAGCCGGTGATCACACCGTCGCCCTCGGGGTGCGAGTTCTCCATTCCGAAGCCGGTCGCCCGGTGCTCGGCGAACACGCCCAGCTCGGTGAACGTGCCCGGGTCGAGCAGCTTCTCGATGCGCTGACGGGCGAGCAGCTTGCCCTTGCCGAGGTGCCGGGCCTCGGCCTCGGGGTCGCGGCCGAAGTGGGCCTGGGCCCGACGGGCCGTCAGCTCGTCGGTCAGCTCCGCCATGGTGGGCTGCCGTACCGGTTCCGCCGGCTGCCGGGTCTCGAATGCGGTCTCCGGCAGGCCGGGCAGCACGGCCTGGGGAGCGTCCGATAGAGCCATCGCGGTCCCTCTCTGTCCTGGTGGGGCGGCCTTCGGTTCGACT
This sequence comes from Streptomyces sp. NPDC001532, assembly GCF_040298625.1. Lineage (NCBI taxonomy): Bacteria > Bacillati > Actinomycetota > Actinomycetes > Kitasatosporales > Streptomycetaceae > Streptomyces > Streptomyces sp. NPDC001532. The sequence goes on from NZ_JBEPAL010000028.1 coordinate 76,923, forward strand.
CTCGGGCACCTGTGTGGGCGAAAGACTGGACTGCTTCTTGACGGGCTGTGTACTCCCAGGTCAGCGCGTTAGACCGGCTCCGCCGCGGGGGTCCGGCCGGGGGCCCGGCCGGGGGTTTCGCCGGGGGTCCGGGCCTCGGTCAGGCCGAGCGCGTAGGTGCGGTACAGACCGTCGAGCCGGTACCGGGTGGGCTGTTCGGCGGGGACGCCGTCCACCACGCCGAGGAAGTGCGCCTCGACCAGCTGCTCGCAGGCGTCCTCGACGGTGCGGAAGTCCTTGCCGAGCACCGGGCACGCCAGATGCGCGTCGAACTCCGCCACCGGCAGGTCCACCAGGCAGCGCAGCACCTCTCTGGCGTCGCTGGGCAGCGAGTTGTACGAGGCGGTGAAGCTGGCCCGCACGCTGAGCGAGCCGTGCGCCAGCTCGTCCAGCCGCCGTTCCTCGTCGGCCAGCCGTTCCGCGTAGCGGCGCAGCGGCCAGTGCGGGCGGGCGTTGAGCCGGACGGCCGCGGCGCGCAGGGCGAGGGGCAGTCCGCCGCAGTAGCGGACGATCGCGGCGGCCGCGGTCGGCTCGCGGGTGACGCGTTCCTCCCCGACGATCCGGGCCAGCAGCCGCACGCCGTGGCCCTGCGGCAGCTCGGACAGCTGCACCACCCGGGCGCCTGGCGGGGTGCCGAGCCGGTTGCGGCTGGTGACCAGCACCGAGGTGTCGGAGCTGCCCGGCAGCAGCGGTTGCAGCTGGTCGTCGTCGGCGGCGTCGTCCAGGACGACCAGCAGCCGGCGGCCGGCCAGTGCCGAGCGGTAGACCTCGGCGCGTTCGTCGGGGTCCCGTGGGATGCGCGCCGGATCGGTGCCGAGGGCCCGCAGCAGCCGTCCGAGCACCGAGTACGGGTCGGCCGGGTGGTCGCCGCTGCCGCGCAGCCCGGCGTACAACTGGCCGTCGGGGAAGGCGGACTGCATACGGTGGCCGAGGTGCACGGCGAGTGCCGTCTTGCCGCTGCCGCCGCCGCCCACCAGCAGCACCGAGGGCGGCGGTGGTCCGCCGGGGGCGGTCAGCGCGCGCTGGGCGACCGCGATCTCCCGTTCCCGGCCCGTGAAGTCGGGCAGGTCGAGCGGGAGCATCTGCGGGACGGCGGGCGTCGCGCGCGGGGCGGGCGGCGCGGTGAGCCGCACGGGCGGTCCCGGAGCGGGTTCGGGTGGTGGCGCCGGTTCCATGGACTCGCCGCGCAGAATCGTTTCGTACAGCTGCTGGACCCGCTGGGACGGGTCCGTGCCCAGCTCCTCGGCGATCAGCCGGCGCATCGACTGGTAGTGCTCCAGCGCGGCCACGCTGCGGCCGTCCAGATAGAGCGCGCGCATCAGCCGCTCGCCGAGCTGTTCGGAGAGCGGGTCGGTGAGCAGGGCGGCGCGCAGCTCGGCGAGCACGGTGCCCGGCCGGCCCAGCCGCAGTTCGGTGTCGGCCCACTGGCTCAGCGCCTCGTGCCGCAGCTGCCGCAGGGTCTGCCGGACCCGCCCCGCCCAGTCGCTGTGCATACCGCCCAGCGCGTCCCCGCGCCACATCGCCAGCGCCTGCTGGAGGACCGCGCTGCGCTGCCGGTCGCCCACGTCCTCGCGCTGGGCGCTTCTGAGCAGCCGCCGGAAGCGCACCAGGTCGACGGCGCCCGGGTCCGCCTCGACCCGGTAGCCCGCCGGCGTCCTGACCAGGCCGATCGGCTCGGGCAGATCCTCGGAGGCCCGGGCCAGCGCGCGGCGCAGCCGGGTGACGTAGGTGTGGACGACGTTGCGGACGCCCGCGGGGGGCCGGTCGCCCCATACGCGGTCGACGAGGGACTCCAGCGGCACCGGCTGTTCGGGATCCACCAACAGGGCACCGAGGATGCCGCGTTGGCGGGCGGGCCCGATGTCGGCCACGGCACTGCCGGTCCACAGTTCTATCGATCCCAGTATCCGGAGCTCCATGGAAGATCACCCGCATCCTTTCGGTGCCCGGAAAGCTAGCTTTGGCCAGTGCAGCGCCCCTAGAGTTCCGCTCTGCCCCACCGGAGCGGAAAATTCCACTCCGTTACGCCTCTGACCTGCGGCGCTTGCGCACGAGGCGGGTCCGAGGCAGGTGCTAGTCACGGACGAGGCGGGGACGAGGCGGGGCCGAGAGCGGTGCGAGGCGGGCCTAAGGCGCGTGCGAGGCCGGCCCGAGGGACAGGCGAGGTACCGCGCCTAGCGTCGCCGGCGACCGGACAACCGGACCAGCCGACGCGTGGAGGAATCCCATGGCCACCGAAGAACACGAGTTCCACCTGCCCGGCGCCGATCTGCCGGCCCCCGACGAGGAGCTGCGCAAGAAGCGCGAGGCGGTCGTCATGGAGCACACCATCGCCGAGACCGTCTGGGACATCGACGGTGTGCTCGCCACCTTCCCGCGCGGCGGCGTCTACCGCGTCATGCCGTTCGAGGAGGGGCCGCTGATCGGTGAGGAGGCCATCAAGAAGGGCTACTTCGCCGAACTGCGGACCGCCTTCCCGGAGCTGGACCACGACCTCTTCCACGTCCACCACACGCCGACCGCGGTGATCCTGGAGGCCCAGGTCCGCGGCGAGCAGAAGGCGGACTGGCGGGGCATCCCCAACCGGGGCAAGAGCGTCGACGCCCCCGTCGCCGTCTTCTTCCACTTCGACGGCGACGTCCTCATCGACGAGACGCTCTACTTCGACCTCGACACCTTCCGCCGCCAGCTCGCCTGAGCCGCCGCGGGTCGCGACCGGGCCGGGGCCCCGCACGGGAGACCCCGGCCCGCGGTGCGGCGCGCACCCACTGACCACGGACCGTCCACCGAGTGACAAGGACCGACGCGTGACCGTGACCCGGGCGGGGCGGCAGCCGAAGCCGCCGCAGACCCTCTCCGAGGGGGTGCGGCACCTCACCCTGGAGGCGGCCGGCCTCGAACTGTCCTGTCTGCTCGCCGAGGCGAGCCCGGGGCCGCCGCGGGCCACCGTGGTGGCCGTGCACGGCGGTGGGATGCGGGCCGGCTACTTCGACGGGCAGGCCCACCCCGACCTCTCCCTGCTCACCCTCGGCGCCCGCCTCGGCTTCACGGTGCTGGCCGTCGACCGCCCCGGCTACGGAGGTTCCGCCGCCGCGCTCCCCGAGGGCCAGACCCTGGCCGAGCAGGCGGCGGTGCTGTCCGCCGCGCTGGAGGAGTTCGGCGCCCGCCACGCCACCGGCGCGGGCGTCTTCCTGCTCGGCCACTCCTACGGCGGCAAGCTCTCCCTGGTGACGGCCGCGCGCACGCCGGGTCTTCTCGCCCTGGACATCTCCGGCTGCGGCCACCGCTACGACATCGAACCGGCCGACATCCCGCGGGTGCGCCGCCGGATGCACTGGGAGCGCAACTGGGGTCCGCTGGACCTCTATCCGCCGGGCACCTTCCGCGCGGCCGACGCGCTGGTCGCCCCGATGCCGCCGCGCGAGGCGGCCGAGGTGACCCGGTGGCCCGACATGTTCGAGGAACTGGCGCCCGCCCTCCGCGTCCCGCTGCGCCTCACCTTCGCCGAGCACGAGGCGTGGTGGCTGCACGGCGCCGAGGACCTGGCGGAACTGACCTCCCATCTGACCTCGGCGCCCGTCGTCCGCGTCGAGCGACAGCCCGCCGCCGGCCACAACATCAGCCTCGGCTGGGCCGCCCGCGGCTACCACCTGCGGGCCCTGGCCTTCTTCGAGGAACGCCTTCAGCGACTGCGCGCGGACACTCCTTAGGGGGCGTCCGGCCGGCGTCAGCCGCCCCCGGCGGTGCGCAGCCGCCGGGCGATCTCCAGCTGTTCCTCCTCCAGGGAGCGGCCCTCCTCCACCTCCCACAGACAGTTCTGGAGCACACGGGCGAGACACCAGGCGCGGGCCCGGGCGCGGTCCAGGGCCAGGACGTCCGTCATGGCGTCGAAGCGCGGGCGCACCTCGTCCGGGTCGAAGCGGTTGTCGATCGCCGGGAGCAGATCGAACGCGGGGTCGCCGGCGAGCGGCTTGGGGTCGATGGCGAGCCAGTCGGCGCGATCGGCGGCGAGGACGTTGTCGTAGTGCAGGTCCCAGTGCAGGAGCCGGTCGCCGGGCTCGTCCACGACCTCCCGCAGCGCCGCCGAGCAGTCGGCGAGCAGGCGCCGGTCCCGCGGGTCGGGGATCCGCCGCAGCACCGCGGGCGTCCGCTCCAGCATGGCCCGCGCGATGTCCGCGAGCCGGCGCATCCCGGGCGGCGCGGGGAGGCGGTGGAGGCGGGCGAGCAGCCGGGCGAGGACCAGCACGGCCTCGCGGCTGTCGGGGAGGTGGCCGAGCGAGCGCGCCGGGTCGAGGCGTTCCAGCAGCAGGGTGCCGGTGCCGGCGTCGTGGTCGAGGAGCCGGACCGCGCCGTCGCCGTCCCACGCCCGCAGCGCCAGGTGCTCGCCCTCGCTCTCGTCGTCGAGGAGCTGGAGCTTGAGCACGGCGGCCGTGCCGTCCGCGCGGACCACCGGCAGCACCAGCGCGGTCCAGCCGTACATGGACGGCCCGTCCAGCCGAAGTCGCCAGCGGTCCAGGAACCCGGCGGCCAGTTCCGGCAGCCGCGCGATGAACGCGCGGCCCCGGTCGCCGTTGAACTTCGCCTGTGAGGCGGCCAGTTGCTCGGGTACGTCGATCACCCGGCCGAGCCTACGCGGCGTAACCGCCCCAAAGTCCACGGATTCCGCAGCAGACACCGGCGCCCCGGCCGGGTTAACGTCCGGGTCCATGAGCAGCGGTGTCGTGAACGGCGGAATCTCCTTCTGGTACGCGGACGACGGCTTCCCGGCGGCCCGGCCGCCGCTGGACGGTGACGCCTCCGCGGACGTGGTGATCGTGGGCGGCGGCTACACGGGCCTGTGGACGGCGTACTACCTGAAGAAGGCGGCGCCCTTCCTGCGCGTCACCGTGCTGGAACAGAAGTTCTGCGGCTACGGCGCCTCCGGCCGCAACGGCGGCTGGCTGTACAACGGCATCGCGGGCCGCGACCGGTACGCGAAGCTGCACGGCCACGAGGCCGCCGTACGCCTCCAGCGGGCCATGAACGACACCGTCGACGAGGTGATCCGGACGGCTGAGGCGGAGGGCATCGACGCGGACCTGCACAAGGGCGGCGTCCTGGAGGTCGCCCGCACCCCCGCCCAGCTCGCCCGCCTGAAGGCCTTCCACGCGGCGGAGCTGGCGTTCGGCGAGAAGGACCGGGAGCTGTACGGCGCCCGTGAGACCGCCGAGCGGATCCGGGTCGCGGACGCGGTCGGCTCGACGTGGACGCCGCACGGGGCGCGGCTGCACCCGGTGAAGCTGGTCAAGGGCCTCGCGGCGGCCGCCGAGGCGCTCGGCGTGGTCATCCACGAGTCGACGCCGGTCACGCGGATCGAGCCGAAGCACGCGGTGACGCCGTACGGCACCGTCCGCGCGCCGTACGTCCTGCGCTGCACCGAGGGCTTCACCGCCTCCCTGGAGGGCCAGAAGCGCACCTGGCTGCCCATGAACTCCTCGATGATCGCGACCGAGCCGCTGACCGAGAAGCAGTGGGCGGAGCTGGGCTGGGACGGCCGGGAGACGCTGGGCGACATGGCGCACGCCTACATGTACGCGCAGCGCACCGCCGACGGCCGGATCGCGCTCGGCGGGCGCGGAGTGCCGTACCGCTTCGGCTCGCGCACCGACAACGACGGCCGCACCCAGGACGCGACCGTGGAGGCGCTGCGCGAGGTCCTGCTCGCCTTCTTCCCCGCCCTCGCCGGACTGCGGATCGAGCACGCCTGGTCGGGGGTGCTGGGGGTGCCGCGCGACTGGTGCGCCACCGTCACCCTGGACCGCACGACCGGCCTCGGCTGGGCGGGCGGCTACGTCGGCTCCGGCGTCGCCACCGCCAACCTGGCCGCCCGCACCCTGCGCGACCTCGTCCGGCAGGACTCCGGTCAGGCGGGCCGCACCGAGCTGACCGATCTGCCGTGGGTGGGCCACAAGGTCCGCAAGTGGGAGCCGGAGCCGCTGCGCTGGCTCGGCGTGCACGGCATGTACGCCACCTACCGCACCGCCGACCGCCGCGAGAGCGCCGCCCACACCACCACCTCCTCCCGCCTGGCCCGCTGGGCGGACCGGGTGGCGGGGCGGCACTAGGGGGTGTCTCGCCGATCATGCCGGGCTCCCGGCCTGATCGAGGAGACACCCCCTAGGCCCGGCCGGGGTCGCGGATCGGGAGGTTCCCGGTCTCAGGACACCGATTGGCGCACCGGTGTCTCCTGCGGCGACCCGCGTTTCGGGGGTCTCGTCGTCACCATCAGGGTGGCGACCAGGGAGGCGAGGAGCATGATCGCGGCGGCCCACCAGATGGCGACGGTGTAGCCGTGCACGATGCCTTCGCGGGTGACGAGGTCGCGCTGGGCGGGGTCGGTCAGGTGGGCGGCGATGTAGGTGGTGCTGCTGGTGGTGGCGATGGTGTTCAGCAGGGCGGTGCCGATGGAGCCGCCGACCTGCTGCGAGGTGTTGACGGTGGCCGAGGTGACCCCGGAGTCCCGCGGCGCGACGCCGGCGGTGGCGGTGGAGAACACCGGCATGAACGTCAGGCCCATGCCGAGGCCGAGCAGGATCAGCGCGGGCAGGATGTCGGTGGCGTAGGACGAGTGCACCGTCATCCGGGTGAGGATCAGCATTCCACAGGCGGCCAGCAGCATGCCGGGTGCCATCAGCAGACGCGGGCCCACGCGCGGCAGCAGCCGGGCGGAGATCTGGGTCGAGCCGGTGATGATCGAGGCGGTGAGCGGCAGGAAGGCCAGGCCCGTCATGACGGGGGAGTAGCCCAGGATCACCTGGAGGTAGTACGTCATGAACAGGAACAGGCCGAACATGCCGATCACGGCGAGACCCATGGTCAGGAAGCAGCCCGCCCGGTTGCGGTCCTTGAGGATGTGCAGCGGCAGCAGCGGGGTGCGGGCGCGGCCCTGCCACCACACGAAGACCGTGAGGAGGGCCACGCCGGCCGCGAGCAGTCCGAGCACCAGCGGGTCCGTCCAGCCCTTCGGCTCCGCCTCGCTGAAGCCGTAGACGATCGCGATCAGGCCGCCGCAGCCGAGCAGGACGCCCGGCACGTCCAGCCGGACCTCGGCGTGGCCGGGGCGGTCGTGCAGCAGGACGTAGGCGCCGATCACGCCGAGGACGGCGATGGGCACGTTGACGTACAGGCACCAGCGCCAGCCCAGGTACTCGGTGAGCAGGCCGCCGACGATGAAGCCGATGGCCGCGCCGCTGCCGGCCAGCGCGCCGTAGATGCCGAAGGCCTTGCCGCGCTCCTTGGGGTCGGTGAACGTCGTGGTGAGCAGGCTGAGCGCGGACGGGGCGAGGACGGCGGCGAACACGCCCTGGAGGGCGCGGGCGCCGAACAGCATGCCGGGGGTGGTGGCCGCGCCGCCGAACGCGGAGGCGGCGGCGAAGCCGACCAGCCCGATCACGAAGGTGCGTTTGCGGCCCACCAGGTCGGCGATCCGGCCGCCGAGCAGCAGCAGTCCGCCGAAGGCCAGCGTGTAGGCGGTGATCACCCACTGCCGGTCGCCGTCGGACATGCCGAGGTCGCGCTGGGCCGAGGGCAGCGCGATGTTCACGATGGTCGCGTCCAGGACGACCATCAGCTGCGCGAGCGCGATGACCACCAGCCCCCACCAGCGGCGGCGGGCGGCGGCGTCCCGGGAAACGGTCGGGTCACCTTCTCGGGGGACACTCATTCAGCCACATGACCACGACCGCGGGCCGCCCGCATCCCGGGCGGCTCTCCGCTCACCCGCCCGGGCGGCACGGCGTCCCGTTCAGGGCTCCAGCACCACCTTGCCGGTCGTCCCGCGCGTCTCGAGCGCCCGGTGGGCCGCCGCGGCCTCGGCGAGGGGGAAGCGGTGGACGGCGGGGACGAGGCGGCCCGCGGCGGCCTCGGCGAGGGCGCGCAGCTCCAGGGTGCGGATCGGGTCGGGGCCGCCGGCCTTCCGGGTCATCACCGGGCCGAGGACCTGCTCGGACACCCCTTCGACCAGGTACGGCGTCCCGTCGTGCAGTCCTTCCCCGGACCAGCCGAACACCAGGTGGCGGCCGCCGGGCCCGAGCAGCGCGACGGACGCGCGGGCCGCGTCGCCGCCGACGCCGTCGAAGACGAGGGTGGCCGCCCGGCCGCCGAGCCAGGCGCGCACCTTCTCCGGCCAGCTCGGGTCCGTGTAGTCGACGGCGAGGTCGGCGCCGTTCGCCTGGACCTTGGCGGTCTTCGCGGGGCCGCCCGCCAGGCCGACGACGGTGGCGCCGGCGTTCCTGGCGTACTGCACCAGCAGGGTGCCGATGCCGCCGGCGGCGGCCGGGACCACGACCACGTCGTCCGGCCCCGGCTCGGCGAACTGCACGATCCCCATCACCGTCCGCCCGGTCCCGATCATGGCGACGGCCTGGGCGAAGTCGAGGTTCTCCGGGATCTCGTGGACGCGTTCGGCGCCGGTGACGGCGAGCGCCGCGTAGCCGCCGGGCGCGAACCCGAGGTGGGCGACGACCCGCTTGCCGAGCCAGATCCCGTCGACGCCCTCGCCGAGCGCGTCGACGACACCGGCGACCTCACGGCCGGGGACGGTCGGCAGCTCGGGCACCGCGGGCAGCGGGCCGCGCAGGCCCTCGCGCAGCGCGGTGTCCAGCAGGTGCACCCCGGCCGCCGCGACGGCGATGCGGAGCTGTCCGGGGCCGGGGGCGGGGTCCTCGACCTCTTCGAGGACGAGGTTCTCGGCGGGGCCGAAGGCGTGGAGTCGGATGGCGCGCATGGCTTTCCCCCCAGGGGTGACGGTCCGGCGTCGTACGGCCCCACTCTTCGACCTCAAGCATGCTTGAGGTCAAGCCGCTCCGATCCGTGCCGGCCGAGCGCCAGCGACACCGCGGTCAGCGCGCTGTTGAAGGACACCTCCGACAGCACCCCGGGCGCGGCGACCTGATCGCCCGCCAGGTACACGCCGTCCCCGCGGTCGACGGCCGGACGGTCGCGCCAGGTGGTGCCGGGCAGGTCGACGGCGCCGGTGCGGTGGTTCGCGGTCGCCTCCCGCCGCCAGGTGACCCGCTCGCGCCAGCCCTCGAAGCCGAGGTCGAGCAGCTGTTCGGCGCGGGCGACGCCGTCGGCCCGCGACTCGTCCGGCCCGATCGGGATCTGCCCCTGGATCAGCTGCTCCCCGGCCGGCGCGAGCGTGCGGTCCTGCGCGGTGAACCGCTCGATCCAGCCGGGCGCGTCCAGGTCGGAGACGGCGAACGCGTCACCGCGCCGGGTGCGCAGCGCGAGGTCGATGAGGGCCGTACGGCCGCTCGGCCAGGTCAGCGTCTCGTCCCCGAGCAGCCGGCGGGCGGCGTCCAGCGAGGTGGCGACGATGACGGGCCCGTCGGTGGGCAGGGCGTCGACCCGGGACAGCGTCTCGATCCGCACCCCCAGGTTCCAGGCTCGCCCCGCCATCCGGTCGATCACGCTCGCCCAGCCGCCGCGCGGGTAGTGCGCCTCGGGCGGCAGCTTGGTGGCCCGGCGCAGCCGCTCCTGCACGAACGCGGCGGACAGCGAGCCGGGGTCGTGGTGGAAGAGCGCGACGGCGCAGTAGTGCGCGGCGGCGCGGGCGCCCTCCTCCCCGGCCTGCTCGGTCGCCCAGGACAGGAAGTCGACGTCGACGGGGGCCCGGCGGGCGCCGCGCCGCAGCAGCTTGAGCATGGCGAAGGGCGGGGTGCGGCGCAGGACGCCGTGGTGGCGCAGCCGCAGCCGGGCGGCCTCCAGCGGCGGGAGGGGGGCGAGCGGACCGATCAGGTCCCGCTGCCGCAGCCAGGCCCAGTGCGGGCCGCCGTTGTAGAGCGCGTGCGGGCCCTCGTTCGTCCGGTACGGCCCCTGGGCGGTCCGGGCCCGCCCGCCGAGGGTGTGGTGCGCCTCGTGGACGGTGACCTGGGCGCCCGCTTCGGCGGCGGTGATCGCTGCGGTGAGACCGGCGAGGCCGCCGCCGATGACGGTGATGCGGTGCATGGGGTGGATCTCCCTCGGGTTCGGGTCGCGTCGCCTTCGTGCATGGAGGACGGATCGGGGGCCCGGAAATGTGACATGGCGCGGAGTGCCGCAGGTCAAAGGCGTTGTCGGTGCGGGCGGGCACCATGGGGGGCATGACGAGCGAAGCGGCGGGCGGGACGACGGTGAAGGGCGCGCGGCGGCCGGAGGTGCGGCTGCCACCGCTGGAGCCGTACGAGGGGCAGCGCCTGGAGCCGGACGGCGACTACGACGGGCTGGCCTTCCAGGAGGCCGACCTGACCGGGCAGGACGGCGGCGGCGCCCGCTTCATGGACTGCGCGCTGACCGGCTGCACCGTGACCGAGACCCGGCTGCGCCGCGCCCGCCTCCTCGACTCCGTCCTCACCGGCATCCAGGGCGTGGGCACCGACCTGGCCGATTCCTCGCTGCGGGACGTGCGGCTGGTCGATCCGCGGCTGGGCGGGGTGCAGTGGCACGGCGCGGTGCTGGAGCGGGTGGTGATCACCGGCGGCAAGCTCGACTACCTGAACCTGCGCAAGGCCCGCCTCAGAGACGTCGTCTTCGAGAACTGCGTGCTGGTCGAGCCCGACTTCGGCGGCGCCCGGCTGGAGCGGGTGGAGTTCGTGGACTGCGCGGTGAAGGGCGTCGACTTCACCGCGGCGACCCTCAAGGACGTGGATCTGCGCGGCGCGGAACCGCTGGAGATCGCGGGCGGGCCGGACCGGCTGTCGGGGGCGGTGATCAGCCCGGGGCAACTGGTGGATCTGGCCGAGGTGTTCGCGGCGGCACTGGGCGTGCGCGTGGTGTGACCCCGGCGCCGCTCACGGCAGCCGGGGGAAGCGCGCCTGGAGCGTCCAGATCGCCGGGTTCTCCGCCAGGTCCTCGTGCAGATCGCACAGGTCGGCGATCAGATCGTGGAGGAAGTCGCGGGCCTCGCGGCGCAGTTCGGAGTGGGAGAAGGTCAGCGGCGCCTCCTCGGCCGGCATCCAGTCGGCCTCGATGTCCACCCAGCCGAAGCGGCGCTCGAAGAGCATGCGGTCGGTGGACTCGGTGAAGTCCAGCTCCGCGTGCTGGGGGCGGGAGGCGCGGGAGCCCGCCGGGTCGCGGTCCAGCTGCTCCACGATGTCGCACAGGGCCCAGGCGAAGTCCAGCACCGGCACCCATCCCCAGGCTGTGGACAGCTCCCGGTCCGCCTTGGCGTCGGCGAGGTAGACGTCGCCGCAGAACAGGTCGTGCCGCAGGGCGTGGACGTCCGCGCGGCGGTAGTCCGTCTGCGGCGGGTCCGGGAAACGGTTGGAGAGGGCGTAGCCGATGTCGAGCACGTGAGTGATGGTGTCACGTCGCCGCGGCCGCAGGGCCCCGGGATCCGCCGCCATAGGATCACGGACGTGTCCCGTTTCGCGCCCGTTGTCCCCGCCGCCGTCTCCGCGTCCCTGGCCCTCGCCCTGACCGCCTGCGGCGGCGGCGTCGAGGGCACGCCCGGCGGCTCCGGTGTGCGCGACCCGTACTTCCCCAGGGCCGGCAACGGCGGATACGACGTCACCCACTACGCCCTGGCCCTCGACTACACCCCCGCCACCCGCCGCCTCACCGGTCACGCCGTCGTCACCGCCCGCGCCACCCGGCCGCTGTCCGCGCTCAACCTCGACCTCGACGGACTGACGGTCCGCTCCGTCACCGTCGACGGCACCACCGCCGCCTGGAACCACGCCGGCCAGGAACTCACCGTCCGCCCGCGCGACGAACTCCGCGAGGACGCCGTCTTCGAGGTCGCCGTCCGCTACTCCGGCACCCCCGTCACCGTCACCGACCCCGACGGCTCCGAGGAGGGCTGGCTGCCCACCGCCGACGGCGCGCTGGCGCTCGGCCAGCCGGTCGGCTCGATGGCGTGGTTCCCCGGCAGCCACCACCCCTCCGACAAGGCGTCGTACGACATCGCGGTGACCGTGCCGCGCGGCCTCGCGGCCGTGTCGAACGGGGAGCCGGCCGGCGAGCGCACCACGGGCGGGCGGACCACCCACACCTGGCGCACCGCCGAGCCGATGCCCAGCCACGCCGCCACGCTGGTGATCGGGCGGTACGAGATCCGGCGCGGCCGGACGGCGGACGGCCTGCCGGTGCACACCGCCGTCGACCCGGCCGAGTCGGCGGCGAGCCGCCCGGTGCTGGCCCGCCTGCCCGAGGTCCTGGCGTGGGCGCGGGACACCTTCGGGCCGTACCCGTTCTCCTCCACCGGCGCGATCGTCACCGCGCCCGGCAGCGCCGGGTACGCCCTGGAGACCCAGAACCGCCCCGTCTTCCCCGGCACCCCCGACCTGCCGCTCCTCGTCCACGAACTGGCCCACCAGTGGTACGGCGACTCGGTCACCCCGAAGAGCTGGCGGGACATGTGGCTCAGCGAGGGCTTCGCGACCTACGCGGAGTGGCTGTGGGCGGAGGAGCACGGCGGGGACAGCGCCCAGCGGACCTTCGAGGCGCTCTACGACCACGGCGAGGACACCCACCCCGACCTGTGGGCCTTCCCGCCGGCCCGGCCGGACGGCGCCGAGAACATCTCCGCCGACCCCGTCTACCAGCGCGGCGCGATGGTCCTGCACAAGATCCGGCAGCTCCTCGGCGACAGCGCCTTCCGCGCCCTGCTGCGCGACTGGGCCGCCGACCACCGCCACGGCAACGCCTCCACCGAGGACTTCACGGCCTGGGTCGAACAGCGGGCGCCGGACAAGGACCTGTCCGGCGTCTGGGAGGACTGGCTGTACGGCGACGGACGGCCCGACCGGCCCTGAGGCTCAGGCACCCGTCTTCCGCTCGCCCGCCGCCCACTCCTCCAGCAGCCCCGCCAGCCCCGGCGGCCACACCGGGTCCCGTTCCTCGGTCAGTTCCGCCGGTGTCCACCAGCGCCAGGTGAGGATCCCGTCGGCCGCGTGCGCGGCGGCGAGCTGGGGGCCGGCGGGCTCCCGGCGCGGGCCGCGGGTGACGTACACGTGCTCGTGCTGCCGTACGGGGACGCCGGAGTGGGTGAAGTCGTGCTCCCAGGTGCACAGCAGCGGGCCCGGCTCCAGGTCGGTCCAGCCGGTCTCCTCGGCCAGCTCCCGCAGGGCGCCCTCGCGCGGGCCCTCACCGTCCTCCAGACCGCCGCCGGGCAGCGCCCAGTGGACGCCGACCTCCACGTTGTCGTACCGGAAGAGCAGCACCGCGCCCTGCGGGTCCACCACGGCGACCCGGGCGGCGCGGCGCGGGGTGCGCAGCGGCTTGCACAGCACCGCGCAGGGGCGGCCGAGGGCACGGTCGGGGCGGTGGGCGACGATCTCGAAACCGAGCGAGGTCCAGAAGGCCAGCGCCTTGGGGTTGTTGTCGAGGACGGCGAGCCGCAGCCCGGTGCGGCCCGCGGCCCGGAACCGGTCCTCGACGAAGGCGGCGATCCGGCGCCCGAACCCCTGCCGCCGCACGGCCGGATCCACCATCAGCAGCCCGATCCACGGATCCGGGTCCGCCGGGTCGGGATGCCGGGCGAGCGTGATCGCCATCCCCACCAGCCGCCCCTCGCTGCGCGCGAGCAGCACCTCGCTGCCGGGCTGCGCCAGCTCCTGTGCCAGCGCCACCGCCACCTGCTCCGGCCGGATGTCGTCCGGGTCCGGGAAGTCCCCGCTGAGCGCCTGGAACTCCCGGTTCGCCGCGTGCAGCGCGGTCAGCTCGGCGAGCAGCGGAGCCGGGATGTCACGGTCGGGCGGGACGTCGAGCACATCGATGATCACAGGGCCAACCTAGGGGGTGTCCTCGGGTTCGGGCCCCGTGCCGGCGGAAAGCCGTCGGGCCCCTCGGCGAGGCGCCGAGAGGCCCGGTGTTCAGGCTGCCGGTCCGTGGGATCAGACGTTGACGCCGAAGTCCTGCGCGATGCCCGCGAGGCCCGAGGCGTAGCCCTGGCCGACGGCGCGGAACTTCCACTCGGCGCCGTTGCGGTACAGCTCGCCGAAGACCATGGCGGTCTCGGTCGCCGCGTCCTCGGACAGGTCGTAGCGGGCGATCTCGGTGCCGCCGGCCTGGTTGACGATGCGGATGTAGGCGTTGCGCACCTGGCCGAAGTTCTGCGAGCGGGACTCCGCGTCGTAGATCGAGACCGGGAAGACGATCTTGTCGACGTCGGCCGGGAGGCCGGCCAGGTTGACGTTGATCGCCTCGTCGTCGCCCGCGCCCTCGCCCGTGCGGTTGTCGCCGGTGTGGACGATGGTCTGGTCCGGGGTCTGCTTGTTGTTGAAGAACACGAAGTGGGCGTCCGAGTAGACCTTGCCCTGGGGGTTGACCGCGATCGCCGAGGCGTCGAGGTCGAAGTCGGTGCCGGTGGTGGTCCGGACGTCCCAGCCGAGGCCCACGGTGACGGCGGTCAGGCCCGGAGCCTCCTTGGTGAGCGAGACGTTGCCACCCTTGGACAGGCTTACAGCCATTGTTGGGAGTCCCTTCCCTCGTTTTCGTACTTTTCGTACGGCAAAAAGCTACAGCTACCCCCATGAACGTCGCGGGGGGTACGCGAGGTTCCAGCTCCTTTACTTTCTTTACCTGCGTTATTCGGGTGACGTGGACCGGACCCGGGCGGGAACATGGACGCCATGTCCGGTCCTCACGTCATCCGCGGCTCCGTCTCGCTTCCCGAGGCCGAGCTCATGTGGCGTTTCTCGCGGTCGTCCGGTCCGGGCGGGCAGCACGTCAACACCAGCGACTCCCAGGTCGAGCTGCGGTTCGACCTCGCCCGCACCGAGGCGCTGCCCGAGGTGTGGAAGGAGCGGGCGCTCCAGAGGCTGGCCGGGCGGCTGGTCGACGGGGTCGTCGTGGTGCGCGCCTCCGAGCACCGGTCCCAGTGGCGCAACCGCGAGACCGCCGCCGTGCGCCTGGCCGCGCTGCTCGCGGAGGCGACCGCGCCGCCGCCCAAGCCGCGCCGGCCGACCCGTGTCCCGCGCGGCATCAACGAACGCCGGCTCCGGGAGAAGAAGCAGCGCTCCCAGACCAAGCGCGGACGCTCCGGCGGCGACTGGTCGTAGCGGGGTCAGTCCAGGTCGAGCACGCCCACCGTCTGTCCGCCGCTCGTCTCCCCGGTGGTGCGGAACCCGAGGCCCAGGTAGAACCCCTCGGGTCCGTCCGGGCCGGGGTGCCAGGTGACGTACAGCTCCTTGCCGCCCCGGCGGCGGATCTCCGCGGCCACGGACTCCACGGCGAAGCGGCCGTAGCCCTTGCCCTGCTCCTCGGCCGCGATGTTCAGGCGCCACAGGCCGGACCGCAGGACGGTGCCGTCGGCGTGCCAGTCGATGTCGAGGAAGGCCATCAGGAAGCCGACCGGGCGGCCCTCGTCGGTGATGAGGCGGGGCCAGGCGACCCCGGCGGGATGGACGTACGCCTCGGCCAGGGACCGCGTCACGGGGGAGACCGCGTGCTCCTGGTCGGGGCGCACCCGGATGCCCGTGGCGGCGTCGAGATTGCCGGGGGTCAGCTCTTCGAGGCGGATCATGCCGGCACCGTACGCCGGTCGGTCTCGCGCGGGCGAGGGAGATTCCGGCTCAGCCCAGCTGCCGGTACCGGCCCTGGAAGTACGTCAGCGGGCCGCCCTGTGCGCTCGGCACCCGCGCGGTCAGCACCCGGCCGATCACCAGGGTGTGGTCGCCGGCCGTGACGCGCTGTTCGGTGCGGCACTCCAGGGTGGCGAGGGCGCCGTCCACCAGGGGCGCGCCGGAGGCCTCGCCGCGGCGGTGGGAGAGGTCGGCGAAGAGGAGCCGGTCGCTGAGGCGGCCCTTCATGGCGAACCGGCCGGCGATCTGCCGCTGGCTGTCGGCGAGGACGGAGACCGCCCACAGCGGCTGCTCGGCGAGCAGGTCGTCCATGCGGGAGCCCTCGCGCAGGCTGACCATGACCAGCGGTGGGTCGAGGGAGACGGACATGAAGGCGGTCGCGGTCATGCCGACGTCCTCGCCGCCCGGTGCCGTGGGGTCGTCTGGGTCCAGCGGCGGCTCGACCGCGGTCACCAGGACGACACCGGCGGCCAGCCGGGCCATGGCGGCGCGGAACTCGTCGTTGCTCACTCCCTCAGCATGCCCGGCGGGGCGGGGCTGTACGGGCACGGCCGGGGCGGACGGGGGAGTCGGGGCGGAGGGGGGAGTCTTCAGCACGTTCGAAACGCTAGTCTCCGGTGATGGCGCCTCGCATCGGACCTCGGCCCGAAGCCGGTCCTAGGGCTGGAGTCGGACATCCGCGCAAACCATGCGTTCGTTTAACGCACGGGAAAAACGCAGAAACTCCACTCAATTGTTCACGTTCTACTGTGACTTGAGTCACAAGGGGCATGAATTGTTGACCCTGTGTACCGAGTGGGCAGCGCGCTGTGATTCAGTGGCGGGAAGGTAAGAGGGCACCATCCGGAAAAGGCGCCGAAGAGAACCCTTGATTCGCTGCGAGGTCTCGGGGGGAGGGCGAGCATGGAGACCGAGTCGGAGCCGTATGTCCGTCTTGCGTCCCTGCGACAGCTGCACCAGGTCATGGCGGACATGAACACCGCACGCAGCCTGGCCGACACACTGCAGACCGTCGCGGACGGCGTCGTCACCGCCCTCGGGTACGAGCTGGCGTGCGTGAACCTCGTCCGGCCCGACGGCGACCTGGTCGTCGCCGCCTTCTCCGGGAACCCCGCCGCCGAGGCGCTGATCACCGGCCGGGTCGGCTCCCGCCAGTCCTGGGAGCGGCGCCTGAACATGGGCGAGGCCTGGGGCGAGCTGATCTTCATACCCCACACCGAGGGCTGGATACTCGACGACGACGACGTCCCGCAGTGGTACACCGAGGGCCCCGCCCCCCGCTTCGAGGACGAGTGGCACCCCTCCGACCGCCTCTTCGCGCCGATGTACGCGCCCGGCGCCCAGGGCGGCGCCGTCTCCGGCGAACTGATCGGCGTCCTCTCCGTGGACCGGCCGCGCAACGGGCGGCGGCCCGGCGCCTGGGGCCGCGAGGCCCTCCAGATGTACGCCTTCCAGGCCGCCATCGCCATCAGCAACGCCCGGCTGCGCTCCAACATGCAGCGCGCCCTGGTCCGGCTGGAACGCGAGCAGCAGGCGCTGCGGGCCAGCGAGGAGAGCTTCCGCCAGGCCTTCGAGTACGCCCCCTCCGGGATGGCCATCGCCGAGATGGGCGGCGAACAGCACGGTCGCATCCTGCGCACCAACGACGCCCTGTGCCGCCTGCTCGGCCGGCCGGCCTCCGCGATGCGCCGCTACTCCTTCTCCGACCTCGTCCACCCCGAGGACATCGGCACCCTGCTGCGCACCTCCGCCGAGGGCGGCCGGGCCGAGCTGCGCCTCGGCCGCCGGGACGGGACCTACGTCTGGGTGTCGCTGCGCAACTCCGTCGTCGCGGACGCCGCGGACGGCCCGCGCTTCCTGCTGACCCATGTCGAGGACATCGAGGAGCGCAAGCGCCGCGAGCTCCAGCTCGCCCACCGCGCCTCCCACGACTCGCTCACCGGACTGCCGAACTCCGCCGAGCTGCGCTCGCGGCTCTCCGCCCGCCTGTGCCAGCGCCCGCAGTCCGGGCCCTACGACTCCCACGACGCCGCCTACGGCCACCCCGGCTACGACCAGGCCGGCCACGCCTTCGACTTCCCGCCCGGCGTCGGCGAGAGCTACGACGTCTACGACCACCACATCCACACCGTCGCCCCCGAGGGTGAGCACGACGACGGCACCAAGGGCCTCGCGGTGCTCTTCTGCGACCTCGACGGCTTCAAGTCGATCAACGACCGGTTCGGCCACAACGCGGGCGACGCGGTCCTCATCGAGGTCGCCCGCCGCCTCAGCAACGGGGTCCGGGACGGCGACACCGTCGCCCGGCTCGGCGGCGACGAGTTCGTGATCCTCGCCGACGGCCTCGGCCGGGCCGACGCGGCGGACCTGGCCGTGCGGCTGCGCAACGAGATCATCCAGCCGATCCGCGCCGAGGGCCGGGCGGTCCGGGTGGGCGCCAGCTTCGGCATCGGCTGGGCGCACTGCGGGATGACCGCGGACGAAGTGCTCAAGTCCGCGGACGAACGGATGTACGTCGAGAAACGATCTCGTCCCAAACAGCACCGTCGCGCCGGATGAACCGCAGGTCAGCGAAGTGATGCGATCCCGGTCACCCGTTTGGGGCAGTGAGAGCGGGTAGGCTCGCCCTCTCACCACCGCACCGCATCCGTTCCGCACCTGCTTGAGGAGTACGAGGGATGACGCCCGGCAACAACGGCGCGAGCACGCCCGAGGACGACGACCCGTTCGGCTACCTCTACGCCGACGGTCAGGCCAACGGCGCCCAGCCGCCCTCCGGCGGTTACGGCTACCCGAACTCGGTCAGCAGGGTGCGCACGGTCGGCGAGCGGCCGTACGGTCAGCAGGCCACGTACGGGCAGGGCATGCCGCAGCAGCAGCCCGGCCGTCCGCACGCGCACTACGCCGCGCCCGAGACCTATCCGGGCGGCGCCCAGACCACCCAGCAGCCGATGCCCGGCGTCGGGGGCGGCGGCGGACGCCGCGGGCCCAACACCAAAGGGCTGCTGATCGGCGCGATCGCGGTCGTCGCGGCCGTCGTCATCGGTATCGGCGTGGCCATGGTCAGCAGCGACTCCGAGGACGACAACGCGGGCGGCGACGCCACCCCGGCCCCCACCGCCTCGCAGAGCGCCGAGCCCAGCCCGTCGGGCAGCGAGAGCGCGGCGAGCGAGGCGGAGCTGCCGGCCATCGACGCCAAGACGCTCCAGCTCGGCGGCGGTGCCCGCACCGCCTCCGACGTCAAGGGCGCCAAGGCGGACGGCGGCTTCTACGTGACCGGCTTCAACGCCGTCGGCGCCTCCGTCACCTGGAAGGTCGACGGCATCCCGGAGACCGGCAAGTACACGCTGTACACCGGCTACGGCGTGCCCGGCAAGGACGCCACCGCCACCCTCACGGTCAACGGCACCCCCGCCTCCACCCCCGTCGACATGAAGAACTGGGCGAAGGCGGCCGAGGGCGACTACGAGAAGGGCTGGACGCAGACGTACAACTACGTCCAGCTCAACAAGGGCACCAACACCATCACGATCTCCTGCCAGCAGGGCAACCAGTGCGACGCCAACCTCGACCAGCTGTGGCTGGTCAAGGGCTGGGTGGAGTAGCGGGCCCCGGGGCGGTTCAGGCCGCGGTGGCGTCCGCCGTCACCGCGACCCGCCCCAGCAGTTCCTCGTAGGTCCGCCGGTCGAACTCCCCGGCCACCGGGGCCAGTACCGTCGCCGCCGACAGGGCGGTCGCGCGGGCCAGGCGGTCCGGCCAGGGCAGGTGTTCCACCAGGCCCGACAGCAGGCCCGCGACCGCCGAGTCGCCCGCGCCCGTCGGATTGCCGTGCGCCCGGCGCGGCGGGGCGGAGCGCCAGCGGCCCTCCGGGGTCACCGCGAGCAGACCGTCCCGGCCGAGCGAGGCCACCACGGCACGGGCCCCGCGCCGGCGGGCGTCCTGGGTGGCGCGCAGGGGTTCGTGGGAGCCGGTCAGTTCGGCCAGTTCGTCGGCGTTCGGCTTGACGATGTCGGGGCGGGCGGCGATCGCGCGGCGCAGGGGCTCGCCGCTGGTGTCGAGGAGGACCGGGACGCCGGCCGCGCGGGCGGTGCGGATCAGTCCGGCGTAGGCGCCCACGGGGACGCCCGGCGGGAGGCTGCCGCACAGGGCCACCGCGGCGGCGGACGCCAGCAGATCCTCGTAGACCTCCTGGAAGGCGGTCCACTCGGCCGGGGTGATGACCGGGCCGGGTTCGTTGAGCTGGGTGGTGTCGCCGGTCTGCTCGTCGACGACGGCGACGGTGCGCCGGGTGGCGCCGCCGGTCGGGACGAGCGCGTCGGTCACGCCCGGTGCGGTGGTGAGCAGGTCCCGCACGGTGCGTCCGGTGCCGCCGCCCACGAAGCCGGCGACGGCCACCTGGTGGCCGAGGGCCGCCAGCACCCGGGCCACGTTGACGCCCTTGCCGCCGGGCCGCTCGGTGACGTCGGTGACCCGGTGGGTGGTGTGGGGCCGCAGGGACCGGACGCGATACGTGAGGTCGAGAGCGGTGTTCAGTGTGACCGTGAGGATCACCTGGGCCGACCTCCCCCGAGTGAATGCGCTTGTCGAGACGTTTTCCGGAGGCTCGATCATGCCAAAGAGACGGCGGTCGGCCCAGTCCCGGGACCGGCCGCCGTTCCTTCGACTCGGGGACGGATCACCCCAGTTGGGGATCGACCACCCATTCACCCCGGCGCATCACGCCCTTGAGGTCGAAGTCCGCGTCCAGCAGGACCAGGTCGGCGTCCTTGCCGGGCTCCAGGGAGCCGACGCGGTCGGACAGGCCGAGCAGCCGGGCCGGGTTGGCGGAGAGCGCGGCCACCGCGTCCTCGACCGGCAGCCGGTCGACGGTCACCGCCCGCTTGAAAGCGCGGTCAAGAGTGAGCGTGGAGCCCGCGATGGAGCCGCCCTCCACCAGCCGGGCGACGCCGTCGGCGACCTCGACCTCCAGCGGGCCGAGCATGTAGCGGCCGTCGCCGAAGCCGGCCGCGTCCATCGCGTCGGTGATGAAGGCGACCCGGTCGGCGCCCGCGTGACGGAACGCCAGTTCCAGGGCGGCCGGGTGCAGATGGGTGCCGTCGTTGATCAGCTCGACGGTGACCCGCTCGTCCTCCAGCAGGGCCGCGATCGGGCCGGGGGCGCGGTGGCCGAGGGCGGGCATCGCGTTGAAGAGGTGGGTGGCCACGGTGGCACCGGCGTCGATGGCCTCGACGGTCTGCTCGTAGCTGGCGTCGGTGTGGCCGACCGCCGCGATCACCCCGTGCTCGGCGAGCAGCCGTACGGAGTCCAGGCCGCCCGGCAGCTCGGTGGCGAGGGTGACCATCTTGGCGTGGCCGCGGGCCGCGTCGATCAGTTTGCGGACCTCCGCCGGTTCCGGGTCGCGCAGCAGCGCCTCGGAGTGGGCGCCCTTGCGGCACGGGCTGATGAACGGGCCCTCGAAGTGGATGCCGGCGATGTCGCCCTGCTCGGCCAGTTCGCTGAGGAGTCCGGCGCGCTGGGCGAGGAAGTGCATGTCGCCGGTGACGGTGGAGGCGACCAGGGTGGTGGTGCCGTGCAGCCGGTGGGTGTGGATGCCCGTCAGGACCTCGTCGACCGTGCCGGAGGTGAAGGAGGCGCCGCCGCCGCCGTGGTTGTGGAGGTCGACGAAGCCGGGGACGAGCCAGTGGCCGGTGACGTCGAGGACCTTGGCGTTCTCCGGTGCGGTGGGGGCGATCCGGGTGCCGTCGACGATCACCTGGCCGTCCTTCACCGTGCCGCCCGGAAGGACGACGTTCGCCCCGGCGAGGATCAGCGGGGCGCTGTCCGGCGCGGGCTGCGGGATGGCCGAGGCTGATCGCGCCCCTGGGTCGGCTGCCATCAGGGCGTTACCTCCGTACGGTCGGTGTGGTCGAGGAGATCCCAGGCCAGGAGCCCGGCACCGAGGCAGCCGGCCGTGTCGCCCAGGGCCGCCGGGACGATCGGCGGCAGTTTCTGGAAGGTCACGCGCTGCCGGACGGCGTCCCGCAGCGGTGTGAACAAGGTTTCCCCCGCCTCGGCGAGCCCGCCACCGATGACGATCGTGCGGGGGTCCAGCAGGGTGAGGGCGGTGACCAGGCCGTCGGCGAGCGCGTCGACGGCCTCCTGCCACACCCGGACGGCGTCCGGGTCGCCGGACGCGACGGCCTTGGCGCAGTCGGCGGCGTCCGCGCCGGGATCGCCGCTCGCCTCGGCCCAGGCCTGGCCGACCGCGGTCGCCGAGGCGTACCGCTCCAGGCAGCCGCGCTGGCCGCAGGGGCAGGGGGCGCCGCCGGGGCGGACGACGATGTGGCCGATCTCGCCGGCGGTGCCGTGCGCGCCCGCCTCCACCCGGCCGTCGATGCCGATGGCGCCGGCGATGCCGGTGCCGAGCGGCACGAACAGGAACCGGTCGGCGCCTTGTCCCGCGCCGATCCGGCCCTCGGCGAGGCCGCCGGTGCGGACGTCGTGGCCGAGGGCGACGGGGATGCCGGACAGCCGCTCGGTGAGCAGGTCGCGCAGCGGGACGTCGCGCCAGCCGAGGTTGGCGGCGTAGGCGGCGATGCCGCGCCGGTCGTCGACGATGCCGGGGACGGCGACGCCGGCGGCGAGCGCGGGGGCGCCGAGGTGCCGGGCGCCGTGGGCGCGCAGCTCGGCGGCGAAGCCGAGGACGGACTCCACGACGGCCTCGGGGCCGCGCTCGCGCCCGGTCGCCCGGCGTGCCTGGTGCAGGAGTGTCCCGTCCGCCCCGACCAGCGCGGCCTTCATCCCGGTGCCGCCCACATCGAGGGCGATGACGTGTCTCACGGGGGACAGTGTGGCCCGAGGACCCGGAAGAGGTCTAGTCCACTCGCGTGGTGTAGACCTTATTCCGGAATACGGACGGCTGGGCAGACAGCGGAACAGGGGTTGGGGTAGCGGTGCAGCGGCGCAAGGCAGGAATGATCGCGGTGATGTCCGCACTGGGCATGACGGCGGCTCTCGGCGGCTGCGGGATCACCGGCGGCTCCGACGACGTCACCCTGCGGCTGGTCGCCGCCGACTACGGCGACAGCGCGGCCAACAGCTCGAAGAAGTACTGGGCGAACCTGGTCGAGGAGTACGAGGCCGACCACCCGGACGTGCGGATCGAGGTCAGCGTCTACTCCTGGAACGACGTCGACCGCAAGGTCAAGGAGATGGTCGAGGCCGGCGACGCCCCCGACATGGCGCAGATCGGCGCCTACGCCGACTACGCGGCCGACGGCCTGCTCTACCCGGCCGACGACCTGCTCTCGATCCCCGTGCAGGCCGACTTCGCCTCCCAGCTCGCCACCGCCGGCCAGATCGACGGAGTGCAGTACGGCATGCCGTTCGCCGCCTCCACCCGCCTGCTCTTCTACAACAAGACCCTCTTCCAGAAGGCCGGCCTCACCCCGCCCACCACCTGGGACGAGCTGGCCGCCGACGCCGCGGCGCTCAAGGCCGAGGGCGTGAAGTACCCCTACGCGCTGCCGCTCGGCCAGGAGGAGGCGCAGGCCGAGACCATGCAGTGGCTGCTCAGCGGAGGCGGCGGCTACACCGACAGCAGCGGCACCTACGGCATCGACTCCCCGGAGAACGTCGAGACCTTCACCTGGCTGCGCGACGAACTCGTCGGCAAGGACCTGACCGGTCCGGTCGCACCGGGCGAACTGAACCGCGCCGACGCCTTCGCCGCGTTCGCCGACGGACAGGTGGGCATGCTCAACGGCCACCCCTCGCTGATGAAGATGGCCGCGAAGAAGGGCGTGAAGTACGGCATGGTGCCGATGCCCGGCGTCGACGGCGAGACCAACGCGACCATGGGCGTCGCCGACTGGATGCTGGCCTTCCGGCAGAACGGGCACGACGAGCAGGTCGGCGAGTTCCTCGACTTCGTCTACAGGGAGCAGAACGTCCTCGACTTCTCCCGCGAGTACGACCTGCTGCCGGTCACCACGTCCGCCTCCGAGACCATGTCCGCCGCCGCCGAGGACAGCGAGCTCCAGCCCTTCCTGAAGGAACTCCCGCTCGCCGAGCTGTACCCGGTGGGCCGCACCTCTTGGGCCCAGGTCAGCGCCGAGGTGAAGAAGCGCATCGGCCAGGCCGTCGCACCCGGCGGCAGCCCGTCCGCCGTCCTCGGCAAGCTGGAGGCCACCGCGCTCACGGCGGAGAGCGCGGCGGCCTCGCAGTAGGCGCTGTCGGTGCCGGCGGCTAGCGTTTCCGGTATGGAGCGTCGATCGCTGGAACGTCGGGAGCGGGACATCCTCGCGCTGGAGCGCCGGGGTTTCGCGGGGCCCGGTGCGAAGGAGCGGGCGATCCGCGAGGAGCTGGGGCTGGCGCCGGTGCGCTACTACCAGCTGCTCAACGCCCTGCTCGACGACCCGAGAGCACTGGAGCACGACCCGGTGACGGTGAACCGGCTGCGCCGGGTGCGCCAGGCGCGGCGGGCCGAGCGGTGAGGTGGGAGGTTCGACGCGGGCCGGTGGGGATAGGTTCGCCGTATGGGCAGCCCTGACATCTCTGCGACGGACCTTCCCGAACCCGTGACCCCGCAGGGGCGCGACGGCCTGCGGTCCCTGCTCGCGCAACCCGGCCGAGCCGTGGTCGCGCTCGACTTCGACGGCACGCTCGCCCCGATCGTCGCCGACCCCGAGCAGGCCCGCGCGCACCCCGGCGCGGTGGCCGCGCTGACCGCGCTCGCGCCGAAGGTGGCCGCCGTCGCGGTGGTCACCGGACGCCCGGCCGAGGTCGCCGTACGCTACGGCGGCTTCGCGGGCGTGCCCGGCCTGGAGCGCCTGGTCGTCCTCGGCCACTACGGCGCCGAACGCTGGGACGCCGCCAGCGGCAGGATCACCGCCCCCGACCCGCACCCCGGCGTCGCCGTGGTCCGCGCCGCGCTGCCGCGGCTGCTGGAGGGGTTCGAGGGCGCCTGGATCGAGGACAAGGGGCACGCCGTCGCCGTGCACACCCGCCGCGCCGCCGACCCGCAGGCCGCCTTCGACGCGCTGCGCGCCCCGCTCGCCGACCTCGCCACCCGCAGCGGACTGATCGTCGAGCCCGGCCGTCTGGTCCTGGAGCTGCGCCCGCCGGGCATGGACAAGGGCGTGGCGCTGCGCACGTATCTGCGCGAGGTCGGCGCCGGCGCGGTCCTCTACGCCGGCGACGACCTCGGTGACCTGCCCGCCTACGCCGCCGTCGACATGCTGCGCGCCGACGGCGTGCCCGGTCTCCTCGTGTGCAGCGGCAGTGACGAGGTGACCGAGCTGCGCGAGCGCGCGGACCTGGTGGTGGACGGACCGCGGGGCGTGGTGGGACTGCTGACGGCGCTTGCGGCTCAGCTGGCCTGACCGGTCAGCGCGGTCAGCTGGTCCAGGAACCACTGGGCGGGCGGCAGCGCGGTGGCCGCGGCGGCGAGCCGCTTGGACCGCGCCGCCCGCTCCTCGGGCGGCAGGGTGAGCGCCCGGTGCAGGGCGTCCGCCGTGCCCACGATGTCGTACGGGTTCACGGTGATCGCGTCCTCGCCGAGCTCCTCGTACGCCCCGGCCTCCCTCGACAGCACCAGCGCGCAGCCCTGGTCGGAGACGACCGGCACCTCCTTCGCGACCAGGTTCATGCCGTCGCGGATGGGGTTGACCAGGGCCACGTCGGCCAGCCGGTAGGCGGCCAGGGAGCGCGCGAAGTCGTCCTTCACATGCAGCACGACCGGGGTCCAGCCCGGCGTCCCGTACTGCTCGTTGATCTCCGCCGCGAGCCGCTGCACCTCGGCCGTGTAGTCGCGGTAGACGGCGAGGTCCTGCCGGGAGGGGTAGGCGAAGGCGACGTGCACGACCCGCTCGTGCCACTCGGGGCGGTCGGCCAGCAGCTGCCGGTAGGCGAGCAGTCCGCGCACGATGTTCTTGGACAGCTCGGTGCGGTCGACCCGCACGACGGTCCGCCGGCCCTCGCCGATCTCCGCCCGCAGCGCGGTCATCCGTTCCTCGACGTCCGCCTCGTGGGAGCGCCGCCGCAGGAAGTCCGCGTCCGCGCCGAGCCCGTGCACCCCGATCCGGGTGCCGCCGAGGCCGCCGGCGAAGGCGTCGCAGCAGGCCTCGAACGCGTCCGCCCAGCGCCGGGTGAGGAAGCCGAGCCGGTCCGCGCCGAGCATGCCCCGCAGCACCGCCCGCGCGATGTCGTCGGGCAGCATCCGGAAGTACTCCGGGGGCGCCCACGGGGTGTGGGAGAAGTGGCCGATCCTGAGGTCGGGGCGGAGTTCGCGGAGCATGCCGGGGACCAGCACC
This sequence comes from Streptomyces sp. NPDC001532, assembly GCF_040298625.1. Taxonomy (NCBI): domain Bacteria; kingdom Bacillati; phylum Actinomycetota; class Actinomycetes; order Kitasatosporales; family Streptomycetaceae; genus Streptomyces; species Streptomyces sp. NPDC001532. Next base: position 102,796 of record NZ_JBEPAL010000028.1, read on the forward strand.
AGGTGGTAGTCCTGCACGATCACGGCCGCGCCCTCGGCCGCCTCGGCCGCCAGCGCCTCGGCGAACGCCCGGTTGTACGTCTCGTACGACGCCCACTGCCGCCGGAACTCCGCGTCGAAGACCGGCTCCAGCGGCGTCTGGTACAGCATGTGGTGGACGAACCACAGCGCCGAGTTCGCGATCCCGTTGTACGCGTCCGCGTGGACGTCCGCCGGGATGTCCAGCATCCGCACGCCGTCCTCGCCGACCCCGCGGCGGACCGCCTCGCGGTCGCCGTCGCCGAGCGCGGAGCACACCCACAGCGCGTCCGCGTCCGGCCCGATCGCCGAGAGTCCCGACACCAGCCCGCCGCCGCCCCGCCGGGCGTGCAGCGAGCCGTCGTCGCGCACCTCGTAGGAGACCGGGCCACGGTTGGAGGCCACCAGTACCTGAGCAGCACCGAACGTTGAAGCCATGGTCCTCAACCTAGCCCGACCCCCAACCGCTCAAACGTACGGTTCGGCCGTATACAGGCGGCCTGGCGCGTCACGCCACCTTGCGTGCCGCGTACTCGGCGATCTCCACCATCGGCGGACGCTCCTCGGTGTCCACGGAGTACGTCCGCGGCTCGAAGCCGTCCTCCATCCGCTCGAACTGGGTCAGCGACGGCCGGATCAGATGGCCGCGGGCCAGCCGCAGCTGGGCGGTGCGGTAGATCGCCGCGGCCATCCGGCCGAGCGCCTGCCCGTCCTGGTGCCGATGCTTGCGCACCCCCACGTCGACCTGGGCGAGCGCGTCCAGGCCGACCAGGTGCAGGGAGTCCACCAGCATGCCCAGCTCCACGCCGTAGCCGACCGGGAAGGGCAGCTGCTCCAGGAGCGAGCGGCGGGCCGCGTACTCGCCGCCCAGCGGCTGCACGAACCCGGCCAGCTGCGGCCAGTGCATGTTCAGCAGCGGGCGGGCCATCAGTTCGGTGACCCGGCCGCCCTGCCCGGCGGCGCCGCCCAGCGGGCGGTCGTACATCGCCTTCACCAGGTCCACGTCGGGGTCGGTCAGCAGCGGGCCGACGATCCCGGAGACGAAGTCCGACGAGAACTCCTTGAGGTCCGCGTCGATGAAGCAGACGATGTCGCCGCGGGTCACGAGCAGCGAGCGCCACAGCACCTCGCCCTTGCCGGGCACGGCGGGCAGGTGCGGCAGTATCGCGTCGCGGTGGACGACCCGGGCGCCCGCGGCGGCGGCCACCTCGGAGGTGCGGTCGGTGGATCCCGAGTCGACGACGACGATCTCGTCGACGAGCGGGACCTGCTGCATGAGGTCGTGACGGATCACGGCGACGATGTCACCGACCGTCTCCTCCTCGTTGAGCGCGGGCAGCACGACACTCACGGTCTGGCCCGTGGCGCGTCTGGCGGCCAGGATCTTGTGCAGCGGTCGATCGGTCACGGACCAGGAGCGGGTGCTCAGCCAGCGCTCGACTTCTTCCAGCACAGTGCGCGGCTCCTCTGCGTTCTGTCGGCGAGTGGTGATCGGACTGTCGTGTGATCCATCTCGCGGTTCGGACGACTATCTCAACTGTCCTGGCCTTCGGTTACAGTCTTGAACAACGCTGGTGACCATCGCATGTCGGGGGCCGCTCGCGTTCCACAACCACATACAGCTCATCCAGAGGGGCAGAGGGACACGGCCCGATGAAGCCCCGGCAACCCTCCAGCCGGTCTCGTAGATCACCGCTGATCATCACGCGAGGCTCCCGGCTAGGGAAGGTGCCAAATCCGTCTCACGGCGAAGTGCGTCGTGAGGAAGATGAGGAGAAAGGGCCTCGCCTCACATGGCTGTGCAGACTGTTGCAAGCACCACGAATTCCACTTCCACGGTAGACCTCGGCCCGGCCTCGGCGCTCTCCTGCCGCGAGTGCGGCCACCGCGTCCCGCTCGGCCCGGTCTTCGCCTGCGAGGAGTGTTTCGGCCCGCTGGAGATCGCCTACGACTTCTCGGCCCACGACGCCGAGGAACTGCGTAAGCGCATCGAGGCGGGACCCGCGAACATCTGGCGGTACGCGCCGCTGCTGCCCGTCCCGGCGGACGTGGCCGACAAGCCGAACATCAACCCCGGCTGGACCAAGCTCGTCGAGGCCGACAACCTCGCCCGCGAGCTGGGCGTCGAGCCCGGCAAGCTGTTCGTGAAGGACGACTCCGGCAACCCGACGCACTCCTTCAAGGACCGCGTGGTCGCCCAGGCCCTGGAGGCCGCCCGCGCCTTCGGCTTCACCACCCTCTCCTGCTCCTCCACCGGCAACCTGGCCGGCGCCGTCGGCGCCGCCGCCGCCCGCGCCGGCTTCCGCTCCTGCGTGTTCATCCCGCACGACCTGGAGCAGGGCAAGGTCGTCATGGCTGCGGTCTACGGCGGCGAGCTGGTCGGCATCGAGGGCAACTACGACGATGTGAACCGCTTCTGCTCCGAGCTGATCGGCGACCCGGCCGGCGAGGGCTGGGGCTTCGTCAACGTCAACCTGCGGCCGTACTACGCCGAGGGCTCCAAGACGCTGGCGTACGAGATCTGCGAGCAGCTCGGCTGGAAGCTGCCCGACCAGCTCGTGGTGCCGATCGCCTCCGGCTCCCAGCTCACCAAGATCGACAAGGGCCTGCAGGAGCTGATCAAGCTCGGGCTCGTCGAGGACAAGCCGTACAAGATCTTCGGCGCCCAGGCCGAGGGCTGCTCCCCGGTGTCCACCGCCTTCAAGGCGGGCCACGACGTCGTCCGCCCGCAGAAGCCGGACACCATCGCCAAGTCGCTGGCCATCGGCAACCCGGCGGACGGGCCGTACGTGCTGGACATCGCGCGGCGCACCGGCGGCGCGGTGGAGGACGTCACCGACGAGCAGATCGTCGACGCCATCAAACTGCTGGCGCGCACGGAGGGCATCTTCGCGGAGACCGCCGGCGGTGTGACGGTGGGCGTGACGCGCAAGCTGATCGAGAGCGGTGCGCTGGACCCCTCGCTCACGACCGTCGTGCTCAACACCGGCGACGGGCTCAAGACCCTCGACGCGGTGGCCGGTACGGGGCTCACCGCGACGATCCGCCCGAACCTCGAGTCCTTCCGCGAGGCTGGTCTCGTCTAGCTCCGCCGCGCCCAGGCACGTCATCCCACCGGAGGTTTTCTCGTGAGCGTCACCGTCCGCATCCCCACCATCCTGCGCACCTACACCGGTGGCCGCGCCGAGGTCTCCGCCGAGGGCGCGAACCTCGCCGAGGTCATCTCGGACCTGGAGAAGAACCACACCGGCATCGCCGCGCGGGTGCTGGACGACCAGGGCAAGCTGCGCCGGTTCGTCAACGTGTACGTCAACGACGACGACGTCCGGTTCGAGCAGGGCCTGGAGACCGCCACGCCGGACGGCGCGGGCGTGTCGATCATCCCGGCCGTGGCCGGCGGGTGCTGACGTCACACACCGTTCTTCGGATTGCCCCCTCCGTGAGAGAAACGGAGGGGGCAATTCAGTGTGATTGAGCGCGGTACAGTTGGGGAACCCGGTCTGCTTTCCGCGATGTGACTGCGATGAGAAGCAGCCAAAATCAGCGGCCTTTTTGCGCCTTTCGCTCCTTTTGCCGGGCCCGAATTGCCCAGAGCTCGGGTGAATTCTCCGTAAATGCGCGATCGATGCTGCCCGGATTTCTCGTCCGATTGACCTGTTGCAGACGGCAGTTGGACAGATACATTCAGCCGCGGTCGACGCGTTCCGGCGCACGCCCCCAATGACTGGGGGGTGAGGTCTGACCCGGATCCGCGAAGTGCGGATCTGTGCAAGGGCCAGTAATAGGGGAGTTAGGCATGGCTCAGGGCACCGTCAAGTGGTTCAACGCGGAGAAGGGGTACGGCTTCATCGCGGTCGACGGTGGTGCGGACGTCTTCGTCCACTACAGCGCGATCCAGATGGACGGGTACCGCACCCTGGAAGAGGGCCAGCGGGTCGAGTTCGAGATCTCGCAGGGCCAGAAGGGCCCGCAGGCCGACATGGTTCGCGTCACCGCCTGAACAGTCAGTTCGTTTCGCCCGAAGGGCTCGCACCGCACGCCGGTGCGAGCCCTTCGGCGTGTCCCGGGCCGGCCCCCCGGCGGCTGTTCGCCCACCGCTGACTGGCCTCCGTACCCCGAGAGGCGCTTGCACTCGAAGGGGGCGAGTGCTAATCATTGCGTTAGCACTCTGAAGGTGAGAGTGACAACGAAGGACCGGGTCGGTGAGGCCGCAGGCCGTGTGGGGCAAGGAACCACGAGGCAGGCAGGCCGTCCGTCGCGGGCGCGGGCGCGGTCCGAAGGAATCACCCCCAGTCCTGGAGGGACCACTTCACATGGCCAAGATCATCGCGTTCGACGAGGAGGCGCGGCGCGGCCTCGAGCGCGGCATGAACCAGCTCGCGGACGCCGTGAAGGTGACGCTCGGCCCCAAGGGCCGCAACGTCGTCCTCGAGAAGAAGTGGGGCGCCCCCACGATCACCAACGATGGTGTCTCCATCGCCAAGGAGATCGAGCTCGAGGACCCGTACGAGAAGATCGGCGCCGAGCTGGTCAAGGAAGTCGCCAAGAAGACGGACGACGTCGCCGGTGACGGTACGACCACGGCCACCGTTCTCGCCCAGGCGCTCGTCCGCGAGGGTCTGCGCAACGTAGCCGCCGGCGCCAACCCGATGGCCCTCAAGCGCGGTATCGAGAAGGCCGTCGAGGCCGTCTCCGGTGCGCTGCTCGACCAGGCCAAGGAGGTCGAGACCAAGGAGCAGATCGCCTCCACGGCCTCCATCTCCGCCGCCGACACCCAGATCGGCGAGCTGATCGCCGAGGCCATGGACAAGGTCGGCAAGGAAGGCGTCATCACCGTCGAGGAGTCGCAGACCTTCGGTCTGGAGCTCGAGCTCACCGAGGGCATGCGCTTCGACAAGGGCTACATCTCCGCCTACTTCGCCACCGACATGGAGCGCATGGAGGCGGTGCTCGAGGACCCGTACATCCTCATCGCCAACTCCAAGATCTCCAACGTCAAGGACCTGCTCCCGCTCCTGGAGAAGGTCATGCAGTCGGGCAAGCCGCTGCTGATCATCGCCGAGGACGTCGAGGGCGAGGCCCTGTCGACCCTGGTCGTCAACAAGATCCGCGGCACCTTCAAGTCCGTCGCCGTCAAGGCCCCGGGCTTCGGTGACCGCCGCAAGGCCATGCTCGGCGACATCGCCATCCTCACGGGCGGCGAGGTCATCTCCGAGGAGGTCGGCCTCAAGCTGGAGAACGCGACCCTGGACCTCCTGGGCCGCGCCCGCAAGGTCGTCATCACCAAGGACGAGACCACCATCGTCGACGGCGCCGGCTCCGCCGACCAGGTCGCGGGCCGCGTGAACCAGATCCGCGCCGAGATCGAGAACAGCGACTCGGACTACGACCGCGAGAAGCTCCAGGAGCGTCTGGCGAAGCTGGCCGGCGGCGTGGCCGTCATCAAGGCCGGTGCCGCCACCGAGGTCGAGCTCAAGGAGCGCAAGCACCGCATCGAGGACGCCGTCCGCAACGCGAAGGCGGCCGTCGAGGAGGGCATCGTCGCCGGTGGTGGCGTGGCCCTGCTCCAGGCCTCCCAGGTCTTCGAGAAGCTGGAGCTCGAGGGCGACGAGGCCACCGGTGCCGCCGCTGTGAAGCTGGCCCTGGAGGCCCCGCTGAAGCAGATCGCCGTCAACGCCGGCCTCGAGGGCGGTGTCGTGGTGGAGAAGGTGCGCAACCTGACCCCGGGCCACGGCCTGAACGCCGCGACCGGCGAGTACGTCGACCTGGTCAAGGAAGGCATCATCGACCCGGCCAAGGTGACGCGCTCCGCGCTCCAGAACGCCGCGTCGATCGCCGCGCTGTTCCTCACCACCGAGGCCGTCATCGCCGACAAGCCGGAGAAGGCCGCCGCGCCGGCCGGCGGCGGCATGCCGGGCGGTGACATGGACTTCTGATCCCTCCCGGATCGGACCCGTCCTACGCCGAGGGCGGCACCCCCAGTTCGCTGGGGGTGCCGCCCTCGGGCGTTTCTCACGCGCCGAGGCGCAGCGAGGTGAAGCGCGGCCACGCCGTTTCCACGTCCCCGGACTCGTTGCGGACGGCGAGGGCGATGCCGCCGCTGGTGCGGGCCGGTTCGGGCCGCTGTGCGGCGCGTACCGTCAGCGTGGTGCCGTCGACGGTGATCAGGACGGACCGCGGGGACACCTCGATCAGGATCCGGTGCCCGGCGGCCGGGTCCAGCGCGCGGACGGTGACGCGGGGTGTCCGGCCCGCCGGGCGCTCGGTCACCCGCAGCCCGGCCGCGGAGACCGTCACCACGCACGGGTGCAGGCTGCCGTGCCCGACCTCGACCGACACACCGGTGCGCGGTCCGCTCAGCCGGCCGGCGGTCGCCTCCACCCGGTAGGTGGTCCAGTCGGCGGTGGCCATGGGCAGATGGACGGCCGACACATATGTGCCCCGCGCCGGGCCGCGGCCGGTCAGCGCGGTCAGGCCGGTTCCCGGCGGGGCGTCGCGCAGCCGCCACTGCCCCGGGTGGCGCAGCGGCTCGGGCACCTCGGCGGGCGAGCGCGAGGTCCAGGCCCGCACCTGCTCCAGCAGCGCGGCGGTGGTGGTCCCCCGCATCACCTCCAGACGCTGCACCAGCCCGGCGGACGCGGCGCGCGGGCCCGCGGGCAGCGGGCGCGAGGAGGTGTTGGTGAGCGTCGCGGCGAACCGTTCCCGCAGCAGTCCCTCCAGGATCGAGGTGGTGCGGCCGGTGAGGTTCGTCGGCGCGGACGCCTCCGAGAACGGATAGGCGAACAGCACGGGGGCGGGCAGGCCGTGGACGGCGAAGGACCGCACGTTCCGGTCGAGGTCGTCGGTGACCCGCGCGCGGTATTCCGCCTCCGTCTCCAGGCGTTCGCGCTCGGGCAGCCACAGCCGGTTGGCGAGCACCGCGCCCTGGCGGCCGCCGGCCTCGACGGGTGCCCTGGAGTGACCGAGGTGGCTGTGCGCCTGGAAGTCCCAGCGCCCGGAGCCGGACATCCGGTCGATCTCGGCCCAGGACAGGTAGTACGGGCGGTGGGTGCCCACCCTGCCGGTGATCAGGTAGGCCGAGGCGCGCATGTGGTGCTTGGCGAGGATCCGGTCGGCGTACGCCCACAGGCCGCGGGTGCCGTCGTCGAAGGTGAGGTAGACGCTGCGCGGGGCCGGGGGCCGTCCGGTGGCCAGGTAGCGGGTGAACTCCTCGGCGGACAGGCTGCGGTAGCCCGCGGCGGCCAGCGCGGCCAGCTGCTCGTCCAGCTGTTCGGGGGTGAGGGTGTAGGAGCCGGCCGCTTCCGGGTGGATGTCGTGGTAGGCGAGGACGACCGGCGCGCTCGCGTGGCGGGCGGCGGTGGCCGGGGGCCGGGCGTCCGCGCGGGAGCCGGGGGCGGGCGCCTGGGCGGAGACCGCGCGCCGCTCGGTCTCGTACTGCCACGCGGCGGCGAACGGGGTGGCCGCCACGGCGGCGGCGAGCGCGAGGAGGAGGCCGCGCACCAGCCACCGGCGCGGCGATCCGGGCCGGTCGGTGCGCGGCGGGGCCGCCTCCGGGGCCGTCATCGGGAGCCGCCGCGGGTGAGGACGACCCAGTAGAGGGCCGCGACGGCGAGCGCGGAGAGCAGGGAGGCCGCCGTCCGGGCGGCCCGGCGCAGGGTGCGCCGGGCCCGCTCCGGGAGGGGCCAGGGACGGTGATGTGTCGTCAGGGTCATGCGGGGGTCCTCGTCCAGATCGCGCGGCGCAGGGTCAGGGCGGCGTACGGCAGCAGCCAGGCCAGGACGCAGCAGGAGAGCAGGCTCATCAGCGGGCGGTAGCGCCAGCGGCGGTCGCCCGGGTTGTCGAGGCGGTAGGCGAGACCCCACAGGGATCCCTTGAGCAGCACACCGCACAGGTAGAGCACGGTGAGTCCGGCCGCGAGGTGCAGCGGCGCCCACACCAGGTGCCAGAACACCAGGGCCGGGGCGGCCAGCACCCACAGGGCGTGCCCGTAGTAGAGGAGGGCGGGCACCGGGCCGCGCCGCCACATGAAGCCGCCGGTGAAGAACAGGTTGCGGATGAAGCTCTTCTTCCAGCGCACCTGCTGGTGCAGGAAGGGCCGCCAGCGGTCGGGCACGTTCGTCCACACCCGCGCGGAGCGGCTGTAGCCGACCAGCCAGCGCCGCTCCGGATGGTCGTGGCCGGCGACGAACGGCGAGTGGGCGTACCGGCGTTTGAGCGCCTTGCCGCGCCAGGCCTGGCCGAGGACGTAACCGGTGAGCTGGCGGTCGGTGGCGAATCGGAAGGGCGCGCCGGCGAACCGGTCGTCCGCCCAGGCGGGCAGATAGTTCCAGACGGCCTCGCGCCGGAAGGCGGCGAGCGGCCCCGAGACGCAGGCCACCGCGCCGAACGCGGACTCGGCCGCCTTGGCGATGCGGAACTGTCCCTCGTACCAGACGTCCTGGATCCGGGTGAGCAGTCCGGTGTGCGCGTTGAGCGCCCGGCAGTGGCCACTGACCGCGCCCAGTTCGGGGTGGCGGACCATGGCCCGGACGCAGCGGCCGACCGCGTCCGGGGCGATGACGCAGTCGGAGTCGGTGAAGACCAGGATGTCGCCGTCGGCGAGCGCGCAGGCCCGTACGAGGGCCGCCTTCTTGCCGGCGTTGGTCTCCAGCCGCACGACGGTGATGCCGAGTTCGGCCGCCAGGGCGTCGAGGATCGCCCCCGTGCCGTCCCGTGAGCCGTCGTCGGCCACGACGATCTGGAGGTCGGGCCAGTCGGAGGCGGCCATCGAGCGGACGCATGCTTCGACGTTCGCGGCCTCGTCCTTGACCGCGAGGAGGAAGCTGACCCTCGGCCGTTCGGCTAGCGCCGGGAACTCCTCGTGACCGCGGGCGCGCCGGCGCAGGGTGCGGACCGCCGGGTCGTCGTAGCGCGTGTAGGCGAGGTGGAGCAGGCAGGCGGTGCCGGTGAGCACGGCCATGCCGTACAGCGTGACCAGGCCGGTCTGGTAGGGCAGTTGTGCCGCGCGCGCGGCGATCAGGCACAGCACGGGCAGCAGGGCGGTGAGCCCGAGCAGCCGCAGCAGTGCGGCGCGCTCGCCGGTGCCGATGTGCCGCTGTGCCCGGCGCAGCACGGCGAGGAGCAGCCGGCGGGCGGCGGATCCGGCCGGGGCGGTGCCGGTGAGCGGCGCGCAGGGGGCGGGCGCGGTCACCGGGCACCGGCCCGTGCGCGCAGGCGCAGCCGGGTGTCGAGCACCCGTGGCGCGGTGTCGAGCCAGCCGAGGGGGGTGCCGGGGTGCGCGGTGTGTACGACGACGAGGTCCCAGTCGCCGTCCTCGGGTCGCGGCACGGAGGTCAGGGCCCGGCCGGCGACGGTGAGGGCGGGCACCTGGCAGTCGCTGTAGGAGACGTCGGCGCCTTGTTCGGTGAGCAGGGTGATCAGCCGCAGGGCCGGGCTCTCGCGGACGTCCGACACGCCGGACTTGTAGGCCACGCCCAGCACCAGCACGCGGGCGCCGGTGAGGGTGAGGCCGTCGGCGTCGAGCAGGCGGGCCGCCTGTGCGGCGATCCGCGCGGGCCGTTCGCTCAGGGCGGCCATGGCGGTGCTCACCAGCGGCGCGCCGCGGCGGGAGGGCAGTTGCGCGAGGAGGTAGTAGGGGTCGCAGGGGATGCAGTGGCCGCCGGCGCCCGGTCCCGGATAGAAGGGCAGGAAGCCGTACGGTTTGGTCGCCGCCGCCTCGATGACCGGGAGCGGGGCCAGGCCGAGGTCGAGGCAGGCGTCGGACAGCTCGTTGGCCAGGGCGATGTTCACGGCCCGGAAGACGTTCTCCCAGAGCTTGGCCATCTCGGCGGTCTCGGGGGCGGCGACCTCGTGGACGCGGGAGGCGGTCGGCCGCAGCAGGGAGGCGGCGGCGTGCGTGCTGAGCGGTCCGGCGCCGCCGACGATCCGGGGGGTGTGCTCGGGCAGGTGCCGTTCGTTGCCCGGGTCGATGCGCTCCGGGGAGAAGGCCACGAGGACATCGGTCTCGGGCGTGAGTCCGCGGGCGGCGAGCGGTTCCAGGAGGAGTTCGCGGGTGGTGCCGACATGGCTGGTGGAGGTCAGCACGATCAGCTGGCCGGGTACCGCCCGTGCGACGACGGCCGCGCACGCGGTGCGCAGCGCGGTGAGGTCGGGCGTGTGGTCCGGGGTGACCGGGGTGGGCACGCAGATGATCACCGCGTCGGCGTCGCGCAGCCGGTCCGCGTCGGAGGTGAGGCGGAAGTCGCCGGTTTCCTCGGCGCAGGCGAGGGTGGCGTGCTGGGCGGGCAGCAGGTCGACGGTCCCGGCGCGGATGGCGGTCAGCCGCCGCTCGCTGGTGTCGAGGCCGACGAGGGTGGCGCCCGCGCTCCACAGGGCGAGGGCGGTGGGCAGGCCGACGTAGCCGAGGCCGACGACGGCGACCGTGGTGCCGCGCAAGTCTCCGGGGCCGCTCGTTCCGTTGCTGACTCTGGTTTCCGTGATCGTCACAAAATGATATATAAGGCGCACTTCGGTCGGGTGACGGGTAGCGGGTGGACGGGTTCACCCGGACGGCCGCGCCCCGCTTGCGAGAGGTGAGCCGCCGGAAGCCGGGCGCGAGACGCGAGGTGCGTGGGGCGGATCACAGGAGCGGGAGGGCGCCGGGACGGAATGCGGGGACGGATTCCCCGGTTGGGGACCGTTGCACACGCACATACCGCCTGGTACCTCAAGGAGCCCTCTGGTGACCCTCACCGCCGACACCGCCTCCGCCCGCGCCGCGCAGATCCTCGACCGTCCCGTCGCCATCAACGGCCTGACCGTCCCCAACCGGATCGCCATGGCCCCGATGACCCGCCAGTTCTCCCCGGGCGGCGTCCCCGGCGCCGATGTGGCGTCGTACTACGCACGCCGGGCCGCCGCGGGTGTCGGTCTGATCGTCACCGAGGGCACCTACGTCGGTCACGCCTCGGCCGGTGAGAGCGACCGTGTGCCGCGCTTCCACGGGGAGGAGCAGCTGGCGGGCTGGGCGAAGGTCGCCGAGGAGGTGCACGCGGCGGGCGGCACGATCGTCCCGCAGCTGTGGCACATCGGCATGGTCCGCCGGGCCGGTCGGCCGCCGTTCGCCGAGGCCCCGGCGGTCGGCCCGTCCGGCCTGCGCGTCGACGGCACCGAGGGCACCGGCGAGGCGATGACCCAGCGCGACATCGACGACGTCATCGGCGCCTTCGCCGAGGCCGCCGCGGCGGCGGAGCGCATCGGCTTCGACGGCGTGGAGCTGCACGGCGCCCACGGCTACCTCGTCGACCAGTTCCTGTGGGCGCACACCAACCGGCGCACCGACGGCTACGGCGGCGACCCGGTGGCCCGCGCCAGGTTCGCGGCGGAGCTGGTCGCCGCGGTCCGCGAGACCGTCTCCCCGGACTTCCCGATCCTCTTCCGCTACTCCCAGTGGAAGCAGGAGGCCTACGACGCGCGGCTCGCCGAGAGCCCCGAGGAGCTGGAGGCGATCCTCACCCCGCTCGCCGCGGCCGGTGTGGACGCCTTCCACGCCTCCACCCGCCGCTACTGGCTCCCCGAGTTCGAGGGCTCCGACCTCAACCTGGCCGGCTGGACCAAGAAGCTCACCGGCAAGCAGGCCATCACCGTCGGCTCGGTCGGCCTGGACGGCGACTTCATCCGCGCGTTCGCGGGCGAGGGCGCCCCGGTCGGCAGCCTCGACAACCTGCTGGACCGCCTGGAGCGCGACGAGTTCGACATGGTCGCCGTGGGCCGCGCGCTGCTCCAGGACCCGCTGTGGGCCCAGAAGGTGCTGGCGGGCCGCTTCGACGAGCTGGCGCCGTACGACGCGGCGGCGCTGAAGTCGCTGAGCTGACGCGAGCGGACGGGCACAGACGGGCCGGAACCCCGGGTGACCGGGGTTCCGGCCTGTTCCGGGGCTCCGGACGGTTCCGGCCGGGGTGTGACGTGGATTTCTTGAGTAAGTCAAGCAGCTGACTTAAAGTTGCCTGAGTCAAGCACTCCTTCTCGTGCCGTCCATGGAGGCTCCGCCATGCCCGACGCCCCTGCCCGTCCCGCCGAGACCGGGGGAGCGGCACCGCCGAGGCCGAACGCCGTGGTGGCGGTGCTGGCGCTGTCCGGAATCGTCGTCTCGCTCATGCAGACCCTGGTCATCCCGATCGTGCCGGAGCTGCCGCAGCTGCTGCACGCCGACGCCTCCGACACCGCCTGGGCCGTCACCGCCACCCTGCTCGCCGCCGCCGTCGCCACGCCGGTGATGGGACGCCTCGGCGACATGGTCGGCAAGCGCCGGATGCTGCTGGTCAGCATGGTGCTGCTGGTCGCCGGCTCGGTGACCGCCGCGCTCAGCGACTCCCTGGTCCCGATGATCGTCGGCCGGGTCCTGCAGGGTCTCGCCTCCGGTGTGATCCCGCTCGGCATCAGCATCATGCGCGACGAGCTGCCCGCCGAACGGCTCGGTTCCGCCACCGCCCTGATGAGCGCCTCCCTCGGCGTCGGCGGCGCGCTCGGCCTGCCCGCCGCCGCGCTCATCGCCGACAACCTCGACTGGCACGCGCTGTTCTGGACCTCGGCGGCCCTCGGTGTCGTGGCCACCGCTCTCGTCGTCGCCTTCGTGCCGGAGTCGAGGGTCCGCACCGGCGGCCGTTTCGACGTCGTCGGCGGCATCGGCATGGCGGTCGGCCTGGTCTGTCTCCTGCTGGCCATCTCCAAGGGCGCCGACTGGGGCTGGACGAGCGCAACCACTCTCGGCCTGTTCGCCGCGGCGGTCGTGGTCCTGCTCGCCTGGGGCCGGTGGGAGCTGCGCACCCCGCAGCCGCTGGTCGACCTGCGCGCCACCGCCCGCCGTCAGGTGCTGGTGACGAACCTGGCCTCCGTCGCGGTCGGCTTCGCGATGTTCGCGATGTCGCTGGTGATCCCGCAGCTGCTCCAGCTGCCGGAGGCCACCGGCTACGGCCTGGGCCAGTCGATGCTCGCCGCGGGCCTGGTCATGGCCCCGTCCGGCCTGGTGATGATGGCGACGGCGCCGGTGTCGGCCGCCGTGTCCCGGGCCCGCGGCCCCAAGGTGACCCTGATGATCGGCGCGCTGATCGTGGCCGCCGGCTACGGCCTGAACATCGTCCTCATGGACGCGGTCTGGCACTTCGTGCTGGTGTCCTGTGTGATCGGCGCCGGTATCGGCTTCACCTACGGCTCGATGCCCGCGCTCATCATGAGCGCCGTCGATCCGTCCGAGACGGCCGCGGCCAACAGCCTCAACACGCTGATGCGGTCCATCGGCACCTCCACCGCGAGCGCGATCGCGGGTGTGATCCTCGCTCAGATGACGACGCCGTTCGGGCCGCTGTCGCTGCCCTCGCGGGACGGTTTCCGTACGGTCCTCGCGGTCGGCGCGGGCGCGGCGCTGCTGGCGTTCGTGGTGGCGACGTTCATCCCGCGCCAGCGGGTCGCGGGTGCGGCCCAGCCCGCCGCGGCGGGCGAGCCGGAGCTGTCGGAGGCCAAGGCGTGACGGCTCAGAGGTTGCCCATCGGTTCGATGTCGACCTTCACCGGGGTGCCCCACACCCGCAGCACCTCGTAGTCGGTGAACTCGTGCACGAGCCGGTAGGCCATCGCGGGCCGTGAGCCGCGCCGCTGGGCGGCGATGTACAGCTCCGCCTCGCGCCGGTCGCGGCGCGGGGTCCCGCACAACTGCCACTCCTGTCCGTTCCACAGCTCCGGCAGCCACCGCTGCTGGGGCTGCGGCCGGTCACCGCGCGTGCCGTAGCGGGACGGCGCGGTCGGGGTGGGAGCGGATGCCGGGGCGGGGCCGTTGAACTCGGCCCGCCGGGCGGCCCGGCGGCGCGTCTCGCAGAGCAGGCAGAGGTCGGGCGCGGCCTCGTCGACCGGGCCGTTGGGATGCTCGGCGCAGCGGGTGCTGGGCTTGGCGGCGGTGACGCTCTCCTCCAGCAGGTCCAGAGCGCGCCGCAGGTCGGCCTTCACCTCGTGCAGCCTGGCGTCCGGGGTGTCGGCGGTCAGCGCCTCACCGTGCTCCCCGAGCAGACGGAGGGCACGGCCCAGGGCGGTGAGCTGGGCGTGGTTCATGGTGATCGGTCTGCGTAGTCCTTCAACTTGTCCGTGTCCAGTGTGACGCCGGCGGGCTCCGGGAGCCGGACCGCTGCTCCGTAAGGGTACGTGGGCCGCCGCCGGTACACCCCGTCCCGCGGGTCGCTGAAGACCGTCAGCGTGTCGCTGTCGCGGTCGACGAGCAGGTACACGGGGATTCCGGCCTCCGCATGGCCGCGGACCTTGTCGATCCGGTCCCTCCTGTCGGTGCCGCGGTCGCGGGAGGTGACTTCCACGACCATGAGGACACCGTCCGGGTCGGCCCAGTCGCCGTCCTGGGCCACGAAGTGGTCGAGAGGCGCCAGAGCTCCGTCGGCGCAGGCGTGGCCCTTGCCGTAGGCGCCGATCCTGAGGCCCTGCTCGGGATACAGGGCCAGCTCGGGGCGCAGCTGGAGGAAGAGCCTGAGGAGCCACATGACGATGGCCCGGTGACGCTGTCGGCGGGGACCGGCGCGTTGGAGTGCGAGGGGGTGCGTTCGCCCCGGCACGCGCCGCACTGGCCGCCGGGCAGGGCCTCGGGGCGGCCCGGCAGGCCGCATGAGACGCATTCCAGGATGCGCCGGGGTGCCGGCGGTGGCGGCGGCAGCTTGTCCTTCAGTCGGGTGCGGAGCAGCGCGGCCAGGCTGTGCACCGGGCTGGGCAGGCCGCTGGTCAGGGCGTGCCGTACGACGTCCTCGTCGGCGCCGCGCGCGAACCACTCCTCGACCAGCGGCGCGAGCCGTGCGCAGTCGGCCTCGGAGAGCGAGAGCACCGGGGTGCTGCGGCCCAGGGCGGCGAGCAGGATGTGGGCGCGCGAGCGGGTCGGCCGTTGCTCCGGTTCCGGCTCCGGCTCCCGTACGTCTCCTCGCGTGAACGCCGCCCACCACGCGTCGTCGCGCGGTACGGGAGAACCACGATCGGGTGATCCAGCGCGTACTGCCGTCCTCCGCGGTCACCGTCCCGCGCCCTCGGCGCAGATGCCAGGTCCGCTGGAAGCGGTTGAGCGCGGTCCGCAGGGCGCACTGGCCGTACGGCAGGTGCTTGGTCGGCGTCTTCACGGAGATGTCGGCGCCGTCGGGCAGCCGGCAACCATTCCTTGAAAGCAGCGCTCGAAGCGCGGGACTTGAGCTTCGGGGTCCGTTCAGTCCTGCTTCAGCCCGTCCACGAACGCGGACCAGGCCGAGGCTCGGAACACGAGCTTCGGGCCGGCAGGGATTTTGGAGTCGCGGACGGGGACGAGGGCCGCTTGGCCGAGGGCCACTTCAAGGCAGTTGCCACCGTCGCCGCCGCTGTAGGTGGACTTGCGCCAGGCGGCGGTGGCCAGGTCGTACTCAGAGATGGTCCTCATGCTCGTAATCCTGCGCCATCTCCTCAAGCAGGACTAGGGACTTCTCCGGTGAGAGTGCGCACGCCGCGAGGAGGTCGAAGGTGTGCCGCTGGTGGCGGACGGTCGAGGGGTCGTCTTCCAGTCGGCCGGTCCCGACGCCTTCGAAGTAGACGAGCGGAGGTGCCTTCTCGAAGTCCATCAGCTTGATCGCGCCTTGCATCGCCGAGTGAGCGCCGGCATCGAACGGGAGCACCTGCACGATGACCCGGCTGCGGTGCATGAGAGCAGTGATGTGGCGCAAGTTATCCATCATCACCGTCGGCCCGCCCGTCACGCGACGCAAGGCTGCCTCGTCAAGCACGGTCCACAACAGTGGCTCTGTCGGATCGTCGAGGATGCGGATGCGTTCCATTCGGGCCGCCACCAGCTCCTCGATCACCTCCTGCGGCGCGGTCGGCTGATACGCGCGGCACACCGCCCGGGTGTACGCCGGGGTCTGGAGCAGTCCTGGGATCAGCAGTGGGGCGTACTCCCGGATCTCCGTAGCGCTCGCCTCCGCCTCCGCCGCTTCCGCGAAGTGCTCGGGATACTTCGACTTGGCCACAGCCGCGCAGTTCCGCTGGAAGAAGTCCTCCGTGCCGAGGACGTCGTCCAGCATCCGCGCGTACTCCGGTTGCATCCGCCGCGTCCCCGCCTCCAGTTGTCCGATGAACGACCCGCTCACGAACAGCCGCTGGCCCAGTTCCTCCTGGCTGAGGCCCGCCTTCTCGCGGACGTGGCGTAATTCCGCGCCCAGAAGCGCTCGCGGTGAGGACGACGGGTCGAGGTCCTTCGGTCCTGGCATGGCAACTCCCTGTCGGACAGGTCGGGTTGTTGGAATGCCGCGTCTGGCCAGGTTAGAGGCGGTCGGGACACGCTGTGTGGTGAATCGGGAACTCAGCGTGGAGGTACGGGAGCGTGCGGACAAGCCAGGAGATCGTGGAGTCGCTGCGGGTGGCGTTGGAGAGCGTCGGGGTCGTGCTGCCGTCGTTGCGGGTGGATCCGGTGACCGCCGCGAGCGAGGAGCCGTTCGCTCTCGTGGATCTGGGGCGCTGCAATGTGCGGACGGCCGAGCAGCTGACGGAGGTGCTGCGCTCGGTGCCGGCGGCGGACGCGCTGCGGGCGCGGGTGCGGAAGGCGAACCGGGAACGGCGCCGAACGTGAACGAGGCGGCGTACTCCGACGTGGTGTCGGTGTACGCCGCCTCTGGTGGCGCGCGCTGTCATGGCGGTTACTTCGGGTCCTGGTCGAACTTCGCGGCCGACCAGAAGTAGCCGAGTATCGCGAGGCCGAGGCACCAGGCGATGGCGAGCCAGCCGTTGTGGCCGATCTCGGTGCCGAGGAGCAGTCCGCGCAGGGTTTCGATGGCGGGGGTGAAGGGCTGGTACTCGGCGATGGGCTGGAACCAGCC
>NZ_JBEPAL010000029.1:0-111308 GCF_040298625.1 Streptomyces sp. NPDC001532
GTCGCCCGCCCGCAGTGGCTGCGCGCGCTGGCCGAGCTGTGCGAGCGGCAGGACATGCTGCTGATCGTCGACGACATCCAGATGGGCTGCGGCCGTACCGGCGCGTTCTTCTCCTTCGAGGAGGCCGGCATCACGCCGGACATCGTCACCGTCTCCAAGTCGATCAGCGGTTACGGCCTGCCGATGTCGCTGTGCCTGTTCAAGCCGGAGCTGGACGTGTGGGAGCCGGGCGAGCACAACGGCACCTTCCGCGGCAACAACCCGGCGTTCGTCACCGCCACCGCCGCCCTGGAGATGTACTGGTCCGACGACGAGCTGACGCGGCAGACGCTGCGGCGCGGCGAGCAGGTCGAGCAGGCGCTGCTGTCGCTGTGCGACGAGCATTCCGGCTCCGGCGCCCGGTACCGCGGCCGGGGTCTGGTGTGGGGCCTGGAGTTCGCCGATCCCTCGCTCGCCGCCGCCGTGTGCGCCCGTGCCTTCGAGCTGGGGCTGCTGCTGGAGACGTCCGGCCCGGAGGGCGAGGTCGTCAAGCTGCTGCCCCCGCTGACCGTCACCGCGGACGAGCTCGACGAGGGACTGCGCACGCTGAGCCGGGTCGTGCAGGACGTGACGCGCTGAGAGCCACCGAGCCGAGAGCGAGCTGGGAGTCACCGAGCCGAGAACCACCGAGCCGAGAGCGAGCCGGGAGCCACCGAGCTGAGAGCCACCGAGCCGAGAGCGAGCTGGGAGTCACCGAGCCGAGAGTCACCGAGCCCGGAATCGCCGCGCCGAGAGGCGGCGTGTCGCCGCATGCGTCCGGGGCCGCCCGTCCGTCGGGCGGCCCCGGTGCGCGGGGGGGTCAGGCGGGTGAGGCCTCGGGCTCCGGGTCCTGCTCGGCCGGGTCCTGAAGCGGCGGGATGAACAGGGAGAGCAGCAGGGCCAGCAGGGTGACGACGGCACCGAGCCAGAAGATCCAGGAGTATCCGGTGTCGAGGTAGAAGGCGGTGCCGTCGACGATCGTGCTGTCCGCGGAGAGGACGGCGTAGGCGCCGGCTGTGAAGATCGCGCCGAAGAGGCTGATGAGCATGTTGAGCATGCCGCTGCCCAGCCCCTGCTCGTCCCGCGAGACCACGCCGACCACGAGCGTCGGCGCTCC
Organism: Streptomyces sp. NPDC001532; assembly: GCF_040298625.1. Lineage (NCBI taxonomy): Bacteria > Bacillati > Actinomycetota > Actinomycetes > Kitasatosporales > Streptomycetaceae > Streptomyces > Streptomyces sp. NPDC001532. The sequence continues at coordinate 1,136 of NZ_JBEPAL010000029.1, forward strand.
GGCGACGACGACACCGGCGCCCACGTTGGCGACGCACGAGGTGAGAATGAGCTCGAGTTCGTTGCTGTGGAAGAAGCCGACGAGGGTGTAGCCGACGGCCATCACCGCCAGGCCGGCGCACCAGATCCGGCGGGCGTCGAAGCGCCGCAGGTGCCGGCTGACGAGGAGGCCGGTGCCGAACATGACGAGGTTCCAGCTGACGCTGACGACGGCGTTGTGGTGGGCCGTCCAGCCCAGGCCGGCCGAGACGCCGGGGATGGCGGGGTAGAGGGCGAGCAGGATGGCGAGACCGGGCAGGGTGAAGGCGACGGTCTGGGCGAGGCCGCCCGCCGTCAGCGCGAGGGCCACCGGGCGGCGGCGCAGGACCCGCAGGTTCAGGATCGGGTGGGCGCTGGAGCGCTCCACGAACACGAAGGCGATCAGTGCGACGGCACCCGCGACGAGCCAGCCGAGGGTCCGGGCGTCGGACCAGCCCCAGCTCTGCCCCTGGCCGACTGCGTAGACCACGGCCGTCAGACCGCCGCCGAGGACGAGGCCGCCCAGCCAGTCGAAGCCGGAGTCGAATGCGTGCCGCGGGGTCTCCGGGACCAGCAGCGCGACCAGGGCGAAGGCGACGGCGGTGGCGATGGCTAGGAACCACAGGGCACCGCGGTAGCCCCAGTTGTCCACGAGCCAGCCGGCCAGGAACGGGGTGACGAGCGCCACCAGGCCGACGCTGCTGCCCATGATGCCGCTGGCCTGCTTGACCAGCCGGGCCGGGAAGACGTCCCGCACCGCGGCGAACGAGAGCGCGCCGAAGGGCCCGTAGAAGCCGGCGATCGCCCGGCCCGCCAGGACGAGCCAGAAGTTGCCGGCCAGTGCGGCCAGCGCCTCGCCGAGCGCGCCGAGGGCCATCATGGTGAGCATGACGCGCTTCTTGCCGTACAAGTCACCCAGCTTGATGGCGAAGGGCGTGAGCAGGGTGGAGACCAGGGTCAGCGTCAGCCCGAACCACACCACCTGGGTGGTGTGGAAGGCCTGGGCGACGCCCGCCGTGGCGGTGGCGCCGAGGATGCCGCCCGCGGCCAGCAACTGGGTCGGCCAGGCGAGTGCGATCAACAGCAGGACCAGGCGGGGCGTCCACCGTCCGTCCGCGTGGGCGCGGGTGACGAGGTCGACTGAGGGGCTTGATGACGTCGGCGTCATGCCAGCCCTCCTTTCACGGAGGTGCCGAGAGAAGTGCGAACGCGGGGGGTGGCGGTGGCACGCGGAGGAGAAGGGGCCCGACACGTCGTTCGGGTGGACGTGGCGGCCGTGGGAATCCGTCATCGCGTGACGTCGATGATGACCCCAACACCTAGTAGTCGCTAGGTGTTGGCCGAGTGACCCACGTCACATATCGTTCGCACGGGAGGTCGCCGGTCGGAATCGCTCCGCGACCCACCGGTAATGTTGCCGCCATGGCGACACCCAGGGGGCCGCGCGGCCACTACACGGCCGGCCGGGCGCGACGCACGCAGATCCTCGAAGTGGCCCTGCTGCGCTTCGGCCAGGACGGCTACCGCAAGACCTCCCTCGCCCGCATCGCGCGCGACGCCGAGATCACCGACGCCGGACTCCTGCACTACTTCCGCGACAAGCAGCAGCTGCTCATCGCCGTCGTGGAGTACTGGCACGAGCGCATGGACGTGCGGTGGGAGCGGGTCTCGGACTCGGTGCGGGACGCCTTCCGCTGCCATCTGGAGGACACGGCCGAGACGCTCACCATGCCCGGCATGATCGAGCTGGCGGTCGTCCTCACCGCCGAGGCCACCGCGCCCGACCATCCCGCCCACGGCCACTTCTCCACCTGGCAGGAGAAGGGCGTCAGGGAGCTCGCGGACCGGCTGCGGGCCGGTGGTCGCAACGGTGAACTGCGGCCCGACCTGGATCACGAGGCCATCGCCCGCGAGTGCGCGGCCATGGACGCCGGTCTCCGGCAGCAGTGGCTGGCCGGCGGACGGAACTTCGATCTCATAGCCGTGATGCGCGGCCACCTCGACCGCCTGATGCGGGCCATCTCCGCCGACGGCAAGGGGCTGTAGCGGCTCCTCGGGGTCTCCCCGTTCCTCGGAGGCCCCTCGGGGTCTCCTCGTTCCTCGGGCGCAAGGTGCTGCTCTCGGGTTCACGCCAGCCGCTGACTTGTCATGCGCACGTCAATGCGCCCGTGCGGACCGGTGGGGAGATGGGGGGGTGCGCCAGGGTGTCGCCGACGTATCACCCGTGTGTCGCAGATCACGCACACGAACACCTAGTATTCACTAGGTGTTGGCCGCATGATCGAGCCTGCTCACCTCCGGCGCTGAGAAAGGCCGCCATGCACCACCACTGGACCGCACGCGTCATCACGCCCCGTCCCTCTGCCGCCGCGCCCACCGACGAGGCCCGCCCGGCCGCACTGCTGCGCGGTGAGTTCACCGCGCGGGCAGCCGTGCGGTCGGCCCGTCTGCTGGTCACGGCACTCGGCGTCTACGAGCTGGAACTCAACGGCACCCCGGTGGGCGACCACGTCCTGGCCCCCGGCTGGACCAGCTACCGCCACCGGCACCGCTACCAGTCCTTCGACGTCACCGGCCTGGTGCGCGAAGGCCGCAACGCCTGGGGCGCCCACCTCGCCGACGGCTGGTACCGGGGCCAGCTCGGATTCAACGGAGGCACCCGGGACATCTACGGCGAGCACACCGGACTCCTCGCCGAACTGCGCATTGAGTACGCCGACGGCTCCGCCGACACCGTCACCACCGACGACGGCTGGCGCTGGAGCCCCGGGCCGGTCCTGGCCGCCGGCCTGTACGAGGGCGAGACGCACGACGCCCGTCAGGAGCAGGCGGGCTTCAGCGAGGCCGGCTTCGACGACTCGGCGTGGCTGCCGGTCGACATCCTCGACTTCGACACCGCCGTCCTCTTCCCGGCCGACAGCCCGCCGGTTCGCCGTACCGACCGCATCGCCCCGGTCGCGGTGACCACCTCACCCACCGGCCGCACGATCCTCGACTTCGGGCAGAACCTCGTCGGGCGGCTGCGCATCCGCGTCCGCGGCGAGGCGGGCCGCACCATCACCCTCCGCCACGCCGAGGTCCTCCAGGACGGCGACCTCTGCACGCGTCCGCTGCGCCACGCCACCGCCACCGACCGCTACGTCCTGCGCGGCGACCCGGCGGGGGAGGAGTGGGAACCCCGCTTCACCTTCCACGGCTTCCGCTACGCCGAGGTCGACGGCTGGCCCGGTGAGCTCGACACCGCCGACGTCCTCGCCGTCGTCCTCCACAGCGACCTGCGCCGCACCGGCCGGTTCTCCTGCTCGGACGACTCCCTCAACCGTCTGCACGAGAACATCGTGTGGGGCATGCGCGGGAACTTCGTCGACGTACCCACCGACTGCCCGCAGCGCGACGAGCGCCTCGGCTGGACCGGCGACGTCCAGGTCTTCGCCCCGACCGCCGCCTTCCTCTACGACGTCCGCGACTTCCTGCGCTCCTGGCTGCGCGACCTCGCCGCCGACCAGTCGGCCGACGAACGGCGCGTGCCGCCGGTGTTCAGCCCCGACATCCCGGTGATCACCCCCGTGCCCATCCCGCCCGGCAACCCGCCGATGGCCGGCTGGTGCGACGCGGCCGTCATCGTCCCCTGGGTGCTGTACGAGCGCTACGGCGACACCGAGGTCCTGCGCGACCAGTACCCCTCCATGCGGGCCTGGGTCGACGCCGTCGAGAGGATCGCCGGGCCCGCCCGGATCTGGGGCGAGGGATTCCAGTTCGGTGACTGGCTGGACCCGACCGCTCCGGCCGACGACCCCGGCCGCGCGATGACGTCGTCCGAGCTGGTCGCCACCGCGTACTTCGCGCACTCCACGCGGCTGCTGGCCCGGACCGCCGAGGTGCTGGGCGACCAGGACGGCGCCGCCCACCACCACGCCCTTGCCGACGCGGTCCGCGACGCCTTCCGCGCCCGCTTCCACACCGGCGGCGGACACCTGACGGAAGAGACCCAGACCGCCTACGCCCTCGCCCTTCGCTTCCGGCTGCTGGAGGACGACGCCGAACGCGCCGCGGCCGGCCGCCGACTGGCGGACCTGGTGGCCGAGGGCGGGCACCGCATCGGCACCGGCTTCCTCGGTACTCCGCTGGTGTGCGACGCGCTGACCGACACCGGTCACGCGGACACCGCCTACCGGCTGCTGACCCAGCGGTCCTGCCCCTCGTGGCTCTACCAGGTCGACATGGGCGCCACCACCGTCTGGGAACGCTGGGACAGCATGCTCCCGGACGGCAGCGTCAACCCCGGCGAGATGACCTCCTTCAACCACTACGCGCTCGGCGCGGTCGCCGACTGGATGCACCGCACCGTCGCCGGCCTGGCACCCGCCGAGCCCGGCTACCGGCGGCTGCTGATCCGCCCCCGGCCGGGAGGCGGGCTCAAGTGGGCCCGGGCCGAGCACGACACCCCCTTCGGCCGCACCGAGACGGGATGGCGTCGTGAGGGCGGCACGCTCCATGTCGACGTCCGCGTGCCGCCCCAGGTCACCGCGCTGGTCGATCTGCCGGGTGTCACACCCACCGAGGTCGGCCCCGGCCGACACGCCTTCCGGATCCCGTTTCCCGCCCGCGAGCTGTGACCGGCGAGCTGTGATCAGCGAACTGTGAGCACCGGGCTGTGACCAGCCGACCGTGAGCAGCGAACCGTGATGAGCGATCGGTGACCGCGCCGACAGCGCCGACCGTACAAGGAGCACCCATGACACACATCGACCTGCCCGACACCTTCCTGTGGGGCGTCGCCACCGCCGGGCACCAGAACGAGGGCCACAACAGCGCCAGCGACACCTGGTTCCTCGAGCACACCACGCCCTCGCTGTTCCGCGAACCGAGCGGAGCGGCCTGCAAGGGCTACGACCAGTGGGAGACGGACCTCGACCTGGTCGCCGGACTCGGACTCAACGCCTTCCGGTTCTCCGTCGAATGGGCCCGCGTCGAGCCCGAGCGCGGTGTCGTCTCCGCCGAGGCCCTCGACCACTACGAGCGCAAGGTCGACGGCTGCCTGGAGCGCGGTCTCGCGCCCTTGGTGACGTTCAGTCACTTCACCGCGCCGCACTGGTTCGCGGCAGCCGGTTCCTGGACCGCCGCCGACGCCCCGGCCCGCTTCGCCGAGCAGTGCGACCGCGTCATGGCCCGCTTCGGCGACCGCATCGCCTACGGCGTCACCCTGAACGAACCCAACCTCGAACAGCTGCTCCAGGCGGGCGCGAAGCTCCCGGCCGAGGCGGAGGCGCTGAAGGCGCGGATGCTGGCCTCCGCCGCGCGGGCCGCCGGAAGCGACACCTACGCCAGCGCGAACGTCATCCCCGCCCACCTCCAGGACGACTTCCAGGAGGCGTTCACCCGCGCTCACCGCGCCGCCCGCGAGGCGATCAAGGCCCGCCGCGCCGATCTGCCGGTCGGTGTCTCCATCGCCATCGCCGACGAAGTGGCGGTGCCGGGCGGTGAGGCACGCCGGGACGCCAAGCGGGCCGCCGTCTACGACCACTGGCTGCGCGAGGCGCGCGACGACGACTTCATCGGCGTGCAGAACTACGAGCGCATCGTCCACGGCCCCGACGGCGAGGTGACCGTCGACGGTGAGCTGAACGGCATGGGCACCGCCATAGCGCCCGGCTCCCTCGCCGGCGCGGTCCGCTACGCCCACGAGGTGTCGCGGGTGCCGGTCCTGGTGACCGAGCACGGCATCCAGACCCCGGACGACGCCCAGCGCGCCGCCTTCATCCCCGCCGCCGTCCAGGAACTCGCGGCCGAGATCGGCTCCGGCACCCCCGTCCTCGGCTACTGCCACTGGACCCTCATGGACAACTTCGAGTGGATCTTCGGATACGGCGCTCAGCTCGGGCTCCATGAGGTCGACCGCGAGACCTTCGAGCGCCGCCCGAAGCCGAGCGCGAAGGCGTACGCGGACGTGGTGCGGTCCTACCGGGGGGCTCTCGCCGAGCACCGGTGACGATCGCGCTCCCTCCGACACGGTCCCTTCGACACGGTCCGGTCCGCTCCGGCCCGCGCGTGCCTGGCCCGCGCGGGCCGTGGCCGGCTACGCCAGGCCGTAGAAGTGGATGGGTGAGTTCGGCACGAAGCCGATCCGTGGGTAGACGGGGGCTCCCGCGGCGGTCGCGTGCAGCGTGGCCCGGGTCAGTCCGGTGGCGCGGGCGCCCTCGTACAGCGCCTTGCGGGTCACCGCCTCGCCGTAACCCCGGCGCTCCCATCCGGGATGGGTGGCGACGAGCACCACGAAGAGCCGGCCGTCGGCCTCCACAGTCGCGGCGCAGGTCACCGGAGTGTCGCCCCGCATCCCCAGATAGGCGTGGACCCCCTCCTTCCAGAGCGTCGATCCGGCGAGCCCGTCCCGACCGTGTTCCAGAGGGAAGCCGTACGCACGGGAGTTGAGGTCCGCGTAGGCGCGCAGCTGTTCGTCGGTGCGCACGCGGACGAACGTGAGGTCGGGATGGGCCGGCTCGGGGAGGGGGAGCAGGTCGCCGGCCATGCCGGTGCCGCCGAAGGCGTGGGCGAGACCCGCCCGTTCGGCCGCGGCCCGGAGAGCGGGGCGCGCCTCGGGAGCGACCAGGTCCTCGAAGAGCCAGAGGAAGCCGGGGTACTTCTTCGCGCGCATGACGTCGGCGGCTTCGGCGAGCCGCCGCTCCACCAGCGCCGCGTCCGCCCCCACGTCGGTCAAGGTGACGCAGTTCCAGAAGGCGAACCGGCAGTCGGCCCAGCGGACGGCGATGCCCGGAAGGTCCCGGACGTCGGCGTCCGCGTCCCGGTCGAGCGCCATCCGGCGCCAGACCGTGGCGAGTTGCTCCATGGATTCGACCGAGTCCGCGTAACGCGTCACCGTGACTCCTCTGTTCGTCGGGTGTTCTCGCGATGCCGTCGCGGTGACAACGAGCGAGGGGAGCGGCATGTGCCGTGACGGACCGTCGAAAGCCGGACAGGTGCCGTCAGCGACGGGTGGCCGCGCGCTTGGGGGGCGCGATGCGGACCCGCTGCTCCTCGGGCGCGTTCTCTATGTCGTCGAGCTGCGCGACGATCGTGCGGCGCAGGTCGTCGTAGTCCTCGAAGTCGTGGTCCTGGAACAGGGTGTAGCCCGTCCACATCAGGTTGGCGCACACGCGTGCCGGGACCCGGCCGGTCCGGGCGCCCATGCCGACCAGCGCCACCGACCCGATGCTGCCGGGCGCCTGCCGGTTCTGCTGGTGGATCGCCTGGAACGCGGCGGCGCAGGCCAGCGCCACGTTCAGCGTCTCGCTCACGTTCTGCGAGGACTGTTCCATCGTGGGCGTCGAGATCAGGAACCTCGGGACGGTCGCCCCGGAGGGCACACACACCGCGCTTCCCACCGGCAGCCGGCCCTGGAAGCGGTCACGGATCGCCCGCTGGACGCGCAGCTGGATCCCCGCGCCCAGATGGCGCTTGACGGCCGCGTCCACCCCGCCGTTCATCAGGCCCCGCGAGTTGGTCGGGCTGACCCAGGCGTCCACGTCCTCGTCGAGGATCGAACCCTTGCGGATCTCGATCTCGGGAGTGTCGGCGAAGGCCGCGCGCCAGGCCTCCACCACCTTCGTGTTGACGTCGGTCAACACGACCTTCAGCGGTGCCTGCTCGCGGTTCACGGTCATGGAGAACTCCCCTGTGAGAAACGGTCTTTCCACCGGTCACGACGCTACAACGCCCCACTGACAACGCGGTCGGCCGCGCGGTCCGGCCGCCACGGCGCCGCTGATTGTCGTACCCCGTTGCTAGCCTCCCGGCCATGATCGATGCCAACGCCCCCGCCCAGCCCGACCCGAACGACCCGCTGGCCCTCGCCGAACTGTTCAACGGCGGTGGTGAGCCGTGGCTTCCGCTGCTGAAGCCGGTCATCGAGGCCCAGCCGAACGCGGCCTCGTTCATCGGGCCGAGCCGCGGTCCGGACGTCGTCCCCGTCCGCGAACTCACCTTCCAGGCCCTCAAGCCCAACCCGCCGCACAAGTGGAAGGTGGTCGTCTTCGGGCAGAACCCCTACCCGCGGCCGGAGAGCGCCACCGGCATCGCCATGTTCGACAACACCTTCCACGACTGGAAGGACAGCCAGTTCGGCAGGGTGGTCAGCATCCGCTGCATCATCAAGGCGGCGGCAATGTGGAAGTACGGCATCCCCAAGAAGACGCCCATCGCCGATATACGCGCGCTGCTGAAGAAGCAGGACACCGTCCAGCCGCCGGAGTGGTTCCAGGCGATGCTCACCCAGGGCGTCCTGCTGCTGAACGCGGCTCTCACCGCCAGCAGCGACGGGCCGAGAGGGGCCGACCCGCACACCGCGTTCTGGCGTCCGGTCGCCGAGCGGATCGTCGAGGAGATCCTCAAGGCCAAGCAGAACGCCGACGAGGAGGACCGCGGTGTCGTCTTCGCCTGGTGGGGTGCGCACGCGCGCAGTCTGAAGCAGGTCGTCCTGCGGCTCCAGCAGAAGTATCCCGAGGTCGAGGTCCGCCACATCGACCACCCCAATCCCGCGGCGCAGGGTGACATCTTCTGCGACGGGGACCACTTCGCCATGGTGAACGACGCCCTCGCGTCGGTGGGCGCGGAGGCGATCGACTGGCTGCCGAGCAAGGGGTGGGACCAGCAGGCTGCGGGGGCGGAGGGCGCGGACGGCGGCGTCGCCGAGCGGATGGGCGCGTTCATCACGTCCACGATGGAACTGCACCAGCTGTATCTGGAGCGGCTCTCCAGCGTCAAGGACGAGGGCCTGGCCCTGCCCGCGATCACCGGAGTCTTCGACACCCCGCTCATGGACTTCCGGGACGCCGTGGGTCCGGTCGCCGCGCTGCTGTCCGGTCTGGACCGGCATGTGCGGCGCTCGCACGAGTTCGGCAAGCGCCGGGTGGACGGCACACCCGGCGGCACCCTGTCCGCCGACGCCATCGCCGCCCTCTACCTCTACACCTGCGAGTCCGCGTTCTACCGGGAGATCAACTCCATCCTGCGCTCCCCGGACCGGTCCAAGGTCGTCCCCTACCTGCCGTATCTGCGGCTGCTGTTCTCGGCGGTCTCCGGGCTGCCGGTCCGCAAGGAACCGCTGTGGCGCGGTGTCTCGCTGGACCTGCGGGCGCAGTATCCGCTCGGGCGGACCGTGACCTGGTGGGGCGTGTCCTCGTGCACCTCCGAGCTGGGCGTGGCGCGGTCCTTCCTCGGCAGCCGCGGCAAGCGGACGCTCTTCGAGGTGCGGCCCGCCCGGGCCGTCGGCATCCGCGACTTCTCCGCGTTCACCGGCGAGGAGGAGTACATCCTGCTGCCGGGCACGCAGCTCGAGGTGGTGGACGTGAAGACCGAGCGCGGCGGTCTGTGCACCGTGCGGCTGACCGAGTCGGAGGAGCGGCCTCTGGTGTCCTGACGGGTGTGAACGGGCCGGGGTGAATGGCCGGAGTACCACCTGGGCGCGCCTCAGGCGGCTTCCTACGATGCGATCGCCCCGGCTCTTCACAGCAGGTTCATTGATTCTTCACGGAATCGCTGAACCTGCGTGGCGGAGGGCCGGCGCATCCACCCCCCACCGATCCGAACGAAGGGGAGAGACCATGACAGGTGGGCTGCTCCTGAGCGGCGCTGTCGCCGCTCTCGTCACCGCCACGCTGCCCGCGCACACCCCGTCCACCGGGTTCGTCGACCCGCCCCCGGACAAGATCGTCATCAAGGTCGCCACGGTCAACGGCTCGGGCTGTCCCGCGGGTACCGCCGCCGTCGCCGTCTCCGAGGACAACACCGCCTTCACGGTGACCTACAGCGACTACCTCGCCCAGGCCGGAGGCGGTTCCGACCCCACGGCGTTCCGCAAGAACTGCCAGCTCAACCTGATCGTCCACGTCCCGCAGGGCTTCACCTACGCCATCGCCAGCGCCGACTACCGGGGCTTCGCCTCGCTCCAGCCGGGCGCCAGCGCGGTCCAGCGGGCCTCGTACTACTTCCAGGGCTCGCCGCAGACGGCCTCCAAGACCCACCCCTTCACCGGTGCCTACAACGACAACTGGCAGGCCACCGACGTCACCGACTGGGCGCAGCTGGTCTGGGCGCCGTGCGGTGTGCAGCGCAACTTCAACATCAACACGGAGATCCGCGTCAACGCGGGCACGACCTCGCCGGGTGCGGTCAGTTTCATGACGATGGACTCGACCGACGGCGACATCAGCACGATCTACCACATGGCGTGGAAGGAGTGCCCCGAGAAGTGAGAGAAGGGCCGCCCGTCGGACGGGCGGCCCTCCCCACGAACGCGCCCGCGCCCGTGAACGCGGAGGTGAGGGTGCCGAGTTGCGGGGGTGCGGGGAGTGTCAGCCCTGCTCCACCCCCAGGGTGAGCGTGCCCGCGTAGCCGGCCGGGGTCGTGCTGCCCAGCCGCCCGCGGCCGGCGGTGGCGGCGGTGGTGGCCAGGACGGTACGGCGTCCGATGCGGACGTCTGAGGTGTCTGTCATGAGCATGGCGTTCTGTGGACGCTTCCTGTCGGTACTGTCAGTCAGGTAGAGCCACACGGCGTCAAGCAGGAAGCCGGACAGCCCACGGCTCATCCCGCGGCGGGCCGCCGCTCACCGGACCCGGCGCTCGTCACCCAGGACACGCACCCCGTCACCCACAGGCGCCGCACGACCGCCCCCCGCCCTCGCAGCCCGAGAGCGCTCCGCCCCGGCTCTGCGAGGATGGGCGTATGGACGTGCGCAGCAGGAACCATGTGACGGTGACCGGGCGACCCGGCGGGCCGGTGGTCATGCTGGCGCACGGCTTCGGATGTGATCAGAACATGTGGCGGCTGGTGGCGCCGGTGCTGGAGCGCGACTTCACCGTCGTCCTCTTCGATCATGTCGGCGCGGGAAACTCGGACCTGTCGGCATGGAACGCGGAGCGGTACTCGACGATGGACGGGTACGCCGACGACGTGCTGGAACTGTGCGACGAGCTCGCGCTCGGCCCGGTGACGTTCGTCGGGCATTCGGTGAGCGCCATGATGGGCGTGCTGGCCGTGGCGCGGAAGCCGGAGGCGTTCGCCGGACTGGTCCTGCTCGCTCCCTCCCCGTCCTTCATCGACGACCCGGAGACCGGTTACCGAGGCGGATTCAGCGCAGCGGACATCGATGAACTGCTGGAATCGCTGGACGCGAACTACCTCGGCTGGTCCGGCGCCATGGCACCGGTGATCATGGGCAATCCGGACCGGCCCGAACTGGCCGAGGAGCTGACAAACAGCTTCTGCCGCACCGACCCGGACATCGCGAGAATCTTCGCCCGGGTGACGTTCCTCTCCGACAACCGGGCCGACCTGGCCAAGGTGAGCGTGCCCACGCTGGTGGCGCAGTGCTCCCGCGACGCGATCGCACCGCAGGAGGTGGGCGCGTACGTCCAGGCGCAGATCCCGGGAAGTCGGCTGGTCACGCTGAACGCCACCGGCCACTGCCCGCAGCTCGCCGCCCCCGAGGAGACCGCCGCGGCGATCGCCGCGTTCGCCGGAGCCGTCGGATGATGTGCCGGGCCGACGACGGAGGCGGCGGCCCGGACCCCGAGAAGAACCAGGGGCCACCGGACGAGCAGGCGCAGTTCTCCGCCCTGCTGGAGGACAGCGTCGAGGACCTCTACGAGAACGCCCCCTGCGGCTATCTGTCCACCCAGCTGGACGGCCGCATCGCGAAGATCAACACCACTCTGCTGGACTGGCTCGGCTACCGGCGCGACGAGCTGGTGGGCCGCAAGCACTTCTCCGACCTGCTGACCGTCGGCGGCAGGCTCTACCACGAGACGCACTTCGCCCCGCTGCTCAGGATGCAGGGCGAGGTGCGCGGCATCGCTCTGGAGTTCAAGGCCGCGGACGGCTCACGCCTGCCGGTCCTGGTCACCTCCACGGTGAAGACGGGCAGTGGAGGACAGCCGATCCTGATCCGCACCACCGTCTTCGACGCCCGCGACCGCCGCGCCTACGAGACGGAGCTGCTGCGCGCCCGCAAGGAGGCCGACCTGGAGCGCGACCGCCTCCAGCGCCTGGCCACCACCCTCCAGACGACACTGCTGCCGCCGACGCTGGCGAACGTACCCGGCCTCGACGTGTCCGCGTACTACCACATCGCCTCCGTCGACGAGGTCGGCGGCGACTTCTACGACCTCTTCCCGCTGGCCGCCGGCACCTGGGGACTGTTCCTGGGCGATGTGTGCGGCAAGGGCGCCGCCGCCGCGGCCATCACCTCCCTGGCCCGCTACACCCTGCGCGCCGCCGCCGTCTACGACCCCGACCCGGTCGCCGTCCTGGCCAACCTCAACACGGTCCTGAACCACGAGTACAACGGCAACGACCCTCGCTTCTGCACCGTCATCTTCGGCCTGCTCACCCCCGACGACGAGCGGGGCGGGTTCCGCATCACCCTGGCCAGCGGAGGCCATCCGCCCGCCCTGCTGATGCGCGCCGACGGCACCGCCGACTACCTGCCCACCCCGGAAGGCCAGCTCATCGGCGTCCTCCCCGACGCCCACATCGCCACCAACAGCATCCACCTGGGCCCGGGAGACACCCTGCTGCTGCACACCGACGGCCTCACCGAGGCCCACATCAACGCCACCGCCAGCGGTGGCGAGCGCTACGGCGACGACGCCCTTCTCGACTTCGGCCGCTCGCTGGCCCCGACCACCGCCTCGGACACCATCGGCGCGATCCGCGAGCTGCTCGACACCTTCGGCACGGGCGTGGACGACGACACCGCCGTCCTCGCCATCCACGTGCCCCGACTCGACGACGAAGAGCAGAAGTGACCAGCAACCTGACCGTCCACGTCCGCGCCGGCACCGCCGGAGCGGTCATTGAGATCGCCGGGGAACTGGACCACCGCACCGTGCACGAGATCCGCGCGGCCCTGCTCCGGGTCGATCTGGAACCGGGCCAGCAACTCGTCCTCGACCTCGAACAGCTCACCTTCTGCGACTCCAGCGGCATCACCGTCCTGATCGCCGCCCGCAACCACGCCCTGGCGGCCGGGGCGACCATCGTGCTGGCCGCGGTGCCGCACCGGGTCAGCCGCGTCTTCCGCATCGTCGGCCTCGACCAGGTCTTCCCGACCCAGCCCACCGCCCGGGCCGCCGAAGCCGCCTGGCGGCCCACCCTCAGCTGACCCACGACCCCCGCCGCCCGCGACACGCAGGGGATGCAGGGGATGCATGAGATGCATCGGATCTCCGTGACGTGGCACCTGCCGTGTCATGGAGTGGACCAGCAGGACGACAGGAGCGCTGCGACGCCACGGTGGCGCCGCCGTGCGGGCCGTGCGCCGGGCCTGGGCGGGCCCGGGCCGCGAGCGGGACCTGGCCGTGCAGGCCGCGAAGGCGGCGCTGGCGGCCTGGATCGCCTGGGCGGTGGCGGGCTGGTGGCTGGAGGCACCCGCGGCGTTCGTCGCGCCCTGGGTGGCGATCCTGCTGGTGGAGTCGACGGTGTACCGCTCGATCGCACACGGCCTGCAACAGCTGGCGGCGATCGCGGTGGGCACGGCGGTGGCCACCGTCGCGGCCCTGCTTATGCACGGCACCATGATCACCATGCTGCTGGTCCTCCCGGCGGTCCTGCTGCTCGCGCAGTGGCGGCGCCTGGGCAGCCAGGGCGTCTACGCCGCCACCGGGGCGCTGTTCGTCCTCACCGGCCAGCAGGTCACCGTCGCCGCCTCCGGCGCGCGCATCGCGGAGGCCGTCTTCGGCGCGGTGGTCGGCGTCGCCGTCAACGCGCTGATCCGGCCGCCGGTGTACCTGCGCGACACCCGCGCGGCACTGCGGGACGCCGCCTCCGAGGCGCAGGAGATCCTGGACGACGTGGCCGACGGCCTCGCGGACGGCGAGTGGGAGACCCAGGAGGCCGGTGACTGGCACGAGCGCGCACTGCGCCTGGGCCGCCTGGTCGACCAGGCCCGCCACGCGGTCGGCTGGAGCCGGGAGAGCATGCGCGTCAATCCGCGCGGCCGCCGGGGACGCGTCCTCTCCCCGCCCGGCAAGGACTACGACGACGCGCTCGCCGTGCTGGAGTACGTTGCCGTGCACACCACCGGAGTGACCCGCACCGTGCTGGAGACCGCGGACCAGCACGGCGAGCCGACGCGGCCCGGCAAGCGGATCACCGGCCCCTACGCGGACTTCCTGCGGCACACCGCGCGCGCCGTCGGCCTCTACGGCCGCACCAGGTTCGCCGAGAACGCCGGCGACGACTCCGACGGAGAGGTGCTGCGCGAGGCGGTCACGGAGCTGCGCCGCGCCCTCGACGAAGTCCAGCGGCGGCTCCCGGACGCCGTACGGGACGACCCCGGCGCTCTGGCGACGCACGGCACCCTGCTCGCCCAGGCACGCCGCCTCGCCGACCAGCTCGTGCCGTAGCCGGCGGATGGACCGCCGATGACCGGCCGCCGCGACACTGTGGCGAAACCGATCACTTCCCCGGCGATCTCGCGGAATTGCGGCGAAGGATCGGGGCACAAGGGTCGATGTACGACCCACGCGAGTAGCAGACCCAGGGGAGGCTCCCGATGCTGATGGCACACCCGGCCGTGCTGAAGAACCTGATCGAGCAGTACGACACGCTGCGCATCCTGCACGCCGAGAAAGGCAGCGAAGAAGTGCGCCAGCGGATGAACGACGTCGCCTACACGCTGTGCGTGTCGACCGGCACCCGTGATGTCGACGCCGCCCTCATCGCCGCCCGCCACCGGCTGCCCGGAGCCCGCACCGAGGACGACTCCCTCCTCACCACCTGAGCGCGCCTCCCCGCCCGCGACTCGCCGGGCAGGCCTTTCCCGCGACGGACAGGTGGCGGACACCTCCGGGGTGCGGCGGCCGTACGTTCGACCTGATCGCGAACGTACGGCCGCCGCACCGCGCCGTCGGCCGTGTGACGTCTGTGAAGGCCGCGCGCGGAGTGTGCGGTGATCCGGGGCCGTGACCGAGAGGCCGGCGCGCACTGAGAGACTGGCGGGTATGGACATCGCTCGCAGGAACAACGTCACCGTGACCGGTGATCCGCAGGGGCGGCCGGTCGTGCTGGCCCACGGCTTCGGCTGTGATCAGAACATGTGGCGGCTGACGGTGCCTGCGCTGATCGATGACCACCGGGTGGTGCTCTTCGACTACGTGGGTTCGGGCCGCGCGGACCCGGCCGCCTTCTCGGCCGACCGCTACGGCTCCATGGACGGCTACGCCCAGGACGTGGTGGAGGTCTGCGAAGCGCTCGACCTGCGCGACGCGGTGTTCGTGGGCCACTCCGTCAGCGCGATGATCGGAGTGCTGGCCGCCGATCGGGCGCCCGAGCGGATCGGCGCGCTGGTGATGGTCGCTCCCTCTCCGCGCTACATCGACGACGACGGCTACACCGGCGGATTCAGCGCCGCGGACATCGACGAACTCCTGGCGTCCCTGGACTCGAACTACCTCGGCTGGTCGGCGGCGATGGCGCCGCTGATCATGGGCAACGCGGATCGGCCCGAACTCGGTGACGAACTGAGGAACAGCTTCTGCGCCACCGACCCCGACATGGCGCGCGTGTTCGCCCGGACCACGTTCCTGTCGGACACCAGGGACGACCTGAAGCGGGTGAAGGTGCCGACGCTGGTGCTGGAGTGCACCCAGGACGTCATCGCCCCCCGCGAGGTCGGTGCCTTCGTCCACCGGGCGATCCCCGGCTCGACGCTGGTGACGCTCGACGCCACCGGCCACTGCCCGCACCTGTCCGCGCCCGCCGCCACCAACCAGGCGATCCGGAGCTTCCTGGCGGGCTTGCGGTGATGTGCCGCACCGGGCAGCAGCCCGACCCCTACGAGGCCGACGACGAGAAGGTGTCCCAGGCGGCGTTCGCCGCGCTGCTGGAGGACAGCGCCGAGGAGCTGTACGAGAGCGCGCCCTGCGGCTATCTGTCCACGCTGATGGACGGCACCATCGCGAAGATCAACACCACTCTGCTGGGCTGGCTCGGCCTGGAGCGGGAGGCGGCGGTGGGCCGCATGCGGTTCAGTGACCTGCTGACCGTGGGCGGCAAGCTGTACCACGAGACGCACTTCGCGCCGCTGCTGCGGATGCAGGGCGAGATCAGCGGGATCGCCCTGGAGCTCAAGCAGACCGGTGGCGAGCGGATACCCGTACTGGTCTCCTCCGTGGTGAAGTACGGCAGCACCGGTGAGCCGCTGCTGATCCGCACCACCGCCTTCGACGCCCGCGACCGCCGGGCCTACGAGCAGGAACTCCTGCGCCGCCAGAAGGCCGCCGAAGAGGCCCGCGCACAGGCCGAGGCCGACCGCGCCCGGCTCCAGGACGCCCTCGCCGTGCTCCAGCGGTCCCTGCTGCCCGACACCCTGCCGGCGGTCCCCGGCATGGCCACCGCCGCCCACTACCACACCGCCTCTCCCGACCGGCTCGGCGGAGACTTCTACGACGTCTTCCGTATCGACGACAAGCGCTACGGGTTCTTCCTCGGCGACGTCTGCGGCAAGGGTCCCGAGGCCGCCGCCGTCACCTCGCTGACCCGCTACACCCTGCGTGCCGCCGCCCTCCACGACCCCGACCCCGTCTCCGCGCTGGCCACGCTCAACCAGGTGCTCCACGAGCGCTACGCCCTCGGCGGCGACCCGCGCTACTGCACCGTCATATTCGGCGTCGTCGAACCCGATGCCACGACCGGACAGGCCGCCGTCCACCTCGCCTCCGGCGGCCACCCGCCGGTCCTCGTGCTGCGCGCCGACGGCACCGCCGACTTCCTGCCCACCCCCGGTGGTCTCCTCGTCGGCGTGCTGCCCTCCGCGCCCTTCGCCACCGCCACCACCGTCCTCGCCGCCGGCGACACTCTCCTGCTCTACACCGACGGCCTCACCGAGGCCCGCACCGACGACGACCGCGGCAGCCTGTACGGGGACGCGGCCCTGCGCGACTTCGCCGCCCGCCACGCCGGCAAGACCCCGGACGCCGTCATCCAGGCCCTGACCGGGCTGCTGCACGACCTGGGTGACGGCCTCGACGACGACACCGCCCTTCTCGCCCTCGGCGTTCCCGCCCCCGCCCCCCGGACGAACAGACGATGAGCCCGCTGAAGATCACCGCCCGAGACGCCGCCACCGGTCCCGTACTGGAGATAACCGGCGAACTCGACTACGCCAACGCCGCCGAACTGCGTGACCTGCTCCCCACCGTCGCCCCCCGGCCGGGCGGACGCCTCGTGCTGGACCTGGGCGGTATGACGTTCTGCGACTCCAGCGGCATCACCGCCCTGATCGCCGCCCGCAACCACGCCGTGGCCGCCCAGGCGGACTTCGCGCTCGCCGCCGTACCCGACAACACCCTGCGCATCCTGCGCATCGTCGGCCTCGACCAGATCTTCGCCCTCTACCCGGACAGCGACACCGCCACCCGACCGTGAACCATGGCCGCTGAAACTCCCTTCGAGTGAAGGGAGTTGACTCGTGATTCCCGGGTATACGGAGCGGCGGCCGGAACACCGGCCGGCTTCTTCGAGGGGGATTCCATGGGCAGCGGAGCGGGGCGTGTCCGGACCAGATCGGCCTGTGCGACGGCGATGGCGATGACGCTGGCGGTCCTCACCGTCGGTGTCGGTCCGTCGGACGCGGCGCCGTCGGGACCCACGTCGGTGACGGCGGCCACGGAACCGGCGGACGCCACGCTGGGATACCGCGCCAACGCCCGCAACGACAGCTTCGTCACCGGGGCGACGGCGTCCGCGCCGTTCACCAGGCTCTGGTCGATCGACCTCGGCTCGGCGGTCTCCGCGCCGGTGGCGATCGGCGGCAAGGTCTACGTGGTGGTCAACGCGGCCGGCGAGGACGAGTCCGGCGGCCCGCGCATGGAACTCGTCGGCCTGGACGCGGCCACCGGCAAGCGGCTGTGGCCCCAGCGACTGATCACCGACAACGACCCCAAGGCCACCCTGGCCTACGGCGGCGGGCTGCTCTACACCCAGACCGGCCGGGGCGTGGTGACCGCCTGGGACCCCGCGACAGGTGCGCAGCGGTGGTCCCGCAGCCTCGGCTCCGGCTCGTGCGAGTACCCGCCGGCCTGGTACGACGGCGTCCTGTACACCCAGGACGGCCGCGGCACGGCCCTGGCGCTGCGCGCGAGCGACGGAGCCGAACTGTGGCGGGCCCCGCTCGTCGACTGGGGATGGTCGCCGGTGCTCGTCGACGACCTTGGCGTGTGGTTCGGCTTCGACAACGCCTCCTACCAGCTTCTGGACCGGAGCACCGGCCGGGAGCTCCACCGCTACGACGTTCCCGACCTCACCGCGCTCGGCGGCAACCCGATCGCGCGCGGCGCCGGGGCGCTGTGGCTGCGCAGCTCGTCCGCCGACGACGAGCGGACCGTGGCGTACGACGAGAGGACCGGCGCCGCCCTGCGCTCCTTCCCCGCCGACGCGACCCCCGCCTTCGGCCCGGGCCGGGTCTACGTGGCGTACCGGGGCGTCGTGAAGGCGATCAGCACGACGACGTACAAGACGGTCTGGAGCTACCGCAGCCCGCGCCAGGCGGCCACCGTCCGTCTCGTCGCCGGCGGCCAGGTCTACGTCCAGGACGGCAACGGCCGCCTGGTGGTCCTGAACGCGTCCACGGGCGCCGTCATCTGGTCCTACCAGCTGTGGGCCGAGCCGTACCCGATGGAGAACGTGATCGCGGAGGAGGACTGGCGGGGCTGGGTCAGCCCGGGCATCGGAACCGCGAAGGGCCGTGTGTTCGCGCCCGGGCAGAACGGCGTCCTGACCGCGTTCGGGGGCTGACCGGCCCCCGCCACCAGGGAGGTCCCCTCCGCGAGCCGGGGGAGGGGGCCTGTGGAAGGATGACGCCCCGGCCGATCATGACCGAGTCCGAGCGCCTGGAGGACCACCGCGTGCCCGGGACGGGGATCCGCTCACGAAGCCGACTCTCCGTTCCTGAAAGGGCAGGCTGATGAAGACGCGCACGGCGCCCCGCTGGGTGTTCGGCGGGGCGGCGGCCGCCTGCGTGGTCGCCGTCACCGTCGCCGCCACGGCGCAGAGCCGGCCCGCCGAGCCGCGGACCGACGCGGCGGCCGCCAGGGAACTGCCGCTCGGCCCCGCCACGCTGGAGGAGCACCGCACCTCCCGTCGGATCGCGCCCGGCGTGACCCACATCGCGATCGAGCGCGGCACGGAGTCGGCGGACGACTTCTGGACCGTCACGATCGGCGTCGCCACGAACGAGTCGGAGGCCGCCGAGCTGGAGGGCGACATCCGTGCCGCCGGCTACGAACCCCGGCGCGACCGCACCGCCGGACCGGATCCCCGCAGACCGGGCGACCGGCCGCTCGGCTGGATGGTGCGGATCGGCCGGTACGCCGACCAGGCCGCCGCGGACCGGGCCAGGACCGAGATCGCGGCTCGCGGGCTGTCCGGGACCGTCCAGCACACCGGTGAGGACGGGCACGCGACGACCGGCCCCTGGTCGCTGGACGTGCTCGTCGTCGACCCCGCGCGATTCCACGGCAGCGTCCGGTCCGAACTGGCGACCGGCATCGTGCCGGGCCGCGAGACCACCAGCTCGGTGGCACACCGCACCGGCGCTCTCGCGGCCGTCAACGGCGGCTACTTCGTCATCGGCGGCGCCACCACCACTCCCGGCGACCGGGTCGCGGGCACCGACGGCGACCTCGGCGGCATCTCGGTCGTCGGCGGAGGCCTCGTCTCGGAGGCCGTGAACGGTCGGCCCGCCCTGGTCGTGCCGACCGACTCCGGCCGCGGCACCTCCGTACGCCGCCTCAGGACGAGCATCACGGTCCGCACGGCCGACGGCGCCTCCCGCGAGGTGACCGGCCTCAACCGGCAGTCCGGCCTGATCGTGAACTGCGGCGGCGTCGGCAACGCCACCCCCTTCGCGCATCCGGCGCACGACTACACCTGCGGCAACGCCGACGAACTCGTCGCCGTCACCCCGGCATTCGGCGCCACCGCCCCGCAGGGCGCCGGATACCAGGCCACCCTCGACGCCGACGGCCGGGTGACCGCGCTCCGGGACAGCCGAGGCGGTTCCGTCCCGGTGGACGGCACCGTGCTGCAAGGCACCGGCACGGGAGCCGACTGGTTGCGCGCCCACGCCGGGACCGGCGCCCGGCTGACGGTGCGCGGCACGGTGCGGGACGCCGAGAAGGACGTCGAACTGCCGCTCACCGCGAAGACCTCCGTCGTCAACGGAGGCCCGCTGCTGCTCCGCGACGGCCAGGTGGTCCTCGACCCGGTACGGGACGGATGGAGCCCCGAGGACATCGGGGGCGCCGATCGCGCCGCCGTCCACAACGGCTGGTATCTGCGCCGCAATCCGCGCACCGCGGCCGGTGTCACCCGGGACGGGCGCATCGTGCTGCTCACCGTCGACGGCCGCCGGCCCGGTCACAGCGTCGGCCTGTCGATCACCGAGACCGCCGCGGTGATGCGCGGCCTCGGCGCGGTGGACGCCCTCGGCCTGGACGGCGGCGGTTCCACCGCGATGGTCGTCCAGGACGAGCTCCAGGGCCGGCCGAGCGACCGCACGGGCGAACGCGCCGCGGGTGATGTGCTCGTCGTGCTGCCCGAGTGACTGCCCGCTGTCGGCTCAGGACGCGGTGCCGGCGTCCTCGCCCGCCGGCCGCCCGCGCCCCGTAGCACCGACTCCGTCCATCAGGTTGTTCACGAGTGCGACGAGGAAGTCGTCGGTGATGGGCTCGTCCGGGATGAGCAGCCGGTGGTAGACGGCGCCCCAGAGCTGGTCGACGAGGACCTGGACGTCGACGCCGGTACGGATCTGGCCGACGGCCTGAGCCCGCCGGAGCCGGTCGCCCGCCAGCCGGCGGCGCTGCGACGAGTACAGCTTCCGGTAGGCGGCGGCCAGGTCCTGGTCCGTCTGTGACGCGCCGATCAGCTCGGCCAGGACTCGTCCGCCCGGAGTCCGGGTCATCACGTGCGCGAAGGCGCGAAGCTGAGCGAGCAGGTCGGCGCGGATGTCCCCGGTGTCGGGGAAGGCCAGCGTGCTCTCGACGGCGTGGAAGTGGCCGTCCAGGGCGAGCGCTCCTCGGGAGGGCCACCACTTGTAGAGGGTGGTCTTGCTGACGCCCGACTCCTTGGCGACGCGTTCGAAGCCGACGCCGGCGACGCCTTCGGTGAGCAGCAGTTCCCCGACGGTGCGCAGGACGTCGGCGCGGACCTCGTCCGCCGGCCTGCGCCCTCGTCCGCGCCCGCCGCCGTCCTTGGCCGCGGTGCCGTCCGCTCTGTTCGCCACGTGTGCTCCTGCTGGGTCTCGCGGTTCCAGGGGGTTTTTCGGGTTTCGGTCGTACGAGGGGACCGGCCGGTGTCAGGCCAGGCCGCCGTTGGCGTACAGGATCTGCCCGTTGACCCAGCGTCCGGGACCGGCGAGGAAGGAGACGACCTCGGCGATGTCCTCGGGGCGGCCGAGCCGTTCGAGCGGGGTGGCCTTGGCGAAGTTCGCCACGGTGGCGTCGTCCTTGCCGTCCAGGAAGAGAGGAGTGGCGGTGGGGCCGGGCGCGACGGCGTTGACCGTGATGTCCCGGCCGCGCAGTTCGCGGGCCAGGGTGAGGGTCAGGCCCTCGACCGCGGCCTTGCTGGCGACGTAGGCGCCGTAGCCCGGCAGCTGGGTGCGGACCACGGAGGTGGAGAAGTTGACGATCGCGCCACCCGGACGGACACGCCGCGCCGCCTGCTGGGAGACCACGAAGGTGCCGCGGATGTTCGTGCGGTGCATCCGGTCGAGATCGGCGAGGTCGAAGGTCGCGACCGGCGCCAGGATCATGATTCCGGCTGTGTTCACGACCACGTCGACACCGCCGAAGGCCGCCTCGGCCGCGTCGAACGCCGCGCTCGTCGCGTTCTCGTCCGCGACGTCGCCGCCCACGGCGAGGGCCCTGCCGCCCGCCGCGGTGACGGCGGCCACGGTCTCCTCGGCCCGCTCCTTGTTGCCCGCGTACTGCACGGCGACCGCGAGCCCGTCCGTGGCGAGCCGCTCGGCCACGACACGGCCGATGCCGCCCGAGCCGCCGGTGACGAGTGCCACGCGGGCGGTGGTGGAGGTGCTCATGGGACGCTCCCTTCGACGCTTATATGAACGCTGAGTTCATATAAGCGTGAAATGAACGCGCCGTCCATAAAATTGCGGCGGATTCGTGAAACCGGCGGGCATGGGTGCAGGATGACCGGGTACGTGCTGCCTCGTCGGCCGGTGAAGGCGGACGTTGGCGGTTGGCTCGACTTCGGGAGGGGAACAGCATGGCACTCACGCACACGGTGGCAGCGGACACGCAGACGGCCGAACTGCCGGAGGTGGCCGATCCCTCTCGGGTGGCGCCGAAGGACGCCCGGGAGCTGTCCCGGGTGTTCTTCGATCAGCTGGCGGTGCTGGAGGAGGGCACGCCGGAGTACCAGTACGCCCGCAACACGCTGATCGAGATGAACATGTCCCTGGTCCGCTTCGCGGCCGGCCGGTTCCGCAGCCGCGGGCCGGAGGAGATGGAGGACATCGTCCAGGTCGGCATGATCGGCCTGATCAAGGCGATCGACCGGTTCGACCTCTCCCGGGAGGCGGAGTTCACCTCCTTCGCCATCCCCTACATCGTCGGTGAGATCAAGCGGTTCTTCCGCGACACCACCTGGGCCGTGCACGTGCCGCGCCGGCTCCAGGAGGCCCGCGTCCAGTTGGCGCGTGCCACCGAGGAACTCAGCAGCCGCCTGGGCCGTACCCCCACGGTCAAGGAACTCTCGGAACTGATGAGCCTGCCCGAGGACGAGGTGCGCGAGGCCCGCCTGGCCGCCAACGGCTACAACTCCTCCTCCCTGGACGCGGCGATCAGCACCAGCGAGGACGGCGAGACCGCGCTCCAGGACTTCATCGGCACCGAGGACCAGGCGCTGGAGCTGGTGGAGGACTTCCACGCCCTGGCGCC
This sequence comes from Streptomyces sp. NPDC001532, assembly GCF_040298625.1. NCBI lineage: Bacteria > Bacillati > Actinomycetota > Actinomycetes > Kitasatosporales > Streptomycetaceae > Streptomyces > Streptomyces sp. NPDC001532. Next base: position 24,106 of record NZ_JBEPAL010000029.1, read on the forward strand.
CCTGATCGCCGAACTCGGCGAGCGCGACCGCCAGATCATCCACATGCGCTTCGTCGAGGAGCTCACCCAGGCCCAGATCGGCGAACGCCTGGGCGTCTCCCAGATGCACGTCTCGCGGCTCCTGTCCCGCACCCTCGCCCGGCTGCGCGCGGGCATGCTCACGAACCTCTGACGAGAGTCCGCCCTCCCGTCCCTCCAGCCCTCCCGGTCACGGCCCGCCGCGCGCACGCGGCGGGCCGTACCGCCAGGGCCGGGAAGCCCGGTGTCACCGCGTTCTCGTATGCTCCGGGCCATGAACGAGGGGGAACCCGGCAGACGGGTGATCGACGGCCGTTTCGAGCTGGAGGCACGGCTCGGCGGTGGCGGCATGGGCACGGTGTGGCGGGCGCGCGACGTCGTGCTGGACCGCGCCGTCGCGCTGAAGGAGGTGCGCCCGCCGGACCCGGGGCTCGCCGAGTACGACCCGGAGGCCGCGGCGCTGCTGCGCGCCCGGGTGCTGCGCGAGGCCCGGGCACTGGCCCGCGTCGAGCACCCGAACGTCGTCACGATCCACCATGTGGTGGACGGCGCCGAGCACCCCTACCCGTGGCTCGTGATGGAGCTGGTCACCGGAGGTTCGCTCGCCGACCGCCTCGCCCGCGGTCCGATGGAGCCGCGCGAGGCCGCCCGGATGGGCCGTGGGGTGCTCGGCGCGCTGCGCGCGGCGCACGCGGCCGGAATCCAGCACCGGGACGTCAAGCCCGCGAACGTGCTGCTGCGCACCGACGGGCGCCCGGTGCTCACCGACTTCGGCATCGCCGCGATCCGCGAGTCGACCGCGCTGACGGCCACCGGCTCCATCATCGGCACCCCCGACTACATGGCCCCCGAACGCATCTCCGGCGGCGACGGCGGTCCGGAATCCGACCTCTGGTCGCTCGCGATGATGCTGTACGTGGCCGTCGAAGGTCACCATCCGCTGCGCAAGGGGAGCACGCTGGCCACACTGGCGGCCGTCCTGAACGAGGAGCTGCCGCCGCCCCGGCGGGCGGGTGTGCTCGGGCCCCTGCTCGACGCGGCGTTGACGAAGGACCCGGCCCGGCGACCGGACGCGGCCGCCGTCGACGCGATGCTCGCGGCGGCGGAGGAGGCGCCGGTGCCGGGTCCGGCGGCCGGCCACACCGGCACGACCTCGTTCCACCTGGCGCCGCCGGCGTCCTCGACACCGCGTCCCGCGGGGCCCGTTCCGCCCGGCACCGCGCCGCCCGCCGGTTCCTTCGGACACACCGCCCCGCCCCCGCCTGCCGCACAGTCCTCTCCCTACGCGCCGCACACGCCGTACCCGCCCTTCTCGAACGCGCGTTCCGTGCACGCCACCTCGCCGGTCGGGCAGCCGCCCGGCCACGCCCTGCCCGGTGCGGTCACGGTGGCCGGGCGCGGCGACCACGAAGCGCGGACACGGCGGCGGATCCGCCGGGTGGCCGTCGGTTCCTCGGTCGCCTCCACGGTGCTCGTCGGAGTGCTGGTGTGGACTCTCCTGCCCGACGGCGGCGACGACAGCTCGAAGGGTGGAGGCGCGACGTCGCCGGGCCCGGTCGCCGGTGGCTCCCGTACCCCCGCTCCGACGAACGCCGCCGATCTCCCCGCGGGCGGCGACGACTCCGACGGCACGGCCGGCTCCGGTGACGACGCGGGGGACGCGACGCGGGTCGACCTGCTGACCCCGGACGGCATCCGCACCGCCGTGGCGGCGCTCGAGGCCGAGACGGGCACGGACCGGATGTGCGGCCTCACCGTCTATCCGGAGTACGTCTCGGCCGAGGTCATGGTCGACGGCAGCAAGACCCGCTACGACTCGTGGACCTACCGGCCGGGTCAGGGCGCGCAGAAGGGCATCATCAGTGGTTCGGTGAGCGCTGTGGAGAGCCCGTTCAGCGCGGGCGACTTCGACTGGGACGCCGTCCCCGCCCTGTTCGAGCGGGCCGAGAAGGAACTGAACGTGAAGGACGCCACCCTCCGGTACCTGTTGGTGGAGGGCGCCGACCCGACCTTCGGCGACCCGATGAGCATGTCGGCCTATCTGTCCAACAAGTACTCCCAGTCCGGCCATCTGACGGCGGACCACACGGGCAAGGTGACCGCGGTGGTACCCAACGAGCAGGAGGACTGACACCGCCGGGGCCCGGCCGGCCTGGGCCCCACCGGATCCTGCCGGACACCATCGAGGAGGCCTTGTGAGCGAGGAAGCCGACGGGTACGACACCACGCGCATTCACGTGCTGGAGGGGTGTGAGGCCTTCCGGAAGCGGCCCGGGATGTACGTCGGGTCGATCGGTGAACGCGGCCTGCACCAGCTTGTGTTCGAGGTCGCCGACCGCCCCGTGAACGAGGTCCTGGCCCGGCGTGCCGGCCGCGTGGCCGTCACCTTGACCGCTGACGGCCGGGTCCGTGTCTCCGACGACGGACCGGGCGTCCCCGTCGAGGCCGCCGGACACGCCGGCGACGACGGCCCCGGTCTCGAATCCCTGCTGACCCGCCCGCACAGCGGGCCGGGGCCCAGGGGCTGCCGTGTCGCACCCCTGGGCCTCTTCGGCATCGGTCCGTGCGTGACCAACGCCTTGTCGAGCCGTCTGACGGCCGAGGTCCGGCGCGACGGAGTGCACTGGGTCCAGGAGTACGCATGCGGCGTTCCGATCACCCCGCCCACCGCCGTGGGGCCGGCGACCGGGAGCGGGACCACCCTCACCTTCCGGCCCGACGCCGACATCTTCGAGACCACCGAGTTCTCGTACACCGCACTGGCGGAGCGCTTCAGGGAACTGGCCTTCCTGAACCGGGCCCTGGACCTCACACTGACCGACGAGCGGGCCCCGGGCGGGCGCGCACCAGCGGGACCGCGGTCGGAACGCTTCCACTTCCCGGGCGGCGCTCGGGATTTCGTCGCCTTCCTCGACGCGGCGTCCGGGACGCCTCTGCACCGTGATGTCATCGGCTTCGAGCGGACGGCCCCTCGGATCGGGGGGACGGCGGAAGTGGCCCTGCGGTGGTGCGCCTCCCGCGCGGAACAGGTCCGGACCTTCGTCAACAGCCTGGCCACCGACGGCGGGGGCACTCACCTGGCGGGCTTCCGTGACGGGCTCGCGGCCACGGTCGACGCGTACGCGCGAAGGCGAGGGCTGTTGTCTCCGGCGGAGCCCGGCCTCGGCGCCGAGCGGATGAGCGAGGGCCTGACGGCGGTGGTCTCGGTGAAGATGGACCGTCCCGAGTTCGAAGGTGCCACGCGCGCCACTCTGAGCAGCGCCGCCGCGGGCGTCTGCGTCGGCGAGGCCGTCCGCGAAGGCCTGGGCCGGTGGCTGGAAGAGCACCCGGAGCAGGCTGTAGCCGTCATCGGCCGGTTCCTCGGCCGGCCGCCCTCCGTCGTGTGAAGGGTCGCCTGGAGAATCACCGACGGGGCGGTGCGGCCGTGGTGCCGGCAGAGGGCCGCGGTGAGCGGCCCTTGACGGCCGCGGCCCCTGCCGGCCGGCGGGGGAGTGATCAGAGGTTGATCATGTCCCGGGTCTGGGCGTAGACCGTCGCGTCGGACAGCAGCCCCATGTGGCCGAGGCAGGCGGTCCGGGTGTTGGCGGCCCCGGACAGCGGCACGGAGCTGTCGGGGTTGATCACCGTGTCGCAGGGCGACCACCAGGTCGCGTAACGGGGCGAGCCGGGTGTCTCGTCGCCGGAGTTGAGGGCGGTGAGGAAGGCGGAGCCGATGCGCATCTCGCCGCAGGACGTGTCGAAGCAGCTGTTGGCGGTGTCCGTTCCGTGGTTCGGGCCGCCCAGAGACACCCAGGCGTCGACCTTGGAGCCGCCGCCGAGGTTCTTGAGGTAATAGCGCGAGGAGAGGCCTCCCATGGAGTGGCTGACGATGTCGACCTCGGAGGCGCCGGTGGCGGCGAGGAGACGGTCGACCTCGGCGGCGAGCTGCTGGGCGGTCGTGGTGTTCGACTGGCGCGAGTCGTAGGACCACTGCCGCAAGCGGGAGGAGGGCCAGCCGTCCGCGGCGAAGCGGTTGGCCATGGTGTTCCAGTTGGTGGCGTCACCGCTGTAGCCGTGCACGAAGAGGATGGGATGGCTGGCGGAGGTGAAAGCGGAGCTGCTCGACGCCTGGGCGGGACCCGACGCCTGCACGGCGAGCAGGACACCGGCGGCGGCGACGGCCGCGGCGGGGAGGGGGCTCTTCACGAGGGTGGCCTCACAGAGTGCGGTGAGCGATCGCGCCCGACGGCGCGTTCGGGTGGGGAGGGGGACGGTGCTCGTTCCCGGATCGCGGGAGGGGTGCCCGCGGCTCGGCGGGCATGACGCGATATCCAACATGTCCGGCATTTCCGGCGTCGCGGGGGTTCGGTTCGCCGCGGCCGTGTGGGGAGGACGCCGGAGTCGTCGAGGGGTGGCGTGAGCCTACTGGCTGGTAGTGATCGCCCGTCAAGAGGTGTGCGAGGAGTTGTTCGCCCCCGTGGCGACCGACGTCGTGACACTCCTGCGACGTGAGTGGAACACGCCGCGCACACAACTCCCGCGCAACTGCGTACTGTTAACCGAGTTCACACGACAACTCGCACGTTGACGGTTAACAGGCAACGTTGACGGTTGACAAAGGGGGATCAGGTGTCCCAACAGCTCCGCTCGAACCACCGCACCACCGCCACAGCCACCGCCACAGCCACCGCCGCGGCCTTAGTCGTCGTCCTCGCCGCAGGCCTCACGACCGCCCTGCCGGCCACCGCCCACGCGGCCGGTGACGCCGCCGGAGCGGCCGAAGTCGTCGTCCCCGCGCCCGACGCCTACACCGACGGCGCCGAGACGGTGCTCGCGACCGGCGGCCAGGGCATCCTGCACCGCGAGGGCGCCGAATACCTCTGGACGACCACGTACAACCGCACCACCAGGACCGTCCCCGCCCTCGACGGCGTGCCGGAGGACGCCATCGTGCGCGGCCACGACGAGTACAACCGCGTCGTCTACACCAAGCCCCGCGAGGACGGCGGTACGGACGTCGTGCGGGTCGGTATCGAGGACTCCCGCTTCACCAGCACCATCACCGTGCCCGCCGGGTACCTCAACCCGCGCGTCGCGAACGGGTGGGTGCTGGCCACCGTCGACCAGGGCGACGGCACGTACCAGCTGCGCGTGGCGCGCGGCGGGGACCCGGAGAGCGACCCGGTCGTGCAGCTGCCCGAAGGAGCCGCCACCGGCGCCGAACCCGTTCTGCTCGGCGCGCACTACAACCAGCTCCTCATCGGCTACCGCACCGCCGACGGCACGCCGGGCTACGGCATCCTCACCGCCTACAACGGCAGGGTCGTCCCGCTGCCCGTGACCGGCGAGGCGAGCAGCTTCCGCATCACGCAGACCACCGTCAGCTGGTTCTCCCGCAGTGGTGAACCGGGCGTCCGCGTCATGCCGTTGGGCAGCACGGCCGCCCCGCGCGTCGTGCCGCTGCCCACACGCTCCTCGGACAGCGAGGTCACCACCTTCGTGGTCGGTGACAACGTGCTCTGGTACGAGGGCGACGGCGGCCCGCTGCACCTCACCCCCTTCGCCGGAGCGGACACCGAGCGGACGCTGCTCAGTGATGTCGAGCAGACGTTCCTGCGCACCGAGGGCACCGGCGGCCTGGTGGTGCTCGGCGAGGACGCCGACGGCAAGCGCGCCGTGCACCTCTTCAGCGTGGACGGCCTCGGCCTCGTCTCGGGCCTGCCGCTGCGCCAGGTGCCGAGGGTCAAGACCGCGGACGGCTCGATCCAGGCGCTGACCCTCGACCGGGGCAGGCTGAGATACGTCAACGTGCTCGCCGGTACGCGGACCCTGCACGGCAAGGACATCGGCACCGGGCTCGACCCGGCCGACGGCGCGAGGCTCGCCGACTTCCCGGGCCTCACCGCGGGCCGCTTCGCCGACGGCACCGACGAGGGGCTGGCCAGACTGGTCGCCGACCCGGACACGGGCGCCGACGTGCTGGTGACCGGCGACGACCCGGAACACCCCGTGGACAGCTTCCCGCTGCCGGGCACCGACGGCCGCGTCCTCGACGCCGCACCGGAGTTCGTGCTGTACCAGGCGGGCGGACGGCAGTACGTCGTCGACACCGCTCGCGACGAGATCGTCCGCGAACAGCCCGCGCAGGCCGCCGTACTGGACCAGAAGAAGCTGTTCAAGCCGGCGCTGAAGGAGCCGGGCACGGTGAAGGTGATCAACGTGCGCTCCGGCAACCTCACCGCGACCGTCGACCTCGGCTCCGCCTGCGTCCCCGACGAACTCCAGCACAGCGGCACCCTGCTGTACTGGAGCTGCGCCGCCACGGACGCGGCGGGCGTCCGCGACCTGGCGTCCGGGCACACCTACCCCGCCCCGGCCTCCGGCGTCCTGCTCGGCGACCGCTTCCTGGCCCACGAGGACGAGTCCGGCGCACTGCGTCTGACGGCGCTGCGGACGGACGGCGCCACGGCCGACCTGGGCACCGTCTCGGGCCTCGAGCAGTCCGCCGACGGCGACGGACGCGGCACCACCTGGACCCTCGACGCGGGCGCGGGGAAGCTCGTCTGGGTCGGCGCGGACGACACCGTCCATGTCACCGCGCCCCAGCACGCGGTGTCGCCGCTGCGGGTCGCCCGCACCGCGGCACCCGGCACGTCCACCGGTCAGTGGGCGGCCACGTGGTGGCTCTCCAAGCCCGCGGCCTCCTGGCAGGTGACCCTCACCCGCCGCGCGACCGGTGAGGTCGTCCGGACCTGGACGGGCGAGGGCGCCCGCAGTGCCGTACGGGTCGCCTGGGACGGCACTTCCGAGTCGGGCGCCCCGGTGGCGACCGGCAACTACACCTGGAAGCTGACCGCCGTCCCGGCGGACGGCACGGGCGCCGACGCCACCGCCTCGGGCGTCGTGAAGGTCACCTACTGACCGTCGATCAGGACGGCCGGCCCCTTCTCCGGGTTCGACCCGGCGGAGGGGCCGCACCCGTGCCGTCCCGACCGCGAGAGCGGACGCCGACGCCGACTGTGATCTCTCCCCTTGCGCCGACGGGCCGGCCCCGTGAGTCTCTCGTGGGACACACGTCCGAATAATTGTTATCCCAGGCGCACCGAGCGGTCTCCCATGTGACGGACATTCGTTCGGCGTCGAGGACAGGGAAGTATGTGATGGGTGCAGAGCGCGCGAGGGAGTCGGCGGCACTGGTGACCGCTGCCCGCAGTGGTGATCCGAAGGCTCAGGACGCCCTGGTCGGTGCGTATCTCCCGTTGGTCTACAACATCGTGGGGCGGGCGCTGAACGGCTCCGTCGACGTGGACGACGTGGTGCAGGAGACCATGCTGCGCGCCCTCGACGGGCTCGGCGGTCTGCGCGCTCCCGAGAACTTTCGCTCCTGGCTGGTGGCCATCGCGATGAACCAGGTCCGGGCGCACTGGCAGGACCGGCAGTCGGTGCCGGGCGCCGTCGAGGAGGCCGAGGAACTCGCGGACCCCGGCGCCGACTTCGTGGACCTGACCATGGTGCAGCTCCAGCTGTCCGGCCAGCGCCAGGAGACCGCCCGCGCGACCCGCTGGCTGGAACCCGACGACCGGGGGCTGCTGTCCCTCTGGTGGCTGGAGTGCGCGGGCGAGCTGACGCGGTCCGAGGTCGCCGCCGCCCTGGAGCTCTCTCCTCAGCACACGGCGGTCCGGGTGCAGCGGATGAAGGCACAGCTGGAGGCGGCCCGCGTGGTGGTGCGGGCGCTCGACGCGCGCCCGCGATGCGCGGACCTCGGCGGACTGCTGGTCTCCTGGGACGGCCGGCCGTCGGCGCTGTGGCGCAAGCGAATAGCCCGGCACGCCCGTGGCTGTGCCCGCTGCTCCGGCCTGTGGAGCGGGCTGATGCCGGCGGAAGGGCTGCTGGCCGGGCTGGCGCTGGTCGCCGCGGCGCCCGCGCTGCTGGAGAGGGTGCTCTCCGGCACCACCGCGACGGCCGCCGTCGGTTCGGCGTCCCCGCTGGGCCTGTTCCGAGGCCAGGGCGGCTCGGGCCGGGGCGCCGGACACCGTGCCGCCTCCGGCCGGGCGGCCTCCCGCTCCGAGGCGCGCCGCCGCCGGCGCAATCGGCGCCGGGCCGTCGGAGGCGCCGTCGTCGCGGCCTGTGTGGCGGGTGGTGGTCTGTGGTACTTCGACACCGACCCGGAGACCGGCACCGGCCCCGAGGAGGTGACCGCCGCGCGTACCGCCGGCGCACCCGTCGTGGACCTCTCGGCGCCCAGCCCGGCCGAGACCTCCGCGTCCGCGTCGGCATCCGCCTCCGCGTCGCCGTCCGCGTCACCGTCGAAGAAGCCGCGCCCTTCCAAGAGCCCGCGCCCCGCCGAGAAGACCACACCCGCGCCCCAGCCGTCCGTCACCCGGCCTGTCCGGACCGCGTCCAGCGCACCGCGGTCGCAGCAGACGCCGACGGGTGCCGTCGCGCAGGTGGTGGCGCTGGTGAACGAGGAGCGTGCGGCCGGCGGCTGCGGCCCGCTCACGGAGGACGCCCAGCTGAACCAGGCGGCGCAGCGCCACTCGGAGGACATGGCCGCCCGCGACTTCTTCGACCACACCAACCCGGACGGCGCCGACCCCGGACAGCGCACCACCGCCGCGGGCTACCGATGGTCGACGTACGGGGAGAACATCGCTCGGGGCCAGCAGACCCCGGAGGCGGTGATGGAGTCCTGGATGAACAGTCCCGGTCACCGCGCCAACATCCTCAACTGCTCGTTCAAGGACATCGGCGTGGGCATCCACGAGGGGTCGGGCGGGCCCTGGTGGACGCAGAACTTCGGGGCGAAGCAGTAGGCGCGGCATGCCGCCCGAGCCGCGTGCCGGGGACGGGAAGCGGACCCCGCCGCTGTTCCAGCGGGGCCCGCTCGGGGTCGAGCCGTGCGGTCAGGCCGTGTGCAGGGTCAGCCCGTAGCGGCCGAGGATCTCGTTGACCGGCTGGAACCAGGTCTCGCCGCCGCCGGAGCAGTTGCCCCAGCCGCCGGAGGTGACGCCCTGTGCCTGGTCACCGCTGATGAACGAGCCGCCCGAGTCGCCGGGTTCGGCGCAGACGCTGGTCTTCGTCATCTGGTGCACCGCGCCCTGGCTGTAGTTGACCGTCTCGTTCTTGGCCAGGACGGCACCGCAGTGCCAGTGGGTCGTCGATCCGGAGCGGCAGATCGAGGAACCGATCGGCGCCTCGGCCGAGCCGCGGACCAGCCGGTCCGGGATGGTGCCCCAGCCGAGCACCACCGGCACCGTCCACCAGCCGCTGCCCACGTTGACCCAGGCGTAGTCGTTGTCCGGGAACGAGGAGCCCTGGAAGTTGCCGATGTAGGAGCCGTCCCAGCCCCGGACGCCGGCCCCGGCGCCGCCGCAGTGTCCGGCGGTGATGAAGCCGCCGTGCACCGAGAAGCCGATGGAGCAGCGGACGTTGCCGGTGTAGTACGGGTCGCCGCCCACGGTTCCCGCCGCATAGGTCCGCGCGGCGGCCCGCACGGTGCGGACGGTGACCGGGCCGGTCTCCCGGGCCTCGGCGACGAAGCGCTGGACATCGTTGTCAGTCCGCTGGTCGCGGACGACGTTCACGACCACGGTGTTGGCGGCCGGGTCGACCGACCAACTGCTCACTCCCGAGGGCGCGTCCAGGCGGTCGAGGTGCGACTTCACGGCGTCGAGCCGGCGCGCGCTGTGCTGCACGGTGCGGACGGCCGCGCCGGACGAGCGCAGGGCGCGGACCGTCGAGGTGCCGGCGTCCGGGGTGACGGCGACGGTCAGCTTTCCGCTCCGCGCGTCGAACCAGGCTCCGCCGTAGGCCGCTCCGGCGGTCTTGCGGGCCTTGGGCGCGAGGTCGGTGGCGTGGCGTTCGGCGGCGAGCCGGGTCTCGGCCTCGGCGCGGGTCAGGCCGAAGTCCCGCTGCATCGCCCGCAGAAGACCGGCGGAGGCCGGTGCGGAGTCGGCGGCGCGGGCGCCGGCGCCGGCAGGGGTGGAGGCGGCGGTGTCGCTCGCCGAGGCGGGCAGTGTGCCGGCCGCGGTCCAGCTGCCGATCAGGAGGAGTACGGCCACGCCGGCATGCTTGAGTCTGGTGCGTCTCATGGAAGATGCCCTTCGTCGTTCCCGCGAGGTGGGGGTGGAACAACCGCAAGCTGAGAGCGCTCTCATGGATGTGGGCAGAGCTTAGCGAGCTACGGCTATCAGGTCCATGCCAACTCCCGAATTGCCCTGCGGCACCTACGTGTTGGCGCCGCGCGAGCCCACCGGAAACCCCCGACGCCTCACGCCCCTACCTGCTCGATCTGTGCCGCCGTGTGCTCCAGCAGCATCTCCAGGACGGCCGGATAGGCGCTGTGCGGCATGCGCCGGGCGAGCAGCCGCGCCGTGGCGGCGATGTGCGGATGCGACTCGGCCGGCAGCCTGGCGTACGTGGACTGCCACATCTCCTCGTCCTCCGTGCGCGCCGGCTCCGTCAGCGCGAGCGAGCCCGCGTCGAGTGCCGCGAAGGCGAGACTCTGGTCGATGAACGCGTGATAGACGCGGACCGCCACCGGATCGGGCAGGCCGGTGCCGCGCAGGATGCCGAGGATCGTCTCGTCGACCGCGATCTCGCGCGGCCGGCCGGTCACCCGGCTCGCGGTGAGCACGGCCGCCTGCGGATGGGCGAGATAGGAGGCGTGGATGGCCAGCCCCAGCGCCCGCAGATCGGCCCGCCAGTCACCGCTCGCCTCCCACCTGTCGAGCGCCCGCCCCATCAGCTCGTCCCCGATGGCCCGGGTCAGGTCGTCCATCCCGGCGAAGTACCGGTAGAGGGCGCTCGGGTCGGCGCCCAGGGCCGCACCCAGGCGGCGGGCCGTGAGTCCGGGGCCGCCGTGCTCGCGCAGCAGGCGCAGGGCCGTCCGCACGATGATCTCCTCGGACAGCACGGTGCCGGTGCGGGTGGGTCGCCGTCGCCGGCGTGCCGCCTCCGGCACCACTTCCTTCGCCATGCCCGCGCCTCCTCCGGCCACCCTTATGTCAACACGGTTGACCTTACACCGCGGCATCCCGTTGCATCGGTGCCCCCGGAGGCGAGCGCCTCCTGGAAGAAACGGACGAAAGGTGTGAGACATGCGCGTACTGCTCGTGGGCGCCGGCGGCGTCGGAACCGCCGTCACCCGGATCGCGGCCCGCCGGGACTTCCTCACCCACATGGTGGTCGCCGACCACGACCTCGCTCGCGCCGAGGCCGCCGTCGCCGCGCTGGACGCCGACGGCGACCGGTTCGGCGCGCTGCGGCTGGACGCCTCGGACCAGGACGCGGTGCGCCGCGCGCTCACCGAGCTGCGCTGCGACGTGCTGCTCAACGCCACCGACCCCCGGTTCGTGATGCCGCTGTTCCAGGCGGCCCTGGAAGCGGGCACGCACTACGTCGACATGGCGATGTCGCTGTCGGCACCGCACTCCGCCCGCCCCTACGAGGAGTGCGGCGTGAAACTCGGCGACGAGCAGTTCGCACTGGCCCGGCGCTGGGAACAGACCGGCAGACTGGCCCTGGTCGGCATGGGTGTCGAACCCGGACTGTCCGACGTCTTCGCCCGGTACGCGGCCGACGAGCTCTTCGACGAGATAGAGGAGATCGGCGTCCGCGACGGCGCGAACCTGACCGTCGAGGGCTACGACTTCGCCCCCTCCTTCAGCATCTGGACGACCATCGAGGAATGTCTCAACCCGCCCGTGGTCTACGAGCGGGACCGCGGCTGGTTCACCACCGCCCCGTTCAGCGAGCCCGAGGTCTTCGACTTCCCCGAGGGCATCGGCCCGGTGGAGTGCGTCAACGTCGAGCACGAGGAGGTGCTGCTGATCCCGCGCTGGGTGGACGCGCGCCGCGTCACCTTCAAGTACGGCCTCGGCGACGACTTCATCGCCAAGCTGAAGACGCTCCACGAACTGGGCCTGGACTCCACCCCCCAGGTCACGGTGCCCGCAGCGGACGGTCCCGTCCGCGTGTCCCCGCGCGACGTCGTCGCGGCCTGCCTGCCCGACCCGGCCACCCTCGGCGAGCGGATGACCGGCAAGACCTGCGCCGGTACCTGGGTCAAGGGCAGCAAGGCGGGCGCGCCGCGCGAGGTGTACCTCTACCACGTGGTCGACAACCAGTGGTCGATGAGCGAGTACGGCTCACAGGCCGTCGTCTGGCAGACGGCCGTGAACCCGGTCGTCGCCCTGGAACTGCTGGCCACCGGCGCCTGGACCGGCAGCGGTGTCCTCGGCCCGGAAGCCCTCCCGCCGCGCCCCTTCCTCGACCTGCTGACCGCGTACGGCTCCCCGTGGGGCCTGCGCGAGCAGGGCTGAGCCCTGGAGGACCTCGTCCATGGCCTCCTCCCGCCACCGCTCGAGGAGTTCGTGGAAGGCGACCGCGCCGTGCGGGTAGGCGGTCGGGCCGTTGGGCCGGCCGCGCCCCTCGCGGTTGTAGTAGCCGGGGGTGCACTCCGCGTGGAACCACTCGTGGTCGGGGGCGCCCTCGGCCATGGTGGCGATCCAGGCGTCCTCGGCCTCGCGGGACGGTTCGATCAGCGCGCCCTTGGCCTCGGCCGCTTCGACGAGGGCGGCGACGTGGACGGCCTGCTCGTCCAGGACGTGGGTGTAGTTGACGCTGCCGGCGTTGTGCAGGGAGCCCATCTGGAGCAGGTTCGGGAAGCCGTTGCTGGTGAAGCCGTGCAGGGTGCGCGGGCCCTGCCGGGCCCAGGTGTCCAGCAGCCGGGCACCGCCTCGGCCGTGCACGGGCAGCTTGCCGGAGTGGACGCCGGAGACACCGACGGAGAAGCCGGTGGCGAAGATCAGGCAGTCGAGTTCGTACGTGGTGCCGCCGACCACGACACCGTGCTCGGTGACGCGCTCGATGCCGTGGGTGTCCGCGGTGTCGACCAGGGTGACGTTGCTCCGGTTGAACGCCGGGTAGTACAGGTCGGAGAAGGTGGGACGCTTGCAGGCGTACCGGTACCAGGGCTTGAGCCTCTCCGCCGTGTCCGGGTCGGTGACGATCCGCTCGACGCGAGCGCGCAGCTCGTTCATCTTGGCGGCGTCGGCGGCCTCGTAGGCGGCTTCGAAGGCCTTCCGGTCGCCGGGCCGGCGGAAACTCGGCAGCAGCTTCTCCAGCAGGGCGGCCGACGACGTCCAGCGGTCCGCCACGAGATCGCGGTCGGCCGGCTCGCCCGAGACGATGCGCAGGAAGTTGTCGCGCCGCTCGCGGGCCCAGCCGTCGCGGCCGGCGCCGACGTCCTCGGCGGCGGTGCGGCGGTTGGCGCGGACGTCGACCGAGGACGGGGTGCGCTGGAAGACGTAGACGTGTCCGGCGTCCTCGGCCAGCATCGGAACGACCTGCACACCGGTGGCGCCGGTGCCGACGACACCGACCCGCTTGTCCGCGAGGCCGGTGAGCCCGCCGTCCGGGGTGCCGCCGGTGTAGGCGTAGTCCCACCGGGAGGTGTGGAAGGTGTGGCCCTCGAAGTCCTCGATGCCGGGGATCCCGGGGAGCTTCGGCTCGGAGAGGGTGCCGGTGGCGGTGACGACGTAGGTGGCCCGGAACGCGTCCCCCCGGTCGGTGGCGACGGTCCAGGACCCGGAGTCCTCGTCCCAGGTCAGTGAGGTGACCGCGGTGGAGAACAGGGCGTCGGGGTAGAGCTCGAACCGCTGCGCGATCCGCACGGCGTGGCGGCGGATCTCCTCGCCGGGGGCGTACTTCCAGCGCGGGACGTAGCCGGTCTCGTCGAGCATCGGCAGGTACACGTGCGACTCGATGTCGCAGTGGACGCCCGGATAGCGGTTCCAGTACCAGGTGCCCCCGAAGTCGCCGCCCTTCTCGACGATCCGGACCCGCCGCACGCCCCGCTGCCGCAGCCGGGCCCCGGCGAGGATGCCGCCGAATCCGCCCCCGACGACGGCGACGTCCACGGTGTCGGACAGCGGCTCGCGCGCGGTCGCCTCCGCGGCGTACGGGTCGGCGGCGTAGTACCCGAACTCGGCCTCCGTCGCGAGGTACTGACGGGTGCCGTCGGGGCGTAAGCGCCGCTCTCGTTCGAGGCGGTAGCGCTGCCGCAGCGCGGCGAGCTCGTCGGGCGCGGGGACTTGAGGGGACGTCATGCGAGGCCTCCGTCTTGTCGGTCGGCAACCGGGCGGCCTGCCCCATGAGGAAGGCGGCCGTCCACTACCGTAGCAACTACCGGACAACACTGTCCGGTTGAAGTGTCCGGACAGGAAGGCGACCTCTCCCATGCGACGACTCCCGATCCGCCCCCTTGCCTTGTCCGCCGTGCTCGCCGCGATCGGCACACTCGCCCTCGCCGGCTGCGGCACGGACACGGGCGACCGCCGGGACCCCGCGGCCCCGCCCGCAGGCACCGTCAGGCACATCCCCGCGCACAAGGTCATGCAGCTGACCGAAGTGCACGAAGAGACGGGCATGACACTGCTGGAAGGACCCACCTTCGACGAGGACGGCAGGCTGCTCGTCGTCGACGTCACCGCACCCGAGGGCGAACCCAAGGTCATACGCGTCGACCTGGCGAAGAGGACCGCGCGCGCGATCCACACCGACGGCCGGGGCGCCTACACCTCCGCCCAGTTCAGCCCCTACGACGGACGGCTCTACCTGACCGACTTCGCCCACGGCGAGATCGTCAGCCTGGCCCCGGACGGCGGCGACCCGCGGACGTTCTTCACCGGCGAGGTCGAGGGAGCCCCGATGAACCCAGACGACCTCGCCTTCGACGAGGACGGCCACCTCTACATCAGCGACTCACGCGGACTGACCGAAGGCGAGGAGCACGGCCGCGTGGTGCGCGTCGACCGCACCGGCGAGAAGGCCACCGTCCTCGCCCGGGAACTCGCGGCACCGAACGGGATCTCGTTCGACGCCGACCACCGCGGACTGTGGATCAGCGAACTCACCCAGAACCGCATCTCCTACCTGCGGATCGACGACCGGGGAGCAGTGACCTCCCGGCACACCGCCATCCGCGTCGACGCAGGCATCGCGCAGACCGACTCCATCGCCGTCGACGCCGACGGCAACCTCTACCAGGCCCTGCACGGCCGCCCCGCGATGGGCGTCTACGACCGGAACGGCGAACGCCTCGCGACCGTCGAACTCCGCGGCCGCGCCGAAGGGCTCGAATCGGCCACCAACGTGGCCATCACACCCGGCGGAACCAAGGCCTACATGACCGTCAGCGGACCCGCCGGAGGCTACCTGTACACCTTCGACGCGCTCGCGGAAGGCACCCGCCAGTCCAACGGCGGCTGACCCAGCCGCTGCTCACCCCTCGAACGGCCGCACCGGTCCCACCTCGACGCCGAGCAACCGCCAGGCCGCCAGCGCCCGGCGCTCCCGTACCTCACGGGTGGGACCGACGACGGCGCCGCAGACCATCGCCACCGCGAGCATGAGATCGTCCGCCGCGCCCAGCCGGTGACCATCCGGCATACAGCCCCGCAGAGCGCGCTCGACCCGCACGGACAGGGCCTGCGCGTACGCGCGGACCTCGGAGCGGCCGCCCGCCCGGTCCGGATGCAGCAGACCGATGAAGGCCGCCGACTCGGTCAGATGCCAGGACAGCACCCCGAGGACGCCGGCGAAGTCCGCGCCCTCGGCCGCGGCCGCCTCCTCGACCTGCCGCACGTTCTCCTCCAGCACCGCGGCCGCCACGGCGGCCCGGTCGGGAAAGTGCCGGTACAGAACTCCCTGCCCCACACCGGCCCGACGGGCGATCGCGGACAGCGGAGCGTCCAAGCCGTGCTCGGCGCACACCTCGCGGGCGGCGGTGACCAGAGCGGCCCGGTTGCGGGCGGCGGCCTTCGGCCCGTGGTTCGCGGGCCGCCGCTCGTCCGGCGCGGGTTGCAGCGTCATCCCGGCAGGGTACCCGGCCCGCTCCCGGGGTCTGCGGCGGCCGGTCGCAGACCCCGTGCCGCGCTACGTTCCCCGCGTGCAGCGGCCCGTCGGGCGCGACGCCGGGGGAGCGCACTGGAGGGCGAAGTCGTCCGGACTGGTGCTGAGATAGCGCCCCATGCAGCCGTTCGCCGTGGTGCGGCCGCGTTCGGCACAGAACGACAGCGCCGCTCGGCCGTCGGCGAAGGGGCCCGGCGCGTAGACGACCCAGAAGCCGGGGCGCAGCGAGGCGTAGTCGTCGCTGCGCAGGACCTGGGCCTCGGGCACGGTCTCACGGATCCGGGCGAGTCGGCTGTCGCGGGCCGCGGTGCCGGAGGCGAACGGCTCCGAGTGGAGCTGGGCGATCCAGCGGCCGTCGGTGGCCGGGGGCGGCGTGGACGTGGAGCGCTCCGGGCCCGGAGTGGACGACGAGGTGCGGCCGGGCGACGAGGACCGGCCGGGCGACGGGGTGGGGTCGGCGCTCCGCTGCGCCGTCGTGTTCCCCTGCCGTGGGCCGGGCGCGGGGGAGGTGCTCGTGCGGGACGCGGCCGTTCCGTCGGCCGGTCCGCCGTCGTCCGGTGAGCTCAGCGTGAGGACGAGGCCGGCCGCCACCACGACGGCCACCACCGCGGCGAGCGCGGCGGCGAGCGCCGTTCCGCGCCGGCGGTGCGGGCGCGCGGGGACGGGGAGGTCCTGCCGGGTGGTCGGTGCCGCCAGCGGCGGAGGCGGCAGGGGCGGGGTCGGCGCCGCCGTCACCGTCGCCTGGTCCCAGCGCGGTGGGGCGCCGCTCTCGGCCCGCGCGAGCAGCGCGTCGAGCCGTGCGGCGTCGGGACGGGCGGCGGGGTCGCGCACCAGGAGGGCTTGCAGGACCGGGGCGAGCGGGCCCGAGCGCACCGGCGGCGGCACCGCGTCGTCGAGAACGGCGGCGAGCGTCGCGAGCGTGGTCGCCCGGCGCAGCGGACTCACGCCCTCGACACAGACGTACAGCACCAGCCCCAGGGACCACAGATCGGAGGCCGGGTCGTCGTCGAGGCCGCGGATGCGCTCGGGGGCCATGTACTCGGGTGAGCCGACGAGTTCGCCGGTGGCGGTGAGAGCGGAGGAGCCCTGCAGGGCGGCGATGCCGAAGTCGGTGAGCACGGCGGTGCCGTCGGGGCTCAGCAGCACGTTCGCCGGTTTGACGTCCCGGTGCTGGATGCCGGCCGCGTGGGCGACGCGCAGGGCGGCGAGGATCTGACGGCCGACGCGCGCCGCCTCCGCGGGCCGCAGCGGGCCGTCGGACAGCCGTTCCTGGAGCGACCTGCCGGGCACCAGCTCCATCACGATCCACGGATGCGGGTCCGCCTCGACGATCTGATGGACGGTCACCACATGCGGGCTGTTGAGCCGCGCCAGCGCCCGCGCCTCGCGCAGCACCCGTTCACGGACGGCGGGCGAGGCCTCCGCGTCCGGGCGTACCGCCTTGAGGGCGACCTCCCGGTGCAGCACGGTGTCGCGGGCCCGCCACACCGTGCCCATACCTCCGCTGCCGAGCCGCTCGATCAGCTCGAAGCGCCCGTCGACCACGTCCCCCGGTGCGTTCATGGGCGTCAGGTTAGGGCAGGTCGGGGTGGCTGAGCGGCGGATCCCGAGGGAAGCGCCGCGGCGGGCTTACTCGAGACTTACCCGACGCGCACGTGCGCCTGGCCCACCCGGACACCAACGGCGGAGCCACCATCCTGCGCCGCGGCTACTCGTTCACCGACGGCACCGACGGCCTCGGGCGCCTGGAGGCGGGCCTGTTCTTCCTCGCCTACCAGCGGGACGTCCGCACCGGCTTCATCCCCGTGCAGACCTCACTCGCGCGCGGCGACGCGCTCAACGAATACATCCAGCATGTGGGTTCGGCGGTGTTCGCCATCCCGCCGGGCGTCCGCGACCAGGACGACTGGTGGGGCCGGGCGCTGTTCACCTGACACGCCTCGCGGCCCCACAGCTCCACCCGGAAAGGACCGGCGTGTTCGCCAACTACCTGATCGGCCTGCGCGAGGGACTCGAGGCGAGCCTCGTCGTCTGCATCCTCGTCGCCTACCTCGTCAAGACCGGCAACCGTCGGCAACTGACCCCCGTGTGGACCGGCGTCGGCATAGCCGTCCTGCTCTCCCTCGCCTTCGGGGCGCTCCTGCAGTTCGGTTCCTCCGCCCTCACCTTCCAGGCGCAGGAAGCGCTGGGCGGCAGCCTGTCCATCCTGTCCGTCGCCCTGGTCACCTGGATGGTCTTCTGGATGCGGCGCACCGCCCGCCACCTCAGGAGCGAACTCCACGGCAAGCTCGACGCCGCCCTCGCCCTCGGCACCGGCGCCCTGATCCTCACCTCGTTCCTGGCCGTCGGCCGCGAGGGACTGGAGACCTCCCTGTTCATCTGGACCGCCGTCCAGGCCACCGACGACGGTGTGCGCCCCCTCGTCGGAGCCCTCCTCGGACTGGCCACCGCCGTCGTCCTCGGCTGGCTGTTCTACAAGGGCGCCCTGCGCATCAACCTGGCCAAGTTCTTCCGCTGGACCGGCGCCATGCTCGTCGTCGTCGCCGCGGGCGTCCTCGCCTACGGCATCCACGACCTCCAGGAGGCCGACCTCCTGCCCGGACTGCACAGCCTCGCGTTCGACATCTCCACCGCCGTCCCGCCGGACTCCTGGTACGGCACGCTGCTCAAGGGCGTGTTCAACTTCCAGCCCGACCCCACCGTCCTCCAGACCGTCGTCTGGGCGGTGTACCTCGTCCCCGTGATGCTTCTCTTCCTCAGCCCCGAACGCGCCGAGCGGTCCCCCGAGCGCCAGGCCGGCCGACCGGCGCCCCAGTAGGACGTACGGGCACCCCGGTACAACGTACGGGCGCCCGGTAGGACGTCGGGCACCCCGGTAGGACGTACGGCGCGAAGACCCCGTCCGGTCCCGCGGACCTCAGCCGCGCCGCACCGCCGCCGCGGAGTGCTCGACGAACTCGTGGAGGCCGAGGGTCACCGCCGGCGCGGCCACCACGCAGAGCACCACCGCCAGGGCGAGAGCCGCCGCCCCGGCCTTCCGGACAGGGCCCCGGGGCCCTGCCGGAGCCGGCGCCAGCAGGGCCTTCACCCGCTGCGGCACGGGCCCCGACGTCACCGACAGCAGCGGGTACCCGCGGGCACCACCGTGCCCCCGGTCCGACTGGGCCAGCGCCGCCCGCGCCACGGCGGCCGCCGCCAGCCGGCGATCACCCACCGCCGCGGCCGCCGACTCGTCCGCCCAGCGCTCCAGGTGGAAACCCAACGACTCCCGCAGGCTCCGCAGCGCCGGATGCGCCACCGAGGCGAGGTCCACCACCGCCGACAGCACGTGATGGCGGCCCGCCAGATGGGCTCGCTCATGGGCCAGCAGCACCGCACGCTCCTCGGCGCCCAGCGCGCGCACCATGCCCGACGTCACGACGACCGTGCCCCGGCGACCGCGGAACCCGGGCAGCGCGAAGGCCTCCACACCGTCACCCGGCACCACGAGCAGGTCCCCGTGCCCCGCTCCCGCACCTGCGGACTCCCAGGCCCGCGCGAGCACCGAGCGATGCCGCAGCCACCTGCGGACGGCGACGCCGCACTGGAGCGCCAGGACGAGCCCTGCCGCGCACGCGACCGGAACCGCCGCCGGCCACGCGGCCACCACGCGCCGCAGCGGCACGTGCCACAAGGACGCGAGCAAGGGCACATGGAACAGGCCGAACAGCGCCGCGAAGGTGCCGCCGGCCAGGACGACCGCGGCGCCCGTCAGCGCCCAGCAGGCCGCCCGGGGCGGCAGCAGCCCGGCCAGACGGCGCGCGAGGGCCGCAGCGGCCCACGGGACCGCCAGGGCCAGGACGATCAGGACCAGCAGGTGGTTCATTCGTTCTTCTCGGCCTCGGCTTCCAGGAGAAGGCGCCGCAGCGTCTCCTCGTCGTCCTCCGACAGCGACGACACGAACCGCTTCAGCACCAGGTCACGACGCGGCTCTCGCTCCAGCTCCCGGCGCATACGACCCGCCACGAGCCCCGCCGCGTCCTGCACCGGAGCGTAGGCGAAGCCCCGGCCCGACGGGACCCGGGTGAGCGTTCCCTTCTCATGGAGCCTGGACAGGATCGTGGCCATCGTCGTCCTGGCCAGCTCCGCACCCAGCGCCGCGTTGACCTGCCGGGCGGTCATCGGCTTGCCGCTCTCCCACAGCACCGCGAGCACGTCGGCGACGAGTTCACCGTGCGGGCGTCTCGCGTCCTGGCGCCTCTTCGACATCTCTCTCCCGTCCCGGCCCGCAGTCCCGGGTAGCCGCGAAGGTGACCCACGTCTCCCTTAGGTATGCCTGATCTACCTGCCGGTGACGCCGGCCCGCCCGCTCCGTTCGCGCGCCGGGCCGAGGTGGGGGAGGCTCATGTGGGGTGGTCTCGCGCCCAGGGGCCCGCTGTGGCCGCACCACGCCCGCGGCGGTCGTACGGGAGGTGAGGTCGTGCCGGCACCGAAGAAGCGTCAGGACTCCCCGGACCTCGGCGGCCGGCCCGGACCGTGGGAGGAAGCGGTCCTGGAGGCGGTCTTCACCCAGTCCGACGTGGGCCTGCATGTGCTCGACACGGAGCTGCGCGTCATCCGGCTGAACACCGTCGCCTCCGGAGTCCGGGGCATCCCGGCGGATCGGATACTCGGGCTGCCGGCCGCGGAGGCGTACCGCTCCGTCGGGGTGACCCTCGACGAGAACGTGCTGCGCGAGGTCCTCACCACGGGCCGCCCGGTCACCGACTACCTCCTCGTCGGCCGTCCCCCCGCCGACTCCGGCAACGCGCACGTCTTCTCCGCCTCCGCCCACCGCCTCCAGGACAGCTCCGGCTCCGTGCTGGGCCTCGTCGTCACCACCACGGACGTCACCGAGCGGGAACGCGCCCAGGCCCGGCTCCGGCTCCTGCACGAAGCCCGGGAGCGGATCGGTCCCAGCCTCGACGTGGAGCGGACGGTCCGCGAACTCGTCGGCGTGACCGTGCCGCGCTTCGCGGACTCGGTCGTGGTCGCCCTCACCGACGCCGTCCTCAGAGGAAGGGACCCCGCCCTCCAGCCCGCGGACGTGCCGCCCCTGCTGCGCTGCGCCGCGACCGGCAGGACGGACGACGGACCCCCGGTCCCGAAGGCCGGCGGCATTCTGCTCCCGGGGGTCTTCGGGAGCGACGCGGTCCCGCAGTCCGCCGTGCTGTCCGCCTCCCCGACGGGCGGCCCGGCCGACCGCAGGGTGGTGGCTCCGCTGACAGTGCGCGGGCAACTCCTCGGGGCGGTCGCCTTCCAGCGGGCCGACACCGCCGACCCGTACGTCCCGGACGATCTCGAGCTCGCCGACGGCATCGTCGGCCGTACGGCGATCTGCCTGGACAACGCGCTGCGGTTCACCCGCGAGCACATCGTCATGACCGCCCTCCAGGACTGGCCGCCACGGACGGAGCAGGCCACCCAGCGCGCCGTCGACGTGGCGCGGCGACACCGGCCCGGCGGCAACGGCGCCGGCTCCTGGTTCGACCTCATCCCGCTGCCGGGAGCGCGCGTGGCTCTCGTCGTCGGCCAGGTCGAGCACCCGGGCCTCAGCGCGGTCGCCACCATGAGCCGCCTGCGCACCGCCGTCCACAGCCTGACCACACTCGACCTCGACCCGCACGAACTCCTCGCCCGGCTGCACGCCATCACGCTCAGGCTCGCCGCCGAACACGACACCTCCGGCACGGACGACCGGCCGACGGCCCACTGCACGATCGCCGTCCACGACCCCGTCACCGGCAGCCTCGACATCGCGTGCGCCGGCAACCGCCTCGCCGTCGTCGTCCGCCCGGACGGATCCGCGGACCCGCACCCCGTCGGTGACGGGTCCCTGCTCGGTGCCGAGGGTCCACCGTTCGCCTCGGCCTCCCACCTGCTGCCCGCGGGCAGCACCCTGTGTCTCGCCTCCTCGGCGGCGGCGACCGAGGACGGGCCCGCGACCGAAGCCCTGCTGGCCGCCCTCGCCCGCCCGGAGCGCGACCCCGAGACCATGGCGGACGACGTGGAGCGGCTCCTCGCCCCCGACCGCGTCCTGCTGGTCGCCCGCACCCGGCGGCTGCCACCGGACGAACTGGCCGAGTGGGACATCCCCTTCGACTTCGCGTCCGTCGCCACCGCACGCACCCGCGTCGAGGACCGCCTCCGGCAGTGGGAACAGCCCACCGATCCGTTCACCGCGACACTCGTCACCAGCGAACTCCTCACCAACGCCATCCGCTACGGTGCCGCGCCGCTCACTCTCCGGCTCATCCGCAACAACCCCGGCCTCACCGTCGAGGTCAGTGACGCCGGACAGGCCGCACCGCACCTCCGCCACGCCAAAGCCGTCGACGAAGGCGGCCGCGGACTGCTGATCTGCGCTTCCGTCGCCGAGGACTGGGGCGTGCGGTACACCACCCAAGGCAAGACGGTCTGGGCCGACATCTGAGACGGCGGCGGTCCGCCGGAAGCCCTCGCAGAGCTGTGCCGCCGTGCCGTGCTGTGCCATGTCGCTGTGCTGCGGTGCCGCTGCCCCCCGTGCCGCGATGATCCACGTCTTCGCCGCACCGGTGATTTCACCGGTGGCGCCCACGTCCCGCCCCGCGACTCTGTTCGGGTCAAGCACCCGCATCCCTGTCAGGAGGGGCATCATGCGTCGTCGTTCCCCGCGTCGCCTCATCGGCGCTCTCGCGGCCGCCACCGCCGCGTTCACCCTGTTCTCGTCCGCGTCGACGGCCGGCGCGGCCGACACCGCGTCCGCGTCGACCGCCTCCGTCGCGCAGGCGGCGGACGTCGAGCCGCTGTCCACCAGCACGCCGGTCGTCTTCGTGCACGGCTACACCGGCAACGCGTCCAACTGGACCACCGCCATGAGCGTCTTCCGGCTCAACGGCTGGTCCAGCTCCAACCTCTTCGCCTACGAATACGACTCGTACGGCAACAACGTCACCAACGCCCAGGGCCTCGCGGCCTTCGTCAACAACGTCAAGGCGCGCACCGGTGCGAGCAAGGTCGCCATCGTCAACCACTCGATGGGCGGCCTCGTCAGCCAGTACTACCTGAAGGTGCTGGGCGGAAACACCAGCGTCAGTCACCTCGCCTCGATCGCCGGGGCGAACCACGGCACCACCTACGCCGGTGCCTGCCTGATCTACACCACCTGTCAGCAGATGTATCCGGGCTCCTCGTTCATCTCCCAGATCACCTCGGGTGACGAGACGCCGGGCAGCACCAAGTACGCGACCTGGTACTCGGCGTGCGACGGAATCATCCTCCCGTACACCAGCACACGACTGGACGGCGCCACGAACAACGCCGTGGTCTGCCAGACGCACATCGGTTTCCTCACGGACACGGTCGTGCTCGGTCAGATAGCCCGCTTCATGGCCTCCTGACCTCGCGGCTCGCTGTGCAGGACGGCGAACAGGCCCCGCGCCCGTGTGCCGTCCGGCATGCTCCACGAGCCGGCGACATGGCCCGTCGCCCGCGGCGGCAGGGAGAGCGCGGTGTCGTCCGGTGCGGGGCGCAGGACGCGGTGCAGGCGGAGTGCCGGGCCGTGCGGCGCGGACAGTTCGGTACCGTCCTGGTCGTCAGTGGCGCCGAGGGTGAGGTTCGCGAGGCCGGAACCGTCACCGGTGCAGGAGCGGGTGACCTCCCGGTCGGGGGTGTCGCTGGTGTTCTGGTCCTGAGCCTGGGTCCGGCCCGCGATCAGCGCCAGCAACTGGGAGACCAGCACCGGGTCGTGACAGCCGTCGTAGGCCCAGCGCCGCCCCAGCACACCGTGCTCCATGGTGCCGATCAGGGCGTGCTCCGCACCGGCGAGCGGGGCGCCGCGATAGGTGAGCGGCACCAGGTAACCGGCCGGGTGAGTGCCGGAGACATCGGTCACGACCATGAACTCGATGCCGACCTCACCCCGCGGGTCGTCCAGCCGGAAACCGCCGGCCTTGGCCAACTCCGGTGTGCCCGCGCCGCCGGCGTACCACGGCCGGGAAGGCAACCAGGCGGTCAGCAGTTCCAGCTTGCCGGGCCTGAGGGCGGTGTGGTGGATGACGGCCATGCCGGGGATCCTCTTCCGTTGGGCGGACGCGACGTCCCTACTCTCCCATCCGCGCGGCGTCAAAGGATCCCCGTCCTCATCCGGCGGCGGCGCTCACTCGATGAAGTCGGCGACCAGTACGGCGAACTCGTCCGGAGTGGCCAGGCGGACACCCAGGGACTCGGCCTTGGCCCGCTTGGACCCGGCGCCCTCCCCGGCGACGACGAGACTGGTGTTCTTCGAGACGCTTCCCGAGGACTTTCCGCCGGCCCGCTCGATCAGTTCGTTCATCTGGTTGCGGGACAGACTCTCCAGCGGCCCGGTCATCGCCCCGGTGACGACCACCTTCATCCCGGCGAGCGGGCCCGCCTCCGCGGCCACCTGTCCACCGGTCGCGGCGGTGTCCGCGGGAGCCCCCGCGGCAGTCCCTGCGGCGGTCTCCGTGGCGGGGGAGGGCGGGGTGGCACCCGGTTCCGTCATGGTCAGACCGGCGGCCGCCAGGCGGTCTATCTGGTCCGCGAGCGCGGCGAGTTCGGCGACGATGACCGGCGCCTTCTCCGTACCGATCCCCTCCACCTGCCGCATCGCGTCCGCGTCCGCGGCACGGATCGCGTCCATGGTGGCGAAGTGCCGGGCGATACGGCGGGACATGGACCGGCCCGTGCCCCGCACCCCGAGCGCGCACAGCACCCGCGACAGCGGCCGCCGCTTGGCCGCGTCGAGGGCGGCCAGGAGGTTGTCGGTGCTGGTGGCCCCCATGCGGTCCAGGCCGAGCAGCTGATCGCGGGTCAGCCGGTCGAACAGGTCGGGCAGCTCGGTCACGAGACCCGCCTCGACGAGCTGGACGACACGGGTGTGGCCCAGGCCCTCGATGTCCAGCTGGTCGCGGCCCGCCGCGTAGACGAGGGAGGCGACCAGGTGGCAGTTGCGGCCGCGTTCGCACCGCCACCGCTGCTCACTCTTGTCGATGGCCGAGCCGCACTGCGGGCAGGCGCTCGGGAACGCTATCTCCGTCTCGTCGCCGGTGCGCAGGTGCGCGACCGGAGCCTCGATGCGCGGGATGATGTCACCCGCCTTGTACACCATCACCTGATCGCCGAGGAGCAGGCCGCGGCGGGTGATGTCGGCCGGGTTGTGGAGGGTGGCGTAGGTGACGGTGGAGCCGTCGATCACCACCGGTTCCAGGACCGCGCGCGGCGCGATGATGCCGGTGCGGCCGACGTTCCATTCCACGTCGACCAGTCTGGTCATCTTCTCGACGGCCGGGAGCTTGTACGCCACCGCCCAGCGCGGTGCCCGCGAACCATTGCCGGCCGCCTGCTGGTCGGCCGCGTCGTCGGCCTTGACGACGATCCCGTCGATGCCGAACGGCAGCTCCGAGCGGAGCGCGGCGATCTCCCGCACGCGGTTCAGGACCTGCTCGGCCGTGTCGACGACGACGCCGGGAACCCGGGTGGTCGCCGGGGTGTTGATGCCATAGGCGGCGGCCCGGTCCATGAGCGAGCCGTGCGCGGCCCGCACCAGTTCGGCAGCCTGCTGTTCCTCGGTGCCGGGCAGGGGCAGCAGTCCGTAGCCGAAGAACGTCATCGGCACCGAGTAGGCACGGTCCCTGGCGCGCAGCGTGCCCGCCGCGGCGTTGCGCGGGTTGGCGAAGGGCATGCCGCCGTGCTCGGTCCGCAACCGGTTGGCCTGCTCGAACTGGGCGTTCGTCATGAGGACTTCGCCGCGCACCTCGAGCGTGACCGGTTCGGTCAGCTGCTCCGGGAGGCCCTCGATGGTGCCGATGGCGTGGGAGACGTCCTCTCCGGCGCTGCCGTCGCCGCGGGTGATCAGCCGGGTGAGGCGGCCGCCCTCGTAGCGGGCGGCGATCGCCAGGCCGTCGAGCTTGGGCTGCACGTTCCAGCGGGCCACCTCGTGTCCGACACGCCGCGCGAGGGAGGCCGCCCAGGCGGTGAACTCCTCGTCGGAGAAGACGTTGTCCAGGCTCAGCATCGCCACCGTGTGCGGCACATCGCCCTCTACCGCTCCGCCCGCGACCTTGCCGGTCGGCGAGTCGGGCAGCACCTGCTCCGGATGCTCCGCCTCGTACGCGGCGATGGCTCGCGCCAGGCGGTCGTACGCGTCGTCGTCCAGCGGCGAGGTGCCGCCCTGGTAGTACGCGGCCGCCGCGGCGGCCGCCTGCTCGACGGCCTGGACGTAGGCGGCGGCATCCGGCAGCTGGGCAGCGGAAACGGTGGGAACGGCGGAAGTCGTCATACCCGCCATCTTGCCGCCCACCACTGACAATCCCCCGGGACGGCCTCGGCCCAGCCCAGCGCGGTCACACGCCCGTCCGGCGGCGGGCGGGGAACGGTCCCGGGCGGGCTCGGGGCGGCCGGAGCGGAGAACAGCGCGATCGGCCCCGGCGACAGCGCCTCACCCGCTGCGGCCGGCGGCGTCACGGCGCCCGCGTCGAGGTGATGCAGGCAGACGCGCAGGGCGCGTCGTAGCCGCTGGTCCCGGTCCACGACCGACGCCCGCGAGGCCGCGGGGCCCCGCCGACGCGGCAGCGGTGCGGTGAGCCGGGCCAGGACGGCCGCCGCCGCCTCGACGTCGACCGGGCCCGGAACGCGACTCCCCGCCTCCCGGGAGCCTAGGGCTTCGCCCGAACCAGCGGACGACACCGCCTCCTCGGTCCAGCCTCACAACCGGGATTTCCAGACAGGCGCATCACCGTCATAAATGCATTCCATCCACCAGCTCGATGGAAAAGGCGAACGCCCGCGAGTTCAATTGAAATTCAACGTGAATTTCAATCGAAACAGACTCGTTCTCGCAGGTCAGATGGCCTTTTCTGAGGTGGTTCATCGAAGGGTTGACCCGGTAGGGAACAAGCCATAACTTTCAGGCTCGGAGCTGCCGTCGGGACACGGCAGTGACCCCGTCGAACGAACGCAGGGCGCAATTTCCGTCCGCCCACCCCGTCAATCCGTGGCCGACCGTGAACACCACCCCAGGTCGGCCGCGCCCCTTCGCGGCGGCCCGTTGAGCGGTCGCCACACTCGTCCGGAGAGCCGTTGTGAACAGACGAACCTTCCTCTCTGCCGCCACCTTCACCGCGTTGGCCGCGAGCATGGCCCCGAGCGTGAGCCCGCGGGCGGCCGCCGCCTCCGGCACCGGCCCGCACGAACGCGCCGACGCCCTGCTCGCCCGTATGACGGCGGCGGAGAAGGAAGCCCTCATCCGGTGCGACTTCGCCGCCGTCGCGCACCTGGGCATACCGGCGCTGACGATGGTCGACGCCTCGGCGGGCCTGCGTGGCGAGAGCGGAGTGACCGCCTTCCCCGTGCCCGTCGCCCAGGCGGCGACCTTCGACGAGGACCTGGCCCGCAGGATCGGCGAGGCCATCGGCACCGAGGGCCGTGCCAAGGGCTACAACAACATGCTCGGCCCCACCGTCGACCTGACCCGGACCTGGCACTTCGGCCGTCAGTCGGAAGGCATGGGGGAGGACCCGCTGCTCGCCGGGCGGCTGGGAGCGGCCGTCACCACCGGCATGCAGAGCCGCGACGTGGCGGCCACCGTCAAGCACTTCGCCGCCTACACCCAGGAGACCAACCGCTTCTTCACCGACACCAAGGTCTCCGACCGCGCCCTGCGCGAGATCTACCAGGCCCCGTTCCGCCACGTGGTCGCCGCCGCCCCGACCACCTCGGTGATGATGGCCTATCCCAGGATCAACGGCACCTTCGCCACCCAGAACCCGTCCCTGTTCGACGACTTGAAGAAGGGCCTCGGCCTCCAGGGCTACACCGTCCCCGACTTCTGGGCCGGTGACGACCAGATCGCCGCCGCCCGGGCCGGCATGGACCTCGCCGGACTCGGCCCCGCCGGCGTGAAGATCCCGGCAGGTGCCCTCACCGGCGGAGCGATACCGGACGCACGGCTGCACGACGCCGCCCGCCGCATCCTCGTCACGATGTACGCCCACGGCCTCTTCGACCACCCCGTGCCCGCCCCGGCCGCCGACGTCAGCACCCAGGAACACCGAAACCTCGCCCACGAAGCCGCGGTCGCTGCCACGGTGCTGCTCGCCAACCGCTCCGCGGCACTCCCGCTGCCCGGCTCGCTGAAGACGCTGGCGGTCATCGGCCCCGCCGGCACCGACGCCTTCACCGGCGTGGCCGGCTCCACCTACGTCGACCCCGGGACCTGGACCACCCCGCTCCAGGCCATCCGCGACCGGGCCGGCACCTCCGTCAAGGTCACCCACGC
This sequence comes from Streptomyces sp. NPDC001532, assembly GCF_040298625.1. Lineage (NCBI taxonomy): Bacteria > Bacillati > Actinomycetota > Actinomycetes > Kitasatosporales > Streptomycetaceae > Streptomyces > Streptomyces sp. NPDC001532. Next base: position 52,313 of record NZ_JBEPAL010000029.1, read on the forward strand.
ACAGGGCAGCAAGGGAGACCTTCCGCTGACCCCGGTCACCTCGTCCGTGCTGCGCGACACCTCCGGCGCGGCCGGGCTGACCGCCGCCTACTACGCGGGCGCCGAGCCCACCGGCACCCCCCTCGCCACCAGGACCGACGCGACCGTCGACTTCACCACCGCGCCGGTGCAGAACCTGCCCGCCGTCTGGTCGGCGAAGTGGACCGGCACCCTGGTGCCGACCACCACCGGCCTGCACCGCTTCTCCCTGCTGCCCGCGGGCACCACCACGCTGAGGATCAACGGCACCACGGTCGTCTCCGGCACCCGGCACAGCCGCCGCTTCTTCCTCGGCCCCTTCGACTATCCGCTCCAGGGCGCCATCGAGCTGACCGCGGGTCGCGCCGTCTCCGTCGAGCTGACGTACACCAACGCCACCGCCGACACCGGAGCCTGCGGCCTGACCCTCGGCTGGCAGCCCGAATCCCTCATCCCCGCCGCCGTGACGGCCGCCAAGGCGGCGGACGCCGCCGTCGTGTTCGTCAACCGGGTCGCGGGCGAGGACATGGACCACGGACAGCTCGACCTGCCCGGCGACCAGAACCAGCTCATCACCGCCGTCGCCGCCGCGAACCCGCGCACCATCGTCGTCCTCAACACGGACGGACCCGTCGCCACACCATGGCTCGGCGACGTGGAAGCCGTGATCCAGGCCTGGTACGGCGGACGCGGGATGGGCACCGCGCTCGCCGCCGTCCTCTTCGGCGACAGCGACCCCACCGGCCGCCTCCCCGTCACCTTCCCCGCCGACGCCACCCAGGGACCCGGCACCAACGCCGCCGCCTACCCCGGCACGAACGGCACCGTCACCTACGACGAGGGCATCGCCGTCGGCTACCGCTACTACGACGCCAAGGGGCAGCAACCCCGTTTCCCCTTCGGCCACGGCCTGTCCTACACGACCTTCGCCCACGGCTCCCTCGAAGCCGCCTACGATCCGGCCACCCGGAGCGTCAACGTCGCCGTGACCGTCACCAACACCGGCTCCCGCAAGGGCACCGACGTCGTCCAGATCTACGCCACCCTGCCCCGGGCCGCCGCGGCCGAACCGCGCCGCCTCGTCGCCTTCCGCAAGGTGACGCTCGCCCCGGCGGGCACGGCCCGGCTGACGTTCACGGTCCCCGCGCAGGACCTGACCGTCTGGCAGTCCGGCGGCTGGACCCTGGTACCCGGGTCGTACACCTTCGCGGCGGCCCGCACCTCCCGTGACATCACCGCACAGCGGGCCGTCACCGTCGGCTGACGGCCACCAGCGCCCCACTCTCACGGCCGCCGACCGGCCCGGCCCCGCCGGCCCACCGCCGACCCGCCCCGACCGGCCGGCGGCCGTGAGACCCACGCCCCATCCGCCCCACCCCTGCCCGGAGACCGCTCGTGCCGCGCCCCACCCGCCTCCTCGGCCCCCTTCTCACCCCCTTCCTCGTCCTGACCCTCCTCCCGATCACCGGCTGCTCCTCCGAGGCGAACGGAGGGACCGGGGCGGACGGCGGCGCGGACGCGGAACTGTCCGTCATGGCGAACATCACCGACAAGTCGTCGATGGACAGCGTCGTCGCCGCCTTCCGGCGCGAGCACCCCGGCATCGAGGTCACCCTCACCTTCGCGGACACCAACACCCTCCAGAAGCGACTGCCCCGGCAACTGCGCTCCGGCAAGGGACCCGACGTGTTCACGGTGTGGCCCGGCAGCGGCAACCCCGCGTCCGTCACCGCGCTGGCGGCGGACGACCTCCTGGAGGAGCTCAGCCTGCGCCACTTCAACCTCGACCTGCCCGAGGGCGTCCGGCCGGTGACCGTGGCCGAGGACGGCGGCACCTACGCGGTGCCGGTCAACTTCAGTGCGATCGGCGCGATCTACTCCACCGCCGCCCTGGAGGCCGTCGACGCCACGCCACCCACCACCTGGACCGAACTGCTCACCCTGTGCGACACCGCTCGCGGCCACGGCAAGGTCCTCTTCGCCCTTGGCAACGAGACGCCATGGGTGCGGCAGCTGATCACCTACGCCCTCGTGGCGACGACCGTGTACGCCGGCCGGCCGGAGTTCGACGAGCAGATGGAGTTCGGCCGCACGACCTTCGCCGGGTCGGAGTGGCGGACGGCGCTGCTCAAGTACCTGGAGATGGAGGAAAGAGGCTGCTTCAACTCCGACCCGCTGCACACCGGTTACGAGGACACTCTCGACGAGGTGACCTCCGGCCGTGCGCTGGGCGTCGTCCAGGTCGCCAGCACGCTGTCCGCCCTGCGCGCCGCGGACCCCGACCTGGACCTGCGGATGGCGGCACTGCCGGCCACCGACGATCCCGGCGACACCCGCATGCCGGGCGCCGTGTCGGCCGCGTACGGCCTCAACCCCGGCAGCCCGCACCGCGAGGCCGCGCTCGCCTTCATCGACTTCCTCGGTTCCGAACAAGGACAGAACCTGTACAACCGGTCCGGGGCGACCCTCCCCGCCATCCCCAACTCGTCCTTCGCCGTGGACGCGGCCATCGAGGAGGTGGCCGAACGCCAGCAGTCGGGTACGACGGTCCCGTTCATGGACCAGCGATGGCCCAACACCGCGGTGCAGCAGGTGCACTTCGAGCAGATCCGGTCCCTCTTCGCCGGCACCACCGACGTCGACAGCGCGCTGGCCGCCCTCGACCGTGCCTACCGAGAGGGCGAGTGAGGCCCGAGGCGGTGTGCCGCCGCGGCCGGTGAGCGAGCCACGGCGGGAACCCGTGCGACACGGCGGTCAGGTCCGTGCCGCACGGGCGGCTAGTGGGTTCCCCGGTCAGCCGTGGTGATGCGGGTGACGGCTTCGAGGGTCAGGGCGCGGTCGTGGGGTTCCTGGGCCAGAGCGCGGTGCAGGGTCAATCCCTCGATGAGGGCGTCGAGCTGGCGGGCGGTGTCCGGGTCGAAGTGCTTCTCCAGGTGGGCGCGGCTGCGGGCCATCCACTCCTGGGTGAGTTCCCGGTAGGCGGGCTGCCGGGCCGCGAGCGTGTACAGCTCCTGGGTGAGGACGAGGTCGCGCTGGGCGCCCTCGGACAGCGTGTGGATGAGGTCGGCCACGGCCGCCCGGGCCTCGTCGCGGTCGGCCGGCGCGCTGAGACGGGCGTCGAACAGGGCGACGATGTGCTCCGTGAAGCCGCGGAACGCCTCGCGCAGCAGCTGGTCGATACCGCTGAAGTGGTAGGTCATCGAGCCCAGGGGTACGCCGGCGCGTGCCGCGATCTTCCGGTGCGAGACACCGGCGACACCTTCGTCGGCGATGAGGTCGAGGGTCGCGGCGAGGATGCGCTCGCGCCGCTGGGGGTCGGTGTGTCCGGTGGCCATGACCGAGGGGCCGTTCAGAGGGCGCGGACCGGGCGCGCGGGGTTGCCGACGGCGACGACGTTCGCGGGCACGTCCTTGGTGACGACGGCTCCGGCGCCGATGACGGAATTGTCCCCGATGGTCACACCGGGCAGCACGATGGCGCCGCCGCCGAGCCAGACGTTGTCACCGATGACGATCGGCTGCGCGGCCTCCAGCTTGTCGCGCCGTGGCTGCGGCTCCAGCGGGTGCGTCGGCGTGAGCAACTGGACGTTGGGGCCGATCTGGCAGTCCTCGCCGATGGTGATGGCGGCGACGTCCAGCGCCGTCAGGTTGTAGTTGACGAAGGTGCGCGCCCCGATGGTGATGTTGCTGCCGTAGTCGACGTACAGGGGCGGCCGTACGTGCGCCTCCTCGCCCAGTGAGCCGAGCAGCTCGGCGAGCAGCGGCCGGGCCGCGTCGGCGTCCTCGGCGTAGGCGGCCAGATAGCGGGCCGCGAGGCGCACCGCGTGCTGCTGGCGGCGGGCGATCTCCGGGTCGTCGGCGATGTAGAGGTCGCCCGCCAGCATGCGCTCCAGCTGGGTGCGCGGGTCCTCGGCGAAGTAGTCCGTCGTCGGCATGCGTACGATCGTACACTCCAGAGTGTACGGACGTACACTCCGCCTCCTTCCGCGCCCTGCGCCGGTCGCTTCCGCGTAGCTCGCCGCCGTGCTTCGCGCCTACCCGAAGTGATGGTTTGGTCCCGTTTTGACCGCTCTTACGAGTGAGATCGGCGGCTCTTCCCCGCGGTTTCCGCGACGCTTTCACCGCACCGCCGGAACGTCCGGCGTTCGATCTTCTCTAGGAGCAGCTAGATGACGCTTCGTCGTGCCCTGGTGGGCGCCCTCAGCAGCATCGTCCTGGGACTCGGCCTGCCGCTGGCCACCGCCCCGGTCGCTGCCGCGGACCCCTGCGGGTTCTACGAAACCGGGTCCGACTCCTACTACAACCACTGCACCGGCGACGGCTCCCGCGTCGTCATCGAGGTGGAGGTCTGGGGTCCGAACTACGAGCGGTGCGTCGGCCCCGGCCGTACCTGGCTCGGAGCGGCGGACGAGATCGACGGCGCGTTCTACACCGGACGGACCTGTTGACCGTCGTGTAGTCCCGTCGGGAACGCGAGAACGGGGCGACGGCCTCGCCGTCGCCTCACGGGCTCCCGGGGCCGGCGCGCGGGCCGCCGCCGGCCTCCGGAGGGCCGTCGCGGTCCCGGGGCAGGCCGTCCTCGTCCGCCGGTGCCCGGCCGGGCGGGGCGGCCTCGCCCGTCGGTGTCCGGCCGGGTGGGGCGGCCTCGCCCGCGGTGAGGTGTTCGAGGACCTCGACCAGTTCCTGGCAGGCGCGCTCCACCGAGCGCCGGGTGTTGAGCTGCTCGATGATCACGGCCGACAGCAGCAGGGCGGTCAGGGCCATGGATCCGTTGAAGACCTGGAGCTTGATCATCACCTCGACCCGGGTCAGCCGCGAGAACGGTCCGGTGCCCTCGGTGGCCGCGAGGGTGGCGAGGACGGAGGCGAACAGTGCGCACAGCACGCTGCCCGCCAGCTGGAAGCGCAGGGCCGCCCAGATCAGCAGCGGGTAGATGAGGTACAGCAGGCTCAGCCTGCTGTACGTGGCCAGCGGGACGATGGCGCAGGCGGCGGCGACCAGGACCAGGGCCTCCTTCCAGCGGGCCGGGTCGGGCGCGTGGTGCGCCTCGCTGAGCAGCAGCAGGGCCGGGGTGACGAGCAGTACGCCCATCGCGTCGCCCACCCACCACGCCAGCCAGACGGGCCAGAAGCCGTCCGCGGTGAGCTTGCCGGTGAGTATCAGAAGGCCGACACCCACCGTGGAGCTGATCAGCATCGCGGCCAGCGCCCCGAGGAAGACCAGGGCGACGCCGTCCCGTAACCGGCTCAGATTGGTCCGGAAGCCCACTCTGCGCAGCATGAGGTAGGCGCAGACGGGCGCGACGGTGTTCCCGGCGACGTTGCCGAGCGCGGAGGGCCGCAGCGAGGTGAGGGACAGGACGACGAGTAACGCGCCGAGTGCGATACCCGGCCAGCACCGCAGGCCGAAGACGAACAGCGCGGCCAGCGCGACGCCGGTGGGCGGCCAGATGGGCGTGAACACCGCGTCGCCGACGGCGAGCTGGCGCAACAGGCCCAGCCGTCCCGCCGCGTAGTAGCAGGCGGCGACGGCCAGCGTCTGGAGACCGTAGACGACCGCTCGGCGCCGATCCTGGGTACGCACCACAGCAGCCATCACACACCGGCACCGGCCGTTCGGCGAGGCGGGAGGACCCGTGCACCGCCCTTTGGCTGATCTCTAGAGGTGCGGGGTGTACGGGGCGAGTCTGTCGCGGCCGACGACGAGCACGGCGGCGTCGTCCGCGTGGCCCACCCGCTCGGCCCCCTTGATCACCGCGGTGGCCAGCGAGGTCACCTCCATGCCGGCGACGGCCGCGACACCCGCGAGCCGCACCACATGGTCGAGACCCTCGTCCAGGCTCAGCGCGGGCCCCTCCACCACCCCGTCGGTGACCAGGACGAGGACGTCACCCGCCGAGAGGCGGTGCTCGGTCACCTGGTACTCGATCTCCGGAAGCACGCCGAGGGGTGGTCCGCCCTGGTCGTCGGCGAGGCCGGACTTGCCGTCCGCCGTGGCCCAGACTGACGGTATGTGCCCGGCCCGCGCGCTCTGCAGCACGCCGGTCGAGGGGTCCAGACGGATGAACGTGCAGGTGGCGAAGAGATCGGTGCCGAGCGCGAGCAGCAGGTTGTTGGTGCGGGTGAGGAGTTCCCCGGGCTCGCTGGTGACGGAGGCGAGAGCGCGCAGTCCGACCCGCACCTGCCCCATGAAGGCGGCCGCCTCGATGTTGTGCCCCTGGACGTCGCCGATGGACAGCCCGACACAGCCGTCGGGCATCGTGAACGCGTCGTACCAGTCTCCTCCCACGCTGAGGCCGTGATAGGCGGGCTGGTACTCGACGGCCAGGTGGAAACGCCGGACCACCGGCAGGACGGCGGGGAGCATGCCCTGCTGGAGGGCGACGGCCAGCTCCACCCGGGACCGCTGGAGCTCCGCGCGCTCCCGGGCCTGCGCGGTCAGCGCGCCGAGCCTGGCGAGCAGCTCGTCGCCGTCGTCGGACGGGCGCTTGCGGGACATTGATCACTCCGGCCGGGTGCGGCGGTCCTCTTGATGGCCCTCTTCCCGTGAAGAAGATTGCGGAAGCTTGCTACGAAATGTCGTATCAAATTTCAAGATTCTACCCCGGCGAGTGCGTCCCGGCGCGCTGAGCGCGGTGGAGGCGGGGCGGGCCTGGTGCGGGTGCGGCTGCGGGCCCGGAACGGGTGCGGGTGCGGATGTGTGTGCGGCTACAGCCGCGGCAGGCGGTCCGTCGGCGTCGGGGCGCGGCGCTCGTCGAGCCAGAAGAGATAGAGCCGAAGGTGGCCGGCGAGTTCACCGTCGAGGTACGCGGCGTAGTCGAGGGCCGCGGCGGCCGTGTCCTGGCCGGACTTCTCGTCATCGGCCTCCCAGGCGGCGCGCCGCTCGATGAGGTGCTCCCGGACCCGGCCCCGGTCGCGCCACCACTCCCGGACCGTCGCGGGCGTCCAGTGCTCGTCCCCGTCGCAGCCGTAGCCGCCGTACGGATCCTCTCCGGCGGCCGTCACGAGTTGCCGGAGCTCGTCCGTCGTCCGAGGCTGACGGTAGACGTACTCGGTGAAGTGCTCGCCCTCGTAGAGGACGAGCCCAGGGGCGTGGATGCGGCCGGTGCCGCAGTTGTCGGTCTCCGCCCCGTAGAACGGGCCGGGCACGTTGAGCCACTTCCTGTCCGGCCACCGTCCACCGAACGATGTGCGCGCGTCACCCAGGAGCGGCACCGGATCGAAGTAGAGCTCCATGGCCGCAGGGTAGCCGCACCGATCGGCGCGCTTCGCAAGCTGTTCTCGCGGCGCACGTCAGCACGTTCACGGTCGATCCCGCGGCTCGCCGGCGGCACCGACCCACACGCCGGAGACCGACACCGCCACGGGTTCGGCCAGCGCGGCCATGTCCCGGAGCGGGTCGCCGCGTACGACGAGCAGGTCGGCGTCGAGCCCTCGGCGGAGCCGGCCCTTGCGGTCGGTGAGGCCGCAGGTGTCCGCGGCGAGCGACGTCGCGGTGGCGAGCGCGTCGTCCGCCGGAACGCCACCGGCGACGAGATCGGCGACGGCCGCGCGGAGGATGCCGTGCGGCTTGACCGCGTTGATGCCGCTGTCCGCGCCCGATACCAGCCGCACACCGGCACGACGCATCCGCGCGGCCGTCCGCTGCCGCTGTCCGAGACCGATGCCGAAGCGCTCCACCAGCGCTCGCACCGGCGGTGGCGGAACGCCCTCCGCGGTCATACCGAGCGTCGGGCATACCGCAGTGCCCTGCCTCGCCAGGCGTTCCAGCAGCTCGTCGGTGATGCGCACCCCGTCGGCGGTCAGACAGGAGCAGTGCTCTACGCCGTCGGCCCCGGCGTCCAGGGCCTGCTCCACCGCGGCGAGGGCGTGCGCGTGCACGGTCACCGGCAGGCCCGCGGCGTGCGCGGTGTCGACGACGATCCGGAGCTCCTCCACAGTGAACTGACAACGTGTCACATCCGTCCCCGGAGTGAACGCCCCGCCGCTGCCCATCACCTTGACGACGTCGACGCCCCGCTCGACCCGCTCACGCACCGCCGCGCGCAACTGCTCCGGGCCCTCGACGGCGCCGCCCATGAACGCACAGTGCCCACCGGGAGTGGTGATCGGCGGTCCGGCGGCGACAATCGTGGGGGAGGGACGGCTCGCCGCGCCGGGCGCGCCGGCCAGATCGCGGCGGCGGACGACGGACCAGTTCCGGTCGCCGAGGTCGCGCACCGTGGTGACGCCCGCCGCGAGCTGGCGCCGCAGGGAGTCCTCGATGACCTCCGCCAGCCGCGCCTCGCCGTCCGTGGCCATCCGGTCCAGTCCGCCGTCGTGACCGTCGGAGCCGAGATGGCAGTGCATGTCGAACAGGCCCGGCAGCAACGTCGCCCCGGGGAAGTCCCGCGACCGCCAGCCCTCCGGGACCGGCGCGCCCGCGGCTTCGACGCCGACGATCCGGCCGTCCCGGACGAACACGGCCGCGCCGTCGGGCAGTACGCGTTCGCCGTCGAAGACGCGCGCGGCGCGGATCACCTGGCGTGCGGGCTGCATGGGGAACCTCCTGCGGCGCTCTCGCCGAGGAGCGTATCCACGCGAAAGGCCCTTGAAGCCCCCGCGCCCGCACGCCCCACTCGAACCGAGCCGTCCGGCCGTCTACTCCAGCGACGCCCCGAAGGCCGCCTTGCGGTACGGCGCCGCCACCGCCCTGCCCCCGTAGACCGCCGTCCCGTCCGTCACGACGCCCTGCGCCCGGCCGCGCAGCTCCCACACCGCGCCGTCGCCGGTGTTCTCGCCGACCGCGGCGGCGGCGAGGTCGGCGTGGCCGTCGCCGTCGAGGTCCGCCAGCCGGACGGCGCTGCCGAACGCGTCGCCGGCCTCCGCCGCACCGGGGACGCCCGCCGTGTTCTGGGTGAACGCACGGGCACCGGTGCCCGTGGGGCCGCTTCCGGTGCCGCGCAGGACGAGGACGGCACCGGCGCCGTCCTCGTGGCCCAGCTCCTCGCCGGGCGCGCCGACGGCCACGTCGCCGATGCCGTCGCCGGTGACATCGCCGACGGCGACCGAGGCGCCGAAGCGGTCACTGCTCTCCAGGCTGCCCGGGACGCCGGGGGTGTCCTCGCTCAGCGTCGTCCAGCGGCCGGCCGGGGCCACGCCCGCCGCCGAGCCGGGGGCGACCCGGACCACCGACTCGTAGGTGTCGCCGACCAGGACGTCGTCGTACCCGTCACCGTCGGTGTCACCCAGCGCGATACCGCCGTCCCCCGGCGGAACGGCGCCTTCCTGCGGGGCCAGGCCGTCGGCGCCGGCGAGGTAGAAGCGCGGGCCGTAGGAGCCGTCGCCCAGGTACACGTTGAGGGCGAGATCGTCCCGGCCGTCGCCGTTCACATCCCCGACGGAGCCGTCGCGGACGTCGCGGTAGGTGAAGTAGGCGGCGTCGAGGGCGCTCGCACGGGCGGGCTTCCCGGCCCGGCTGACGGGACCGGACCACACCGTCGCGGTGCTGCCGACCGGATCGTCGCCCTGAGCCGGCTGGGTGCGGAACAGGACGAGGTCGAGCCGTCCGTCCCCGTCGAAGTCGCCGGTCTCGGTGCGGGAGGCGGGGATCGACGTACCGCCGGACAGACCGCGCGATCCGCCCCACACGACGACCGCGTCGGACGCCTTGCTCCTGGTGCCGATCACGAGGTCGGCGAACCCGTCCCCGTTCAGATCACCCTTGGAGACCTGCGTCCCGAAACCCTGACCGCCCCCGGGACTGCCCGGAACGCCGCTCGTGGCACGGCTGATGACGGACCGTCGGATCGCCGAAGCCACCTGCGGTCCGCCGTACCGCACCACCACGTAACCCGCCGCGGTGAGGCCCCCTACGGTGGCCCCGGGTGCGCCGACGACGACATCCTCGTAGCCGTCACCGTCGAAGTCGTCGTGAACGGCGGCGTGATGACCGCTCTCCGCACTGGCCGAGACACCCGTCGCGGCCGGCGTGTCCGGCGCCCCCGGGCCCACGACCACCATGCCCGCGATCAGCGGCACGGCCAGATACGAACTGACTGCGATCACGAAGGACGCCTCCCTCACCACGACGACACCTGCACCCACAAGACATCCGGCAGCGCCCGGAGGTTGTGGTGGAGGGCAGGCATTCGCCCCGGCGCACGTGCCGGGCCGGGCGGTGAGGCGCCCTTCAACTCACCTGAGGGACAAGCTCACTTCGCGTTCCGTTCCGGCAGCGTCGAGTAACGATCGGGCCCCGGTGTGCGGCCCTCCGGCGGGTAGTCGCAGTCGAGGCTGGCTATCTCGTAGTCGGCGCCCTCGTTCTGTTCCTGGTCGACGACGACCGCCGCGGTGCAGGCGCGCCCGTGTTCGTCGGTGAAGGTGACGATCTCGCTGTAGTCGGTCGGGGTGCTGCATCCCGCGAGCAGCAGCGCCGCGACCCCGGCGATCATCACCGAGCCGATCTTGCCCAGCCGTTTCATCCGTTCCCCCTGTACGTCGTTCTCGCCGCCCGACGCGGCGATCGCGTGCCAACGTAGCCGCCTGGAGCCGTCCGGTCACCGGGGCGGCAGCGGTTCGGCGGCTCTCGGTGACACAGCGGGAGCGCCACCGGGCCCGTGTCGCGAGAGACTGAGGACCCGGCCGACCGTCCCCGTCCAGGAGAGCTTCGTATGACCATGGTGAAAGGCATCGAGGTCCGCGCCACGCAGCACTGCGAGACGACCGCCTTGGGCGTGCTGCTGCGGCATCAAGGGCTCGACCTCTCCGAACCCATGCTCTTCGGCCTCGGCTCCGGCCTGTCCTTCGTCTACTGGGACAGCAAGAACATGGGATTCCCCTTCCTCGGAGGACGGGTCAAGCCGTTCGAGCTCACCAGGAACCTCGCCGCCCGGCTCGGCCTGGAGCTGGACGTCCAGGAGACCACCTCCCCGCGCCGGGCCTGGGAGAACGTGGTGACCTCGATCGACGCCGGCCACCCCGTAGGTCTGCAACTGGACAGCTACCACCTGGACTACTTCACGTCCAAGGTGCACTTCGGCGGCCATGTCGTCGCCCTCTACGGCTACGACGAGCGCGACGCCCACCTCGTCGACACCGATCAGCAGGGCGGAACGGTGACCACCAGCCTGGCCAGCCTCGCCGAGGCCCGTGCGGCACGCGGCCCGATGACCGCCAAGCACCGCTCCTTCACCCTCACCGTCCCACCCGGCACGCCCGCTCCGTACGACCGGATCATCCCCGCGATCACCGCCTGCGCCGACGCCTTCCTCGCCCCGCCCATCGCCAACCTCGGCCACCGAGGCATCGAGAAGGCCGGCAAGCTGGTGCGCACATGGCTCCAGCGGACCGACGACCCGCGACGGGACCTGCCGCAGGCCGCCCTCCTGATGGAGAAGGCCGGCACCGGCGGCGCCCTGTTCCGCAACCTCTACCGTGACTTCCTCGCCGAGTGCACCCAGCGGATCGACAGCGGCCACTTGCGCACCGGCCACGAGCTGTACACCGAGGCGGCCACGCTGTGGACGGAGGCCGCCGCACTGATCACGAAGGCCGGTGAGTCCGCCGACGCACACCACCTCGCCCAGGCGGGCGGCCTCCTCGGCGACATCGCACGCATCGAACGTGAGGCCATGCACGCGCTGAGCTCACCCCGGCTGGGCGCGTCCCGTCCGTCCTGGACGGATCTCGCCGCGCCGCCGGCCGGCAGCGCGACGCGGTCCTCGTTCCGGTCAGGAATGGAGAAGCCGCGGAGTGGCCGCCGCGACTAGCGTCTTCGTCATGACCTCCATCGAATCCGTCACCCTCGAGGTGGCCGACCTCGCCGCCGCCACCCACTTCTACACCACCGCCTTCGGCCTGGGCAGCGCCGTACGCCTGCGGGCCTCCGAGGCGCCTACGACCGGCTTCCGCGGCTTCACGCTGTCGCTCGTCGTCTCCCAGCCGGCCGACGTCGACGCCCTCGTCGACGCCGCCGTGGAGGCCGGCGCGACCACGCTGAAGCCCGCCGCCAAGTCGCTCTGGGGCTACGGGGGCGTCGTCCAGGCCCCGGACGGGACGATCTGGCAGATCGCGTCGTCCTCGAAGAAGGACACCGGCCCGGCCACTCGGCAGATCGACGAGATCGTGCTCCTGCTGGGAGTCTCGGACATGGGCGCGACCAAGAAGTTCTACGTCGACCGCGGGCTCACCGTGGCGAAGAGCTTCGGCAGCAAGTACGTCGAGTTCGCCACCGGCTCGGGTCCCGTCAAGCTCGCGCTCTACAAGCGCCGCGGTCTCGCCAAGGTCGCCGGCGTTCCCTCCGACGGCACCGGATCGCACCGGCTCACCATCAGCGGCGACGCCGGTGCGTTCACCGACCCGGACGGGTTCACTTGGGCGACCGCGTCCGAGACGGCGTCACTGTGACCGGACACGGCCGGAGCCCGGCGTGCCGCATCCCCCGTGCTGCGCTTCCGTCCTGACGGCCTCTCAGCCGCACCGGAGCGCGTACGCGCTCCGGCACCCCGATGTACTCGCCCCACTCGTGACGCGGCACGATGACCGCATGAACGAACAGCGGGGAAGCAAGGAGACGGAGCCGGTGCCGGTGCCGGCGCCGGAGACGGAAACGGAGAACGAGTCCCTCGGGGATCTCGCCCGACGACTCGTCGCGGCGGACACCGGTGGCTGGTCGCCGGACGGAGTGCGGGCCCTGGTCGCCGGGCTCGGCTGGACCTGGAGCGGGACACCGGACGATCCCGTGGTGCACACCGGCCGGCCCTCGGGCGACGCTCGCCTCAGGCCCGTCGGCAGGTACGAAGAGCGTTACGTCGGCGGCGAGTCGTACGTGGAGCTCGCGGTCCCGGTGGCGAGCGCCGCACCGGACGCCGCCGCACAGGCCGCCGCGTTCAGGACCGTCAGGGAGGAACTGACCGCGGCGCTGGGCAAGCCGTCGATCCTGGGCTCGCACGGCGACCTCGGTCCCTTCTACGACAGCGGACCGCACTGGGGCGCGCCCTTCACACGCTGGCGCGGAAGGCCGGACACCTTGGAGCTGCGCGCCGGCAAGGCGGGCCCGGAGCTGGTTCTCCAGCCCACCGGTCCCGCGGAGAACTGGTTCTGGCGACAGGGCATCGGCGAGGAGTACGCGATCAGCGGCTTCTTCGGCAGCAACCAGGACCAGGCCAACGTCGGCCTCGGCTTCCCCGGCGGCTGGAAGGCCCGCAGCTGGGACACCGTCACCGGGACGCTGGGCAGCTTCCTCGGAGCGCTGCCCGCCGAGACCACCGCGCTCGGCATCAGGATCGGAATGCCGTTCTACGGACGCACCGACAGCGGCGCACCCATCCTGTTCGAGGTGACGTGCGGTGACCGGTTGTCGATCGGCTGCTTCGCGCCGGACGGCGTCGATCCGGCCGCACTCGGCTGGGGAACGGTCGCCGAACACCCGGCCACGGCGTCGGTCTTCGACGACGACGATCCCGTGTGGCGCGTCGACGGAGGCGGGCCGGGCGATCCGAAGGGCACCGCACTGGCCGAGCTGATGGTGGCGACGGCCAGGGCGGTGGGAGTGAGCGAACCGACCGATCTGATCGTCGGCGGCGAGGCCGAGTACGTCGACGGCTACCACGTCACCTACTACGGGCTGGGCCTGCCGACGGGCTGACCAGGCGTATGAGAACGGCTCAGCGCTGGGCCGGCGTGCATGAGATCGGTTCAGCGCTGGGCCTGCGTGCATGAGATCGGTTCAGCGCTGGGCCTGCGTGCATGAGAACGGCTCAGCGCTCGGCCAGCCACGCCAGCAGGCGGCCCCGCGACCAGCAGCGGCCGATGGCCTCGGCATGCCGGGCCGACCGGTCGAACAACGCCAGGCCGATGATGCTGTGGCCGGAGGCGGGGCGGTCGCCGAGGGTCGGGATCGCCGGCGCGACTCCGACTCCCTCCGCCGACACCCACGCCACCGGCCGGTCGGCCGCCGCCTCGCCGAGGCGGTGCAGAAAGCGCATGCGGCTGTCACGCGGGAACCGCGACAGCGCCCATGTCGTGATGACGACGGGCAGAGCTTCCGCGGGGACACGGGCGACGGCGTCGGGCAGCACCTCCACCGCGTCGCCGCGCAGGAGCAGCGGAGGGGCTGCCGCCGCCAGCGCGATCTCCGCTTCGAGCCGCGCGGCCCGCTCCGGCAGGTCCGGCTGATCCGGCCACAGGCAGGCGCGCAGCCATCGGACGTCGTCCGCGTCGGTCACATCGAGCGGTTCGAGGTCGACGCCGATCCGTGCGACGACATCGGGGATCGCCTGTGCCGGGACCGGCGGGTCTCCCACGAGGGAACACGACAGCTGCACGGGGGACGACGGGTCACCCAGCGACAGCCCGTCGCCGTACGTGATGCCGACGCGATCGACGTCCAGATTGAGCGCGGCGGAACACCCCACGTCGATCAGCCCCACCGCGGGCGCGCCCACCCGTCGGGCCGCCTCGGCGACGGCCGGATACAGCACGGCGTGGCGTCCGGTCTCGTCGGGCCGCGTCCTCCGCCGTACGGCGACGGCCGCGACCTGATCGGTCAGGCGCAGCAGCGTGTCGACGGCCGCGCCCGCGGCGGCGTCGGCGTCCCCGGCCGCATAGGCCGCGGCGAGCTCCGGGGCGTGTCCGGCGAGGGCGAGGTCGTGCAGCGCGGCGAGGATCACCGTGGGGTGCCGCCTGCGGGCCGGCACCGCCTCGATGGAGCGCAGCGCCTCGCGCGACTCGCTCAGGGCCACGGCGACACGCTCGTAGAGGGACGACGTTCCGGCGGCGTCGACCTCGCCGAAGCGCCGGTACATCTGGGCGAGTCTGCGGGCCCCGCCCTCGGGCGCGGCGGTTCCTGCGGTCGGCTTCGGCACCTCGCAACCCTACGCGGCTACGCGAGGCCGGGGACGGTCAGGAACACGAGCCGGCTCGGCACGGTGGGGACATGGCGGCCGCTTCACCGCGTGAGGTGATCGATGAGCCGGGCGAGCAGACGGGCGCGCGGGACCATCCACGCGACCTCGACGTACTCGGAGTCCGCGTGCGCGCCCGCACCCACCGCGCCCAGGCCGTCCAGCGTCGGACAGCCCACCGCCGCCGTGCAGTTGCCGTCCGAGGCGCCGCCGACGGCGATGCCGCGCAGCGGTTCCTGGCCCAGCTCCGCGGCGAGCCGGGAAGCGAGGGCGAACAGCTCGGCGGAGGACTCCGGTTCCATGGGCGGCCGTTGCCTGCCGCCCAGGACTTCCAGCCGGGCTCCGGGCGTCCGGGCGGTGAGCCCTCGCAGGTACGCGTCGACCCGGTCCTGCGCCGCCGATGTCGGCACGCGCACGTCCACCGACACCCGTGCCGTCGCGGGAACGGTGTTGCGGGCACTGCCGGCCGTCAGCAGGGTGGGTGTGACGGTGGTGTGGCCGAGGCCGGAGGGCGCGGCACCGGTGCCTCCCGTCGAGGCGCCGAACGCGGCGATGGACAGCACCTGATGAGCCGCCTCGACCGCGGCGTTGACCCCCTTGTGCGGTTCCTGACCCGCGTGCGCGGCTCTGCCCCGCACGACCACCTCGTAGCGCGAAGTGCCCTTGCGGGCCGTCTTGAGCGTGCCGTTCGCGTCGGCGGCCGCCTCCAGCACCAGAGCGGCCGTGAGTCCTCGCGCCGACTCCTCGATCAACTCCCGGGAGGTCGTGGAGCCGACCTCCTCATCCCCGTTGATCAGCACGCACACGCCGTCGGGGGAGGGCAGGGAGGCCAGCGCGTGGAGCATCTGGACGAGGCCCGCCTTCATGTCCAGGACCCCGGGACCGCGGGCGATCCCCTGGGCCACCGACCACGGGTGGTTCCGAAGCGAGCCCATGGGCCACACCGTGTCGTGGTGCCCCACGAGCAGGACCTTCGGAGTGCCGAAAACCCACCGCAGGTGGGTCACGCCGTCGGTCACGATCGTCTCCGGCTCGGTCCCGAGCAGTCTCGTCCCGAGGCCCGCGACCACCTCGGCGCTGCGCGCCACCGCCTCGTGGTCGGCGGAGAAGGACTCGCAGCGCACGAGCTCCTCCAGATCGGCCAGCATGGCCGGCAGCGAGAACACGTCCTTCCGGGTCACCGCTCTCGCTCCTGCTCAACTCGCGTTCCTGGCAACATATTTGCTCCCCCTCGCGTCTCATGGGTCATGGGTGCGGCGGGGCCGATCCCCCGTGACCCCCGTGATCCCCCGCGATCGCCCCCCGGGTCCCTCACCCCGCGATCGCCCTTCGCACCCCGCCGCCTGAACGACGTTAGGACCAGGCCAGGCATTCCACCAGCGACTGCATCGCATGGGATCTATGCGCACACGGAATGAGTCGTGGGAGGATGGCGCGAGGGGGCACGGGGTGGGGGAGGACCATGTTCGAGATCGACACGCTGCGACTGCTCGTGGCCGTCGCGGAGACCGGCTCGTTCACCAAAGCGGCGGCCCGGCTCAACTACACGCAGTCCGCGGTGTCCCGGCGGATCGCCGCGCTGGAACAGCAGGCGGGCGGACCGCTGCTCGACAGGCTCCCGCGAGGCGTACGGCTCAACCCCGCCGGTCGTACGCTGCATCGGCACGCCGTGGACGTGCTCGACCGGCTGTCGCGGGCGGAGCGGGAACTGACCGTGCTGCACGCGGGACAGGGCGGGCTGCTGCACCTGGGCGCGTTCGCCACCGCCAACATCTCGCTGGTCCCCACCGCCCTGCGGGCGCTCCAGCGGGCCCGGCCGGACGTCGAGATCGTCGCCGTCGAGGGCTGGACCGACACGCTGATGGAGCGCCTCGCGGACGGGGCGCTGGACCTGGCCGTCGTCAGCGACTATCCGTCCGGGCTGCCGTCGGCGGACGGTGTCACGACGACGGTGCTGTGCGAGGACGAGCTGTTCGTGGCCCTCCCGCGCGAGCACCGACTGGCCGGAGCGGCGGCGGTCGACCTGCGGGAACTGCGGGACGAGGCATGGCTGCACAGCGCGTACGGCGACCGCCCCACGATGCTCGCCGACGCCTGCGCGCGGGCGGGCTTCACCCCCAGGAAGATCATCCGGATCGCGGAATGGACCGCGAAGTTCGGCTACGCGGCCGCCGGCCTGGGCGTGGCACTGGTGCCCTCCCTCGCCGCCCGGGCAGTCCCCGACGAACTCGTCCTGCGCCGCCTCACCGACCCGGCCCTGCGCCGCACCGTCCACGTGGCACTGCCGGCGGCCCCGCTGCCGGCGGCCTTGGAACTACGGGATCTGCTGCGGGAGGCCGTCGGCTCGTCGACGGGGGAGTGAGGGCGTCGGTGCGGACGTACGCGACGCGGCCGCCGTGAACTACGGGCCCGTCGTACTGCCGAGCGCGCGCAGGACCAGGCTTGTCTGCACCGCGATGGCCTGCCTGCACCGCCGGTTCCGCTCCTCGTCCTCGATGGTGGCTCGTCCGGACGCCTGGGAGAGCAGGAGTGCCTCGTAGCAGGAGGACAGACACTCCAGCGCGTCGTCGGCGGACAGGGACGCGGCAGGTGCTCCGCCTTCGAAGAGCCGGACCAGCGCGATCATGAAGGGACCGACCGCAGGGCGGACGGCGACCTCCGGCAACACGTCGTAGCGACTGAGGAAGTCCCGCGCGAACTCCGCGTCGTCCCGCCGGCCCGCCGGATCCCGCACCCGTGCGTGGAGCGCGGACCGGATCAGCTCGCGGTGCGCCGCCGGAAAGAAGTCGTCGTACTGCGGCTCGAACAACGGGATCGTCGATGCCGGCGCATCCAGCACGAGGTCGGCCAGTGCGCCGCCGCCCAAGGCCTCCAGGCGTGCCGCGTACGGCTCGACGTCCCGGTCCCACAATTCCAACGTGCTTCTCCGTCCTCGACCCGCCCCACAGCACCTGCCGGAATCATGAGCGGTGCGACGACGTGTCCCGCGCCCGGCCCTCGCTCGGCTCCTGGCTCCGCTCCTGGCTCTGCTCGGCCTCGGTGAACATGTCGATGAGGCTGTGCGGGGCCTCGTCGTTGAGGTAGAGCGGGAGGAGGTGCGCGGCGTCGACTGCGGCTTCGGCGCTGCGGGGGAAGAGCGCGGTCTCGTAGGCGGTGAGGGCGGCCTCGATGTCGTCGGGGTGGGCGGCGATGGCCTTGCCGAGTTCCGCGCCGTCGAGCATGGCGAGGTTGGCGCCTTCGCCGGAGGGTGTCATCAGATGGGCGGCGTCGCCGAGCAGGGTGACGCCCGGGACGCGGTCCCACCGGTGCTCCATCGGCAGGGTGTGGAGGATCCGGACGGCCGGCGCGGTTTCACCGGCGGTGAGGAGTGCCGTGAGCTGCGGCGCCCAGCCGTCGAACTCCTCGGCGACGCGGGCCACGGCCGTACCGGCGTCGGTGAAGTCGATGCCGTCGATCCACTCGCGGGGCTTGTTGAGCTGGACGTAGGTGTGCAGCACGCCGTCCGGTTCCCGGTGGGTGCAGATGCCCTTGCCTGGTGCGAGCGCGAACATGGAGCCTCCGCCGACCGCCTGCGCACTGGCGGGGTGGCGCTCGTCGCTGTCGTAGAGGTACGTCTCGATGAACACCGTGCCGACGTACTCGGGCTTCGCCTGGGACAGCAGGGGGCGGACGCGTGACCACGCGCCGTCCGCGCCGACCAGGAGGCCGGTGGTGATCGTGGAGCCGTCGGCGAAGGTGAGCTCGTGCCGGCCGTCGCCCAGGGAGCGGGCCGCGGTGACCTTTCGGCCCCACTCGACGGTGCCGGCGGGCAGTGAGTCGAGCAGGAGCTGCCGCAGCCGGCCGCGGAGCACCTCGGGCCGGCGGCCGCTGCCGTCGTCGGGGCGGTCGAAGAGCACGGTTCCGTGCTTGTCGAGCACGCGGACCGCTTCGCCGCCCTCGTGGATGAGGTCGGTGAACTGGTCGAACAGGCCGGCGTCCTTGAGCGCGAGCTGGCCGTTGTGGTCGTGGATGTCGAGCATGCCGCCTTGGGTACGGGCGGTCGGCGATGCCTCCGCTTCGTAGACCGTCGCCGGTATGCCGTTGACGTGCAGGACGCGGGCGAGCGTCAGCCCGCCGAGCCCCGCGCCGACGATCGCGAGGGGAGTGGTGGTGGTCGTCATGGTGGGTTCCTTCCTGATTCCGTCCGGACCCTGCAGGCGGCCGCCGGGCGGATGGGCGACCGCGGGGCCCGACCTCTGGAACGCCGTTCCAGAGATTCCACACTGGAACACCGTTCCATCTGCTGTCAAGCTGGAACGGCGTTCCAGGCCGTCTACGATGGAGGGCATGGCAACCAGGGCACGTCGACCGGAACGACGGCAGGAACCGCTCTCGCGGGAGCGCATCGTCAGTGCCGCCGTCGAACTCCTCGACACGGTGGGTGAGAGCGGTCTCACGTTTCGTGTACTGGCCGAGCGGCTGGCGACCGGTCCCGGGGCGATCTACTGGCATGTCACGGGCAAGGCCGAACTGCTGGTCGCCGCCGCCGAGGCCGTCGTCGCCCCCGCCATCGCCGGCGACGACGGCGACACGACACCGCAGGAAGCGATCCGCAGGCTCGCGGTCGGCGTGTTCGACACGATCGACGCCCACCCGTGGGTCGGCACCCAGCTCACCCGCACGTCATGGCAGCCGCCGATGCTCCAGGTCTTCGAACGCATCGGACGCCAGGTCCAGGCGCTGCGGGTGCCCGAAGCCGCCCGGTTCACCGCGGCGTCCGCGCTGTTCAACTACATCCTGGGAGTGGCGGGTCAGAACGCCGCCAACTCCCTGGCGGTCGCACCGGACACGGACCGGGTCGAATTCCTGGATGCTGTGGCGACCGCGTGGGAAGGACTCGATCCCGACCGCTACGAGTTCGCCCGAAGCGTCGCCGGACAGATGCGCCGACACGACGACCGAGCGGAGTTCCTCGCCGGAATCGACCTCATCCTCAAGGGAATCACCGCCGACGAGTAACCGACGGGCCGGTACCGCCGGGCCTTGCGAAGCGCACGTGATCGGCGAGAACCGAGTCGATCACCCGGAGGTGAGTGGCGACTCGTTCGTCCCGGGGATCGGAGCCCTCGGTCACGGTCACCGCGGACTTCCACAGGGCCCAGCCGTCGACGACGGCCGACAGCGTGCCGCCGTCGACGAGCAGGTTGTTGCCGCTGATGTCGCCGTGGACCACACCGGCTTCCCGTGCCGCTCCGCGGCCGGCGCCGCCTCCCACACATCGACGGCCGGCGCGGTGTCGATACGGCCGCTCAGCGCGGCGACGCAGCGGCGCGCCTCCGCGTCGTGGTGGGCGGGTGACGCGCCGCGGTAGAAGCTATGCGCTCCCGCGAGGGGCCCACCGGTGGTGTCGCAGCACTGCGAGGCCCGGATGAACTCGGCGACGCGGGTGGCGCAGGGCCGAGTCGGCGATGCGTTCGGGGGAGCGGTCCGGCCGGGCGGCCAGCGGTGCACGGACCAAGGGTGGCGATACCCCTCGCCCGGGGCGCCTTCGCCAGGACGGTCGGAACGGCCGTCGGCAGGGAGGGGGCCAGGCGGGGCAGCCAGTCGCATTCCTTGCGGACCGCGGCGGCGCAGGCGGCGGCGGTGGGCGGACGGGCCGTCATTCCGTCGCCGAGCCGGAACGGAACAACGGCGTACGGACCGACGGCGTCAGCACTGTGCACGCCGCCGGTTCGCGCTGCCAGTCCGCCCGCCGTCAGTCCGTACGCGGCCGCAGGTACACCTCGTCGACGTAACACCAGGCCCAGTCCTCGCCGGGCTCCACCGAACGCATCACGGGGTGCCCGGTGGACGCGTGGTGAGCGGTGGCGTGACCGCCGCGCGAACTGTCGCAGCAGCCCACGTGACCGCAGGTCAGGCACTGCCGCAGATGGACCCAGCGCAGACCGCGCGCCGCGCAGCGCTCACACACGTCACCGCGCGTCACGGGCGCCGGATCGGGCGTCTCGGTGTGCGCGCAGTCACGGCCCTCCGGCCGACCGCCGTCGAATCGGACGACCCATCCGGCCATGGCCCACCACCCTCGTTCTGGACGTCGCCTACCTGATCGCTCCGACCCGATGAGCCTGATCGCTTCGGCTCGATCGTTTCGGCCCGATCGCTCTGACCCGATCGCTCTGGCTCGATCGCTTCAGCCCGATCGCTCTACCTGGCGTTCGCCGGAAAGCGGCTCGCCGGATGCGGTGCGGCGACCGTGTCGAGCGCGCCGCCGGGCTCGTGGGTGCTGAAGGTGCGGCGGTAGGCGGCCGGTGAGATGCCGAAGGCCGTCCGCATGTGCGCGCGCAGCGAGTTCGCGGAGCCGAAGCCGGCCCGGTGGGCGACCAGGTCGATCGGCAGATCGGTCGTCTCCAGCAGCTGCTTGGCCAGTTCCAGGCGCTGGGCGGTGAGCCATTCCACGGGCGTCATGCCGACCTCGTCGCGGAAGCGGCGCGTGAAGGAGCGCAGACTCATCCGGGCGTGCTCGGCGAGCCGGGCGAGGGGCAGCGGCTCGCCCAGGTGCTCCAGGGCCCAGGCGCGGGTGGCGGTGGTGGTGGCGACGGTGGGCTCGGGGACGGGGCGGTCGATGTACTGGGCCTGTCCGCCGTCCCGCCAGGGCGGTACGACGCACATCCGGGCGGCACGGTTGGCGGCGGCCGCGCCGTGGTCCCGGCGGATCATGTGCAGGCACAGGTCGACGCCGGCGGCCACGCCGGCCGAGGTGAGCACATCGCCGTCGTCCACGAAGAGGACTTCCTCGTCGACCTTGACCGTCGGATAGGCGCTGCGGAACTCCGGGGCCAGATTCCAGTGGGTGGTGGCGGGCCGGCCGTCGAGCAGCCCCGCCGCGGCGAGCACGTACGAGCCGGAGCAGATGGACACCAGCCGGGTGCCGGGCCGGATGGCGGCGACGGCCGCGGTGACCTCCGGGGGCAGCGGGCCGCCGCGACCCAGCTCGGGCATGGCGTGCGTGGGCGGGATGATCACGGTGTCCGCGGCGGCCAGGGCCTCGGGGCCGGCCGCGGGCTGGAGCGTGAAGCCGGCGTCGCTGAGCACGGGGGCGCCGTCGGAGGTGCAGACGGTGACCTCGTAGAGCGGGCGTCCCTCGGCGTCCGCGACGCTGCCGAAGACGCGGGACGGGATGCCCAGCTCGAAGGGCGGGACCCCGGGCAGCGCCAGTACCGCGATCTTGTGGCGTCGAGGCGCGTCATGCGTCGCCCGGTGCCGCTCGTCCTGGAATGGCTGCCGCAACTCGCTCATGGCCAGATCCTGGCACATGGTGACCGAACGGCCAACACCATGACCGGTCGAGGTGCCGGATCGTGGACTGCGTCGCGCCGGGAGTCCCCGGCCGCGAGCCGATCGAGACGGAAACGAGGCAGACGGAATGCGTGCGGTGGTCGTGGAGCGGTGGGGCGGACCCGAGACCCTGGTCGAGCGTGAGGTCGAGCGGCCGGAGCCGGGACTGAACGAGGTCCTGGTGCGGGTGCACGCGGCCGGAGTGAACCCGGTCGACTGGAAGACCCGGGCGAGCGGGGCGCTCATCGAGTGGGGCGCCCTGCCGGCCGTCGGCTGGGACGTGTCCGGCACGGTCGAGGCCGTCGGACCCGGCGTCGGGGTCTTCCGCGCCGGTGACGAGGTCTTCGGGATGCCGCTGTTCCCGCGCCAGGCGGGCGGCTACGCCGAGTACGTGGTGGCGCCGGCCCGGCACCTCGCGCCGAAGCCGGCGAACCTGACGCACACGGAGGCGGCGGCGCTGCCGCTGGCCGCGCTGACCGCCTGGCAGGCGCTGGTGGACACGGCGGACGTGCGCCCCGGAGAGCGGGTGCTGGTGCACGCGGCGGCCGGCGGAGTCGGCCACTTCGCCGTGCAGATCGCCAAGGCCCGCGGCGCCTACGTCATCGGCACCGCCAGCGCCGCCAAGCACGACCTGGTGCGGGACCTCGGCGCCGACGAGGTGGTCGACTACCGCGCCGTCCGCTTCGAGGACACCGTCTCCGACATCGACGTCGTACTGGACGGGCTCGGCGGCGACACGGCCGAGCGTTCCCTGAAGGTCCTGCGCCCGGGCGGCCGACTGATCACTCTGCCCGGCCCCGGCGACGTCCCCGCCGCGCCGGCGGAGGTACGGGCGGTGTGGGTCCTCGTCGAGCCGGACCACCTCGGCCTGCGCGAGATCGCCGCCCTGGTGGAGCGGGGCGAGCTGAAGCCGGTGGTCGAGACGGTCCTGCCGCTCGCCGAGGCGGCGAAGGCGCACGAGATCGGCGAGCGGGGCCGTACCACCGGAAAGATCGTGCTCACCGTCGTCTGATCCGCCGGGCACGCGCCGACGGGTGCGTCCGGGCCGATATCGGCGGGAGTGTCCGGGCCGATGGCGGCGGGTGCGTCCGGGCCGATGGCGCGGGGGTCAGGGCGTGGCCGTGGCCGTGGCCGTGGCGAGCGCTCTGACCTGGTGGAACCAGGCCTTCGAGACCTTCTCGGGAACGTCCGGTCTCAGCCCCGTCTCCTTGGTGAAGGCGAGCGCCGCGGTGTGGGAGCCGCCGCCGCAGCCGTCGCTCTGAGGGCGGAGCTTCAGCTCGACGGAGTCGTCGATGAAGGCGGTGGCGGCGCCGTTGCGGGTCACGCTGAAGCGGACCGGGGCGGCGTCCGGGTCGACGTCGTCCGGCAGACGGATCTCCGCCTTCGTGACCGACTCCTGCCGTACCTCGCCCTCGACGCACTCGCCGCGCGTGCACAGCTTCCAGGAAGCACCCGGGAGCCGGTCGTAGCCGTCCTGGACGAAGTACACACTGACGCCCGACACCGTGCCGACTCCGGCACAAGGCCTCGCGTCGGCACACGCGGACAAGCTCGCGAGGAGAGCGGCGGCACCGCCGAGCACCCGCGCGTACCTGATCACCGTCATCACCGCTCCACCCCTCCGACGTCACCGAAGCGCTTGCGGCTGCCGTGGGCGGAGACGTCGGCGCAGCATATCGGCATGATCCAGGAGCCGGGGAGGGCGGGTACGCGGCCGGCGAGCACCGCGCGGAGCACGTGTTCACCGCCGTACGGCACTCCGAAAAGAATCTTGGCCGGCGATGTCGAGAATCCGGGACCGGCTCCGTCCTCGGTATGAACGCGACCAGAATGGGTCGCAGAGCAGCGAGGAGAACCACCATGGCCAAGTACCTGCTTCTCAAGCACTACCGGGGCGCGCCCGCCGCGATCAACGACGTGCCCATGGACAAGTGGACGCCGCAGGAGATCTCGGCGCACATTCAGTACATGGCGGACTTCGCGGACCGGCTCCGGGAGACCGGCGAGTTCATCGGCGAGCAGGCGCTCGCCCCCGAAGGGTCGTGGGTCCGCTACGACGGCGAGGGCCGCCCGCCCGTCACCGACGGCCCGTTCGCCGAGACCAAGGACCTCATCGCCGGGTGGATGGTGATCGACGTCGACAGCCACGAGCGCGCCGTCGAACTGGCCGGGGAACTGTCGGCCGCTCCCGGGGCGGGCGGGAAGCCGATCCACGAGTGGCTGGAGCTGCGCCCGTTCCTGACCGCGCCGCCCACCATCACGGAGTGAGTTCATCGATGGACGAGGCGCGGCTGAGGAGCCTCATCCCGAGCGTGATCGGAATCCTCGTCCGCCGCGGAGCCGACTTCGCGGCGGCCGAGGACGCCGTCCAGGACGCGCTGGTCGAGGCGATCCGCGTCCGGCCGTCCGGCCCATCCCCGGCCTCTCGGCCCGGCACGGGCACGGGAGACCCCATCCGGGACGCGAAGGGCTGGCTGGTCACCGTGTCATGGCGCCGCTACCTCGACGCCAACCGCGCGGACGCCGCCCGCCGCCGGCGCGAGGAACTCGTCGAGGAGGAGCCGGCGCCCGGGCCCGCGCCCGCGGTGGACGACACGCTCCGGCTCTACTTCCTGTGCGCCCATCCGTCGCTGACACCGTCGTCCGCGGTCGCGCTCACCCTGCGCGCCGTCGGCGGGCTCACCACCCGCCAGATCGCCCAGGCCTACCTGGTGCCCGAGGCGACCATGGCGCAGCGGATCAGCCGCGCCAAGCGCACCGTCTCCGGCGTCCGGTTCGACCAGCCCGGAGACGTCGCCACCGTGCTGCGCGTCCTCTACCTGGTCTTCAACGAGGGCTACTCCGGCGACGT
This sequence comes from Streptomyces sp. NPDC001532, assembly GCF_040298625.1. Classification (NCBI taxonomy): domain Bacteria; kingdom Bacillati; phylum Actinomycetota; class Actinomycetes; order Kitasatosporales; family Streptomycetaceae; genus Streptomyces; species Streptomyces sp. NPDC001532. The sequence goes on from NZ_JBEPAL010000029.1 coordinate 77,379, forward strand.
CGACCTCGCCGCCGAGGCCGTCCGGCTCACCCGGCAGCTCGCCGCCGCGATCGACCACCCCGAAGTGGCCGGGCTGCTCGCCCTCATGCTGCTGCACCTCGCCCGGCGGCCCGCCCGAACCGCTCCCGACGGCAGCCTGGTACCGCTCGCCGAGCAGGACCGCGGCCGATGGGACACCGAGTCGATCGCGGAGGGCATCGGCATCCTCCAGGCAGCCCTCGCCCGTGACCGGCTCGGCGAGTTCCAGGCCCAGGCCGCCATCGCCGCCCTGCACGCCGACGCGCCCTCCGCCGCGGAGACCGACTGGGTGCAGATCGTCGAGTGGTACGACGAACTCGTACGCCTCACCGACAGCCCGGTCGTCCGGCTCAACCGCGCAGTCGCCGTCGGCGAGGCCGACGGACCGCGCGCGGGCCTGGCGGCGCTCGCGGCCCTGGACGACTCCCTGCCCCGCCACGCCGCGGTAGCGGCCCACCTCCACGAACGCGACGGCGACCTCACGACAGCGGCCCAGCTGTACGCCGAGGCAGCCCACAAGGCCCCCAACCTCGCGGAACGCGACCACCTGACAAGACAGGCCGCCCGCCTGAACGCCCGCCTTGCGCGCTGAACGCCCGCCTTGCGCGCTGAACGCCCGCCTTGCGCGCTGAACGCCCGCCTTGCGCGCTGAACGCCCGCCTCGCGCGTTGAGGGGACGCTCGCGCGCTGAGGGACGCAGCAGCGCGCGAGGCCGGAGGGTCCGGCGTCCGGGACCACCCATCCCCTTGACCGGACCGGACCGGACCGTCCTGGCCTACGTCAGCGGCCGATCGCGCAGGCATCGCCGTTCAGTGTGAACCGTGGAGGCGGCGAGGCGTCGCCGGTGTGGTTGGCCAGGTACCCGAGCGTGACACTCGCGTCGGGTGCGATGGCGGCGTTGTGCGGGGCGTTGGTGGCCGTGATGGTGTTGCTTAGCTGGGTGAGGTCCGTGTTCCAGTCGGAGACGACGGTCTGGCCGAGGGCCAGCGGGAATTCGAGGGTCCAGCCGCTCACCGCGGTGCCGCCGGTGTTGGTGACGGTGAGGTCGACCGTCGTACCGGTGCCCCAGGACCGCACGGTCCGGTCGACGCGGCAGGTCGGCTCCTCCTGCGCGAACGACACCCGGTGCAGCCCGCCGGGCAGGTCGTTCACCACGTAGAACTCGCCTTCCGCGGTCGTGCCGATCGACGTCACCTGGGTCGGCATCTCCCCGATCTCGGCCTGCTCGTAGCCACCCCTGCCGTCGGGGCGGAGCGCCCACACCGTGGACGAGCAGTAGTCGGTGGCGATGTAGGTGCCGCCCAGCAGATCGGCGTACTTCGCGCCCCGGTAGACGTGACCGCCGATGACCGAACAGCCGCCGGTGTAGGGGGAGTAGGTGAAGACCGGCTCGGTGTACTCCTCGCCGGGCGGGCAGGTGCCGCCCTCGAACTTCTCCAGGCCTTCGTAGCAGGACCAGCCCAGGTTCGCACCGCCCCGACCGGGCGCGAGGTGGTCGATCTCCTCCCAGCGGCCCTGGCCGACGTCACCGATCCACATCGAGCCGTCGGCGCTGTCGAAGGAGAACCGCCACGGGTTGCGCAGTCCGTACAGCCAGATCTCCGGGCGGGCGCCCGCGGTACCGACGAACGGGTTGTCCGCCGGGACGCAGTACGCGAGCGTGCCGCAGGTGCGGCTGACGTCGATGCGGAGGATCTTGCCCAGCAGGGTGTCCAGCCGCTGCCCGGCACGCAGCGGGTCCGCTGAGCCGCCGCCGTCGCCGATGCTCCAGTACAGCCTGCCGTCCGGGCCGAAGGCGAGCTGACCACCGTTGTGGTTGCTGAACTCGGCGTGCGGCTGGGACAGCAGCGGTTCCAGCCGGGACTCGTCGAGCCGGTACCGGGCGAGGGTGACCGCTCCGTCGGGCAGTGCGGTGTACGCCAGGTAGACGTCCTGGCTCTCGGCGAAGTCGGGCGGCACGGCGATGCCGAGCAGGCCGCGCTCGTTGCCCGATTCGTCGATGGCCGAGGTGATGTCGATGATCGGGGTGCGGGCGAGACCGGTGTCCGGGTGGTAGACGCGGACGGTGCCGGGCTTCTCGGTGATGAACAGGCGGCCGGTGCCGTCGTCGGGGGCGACGACCGCGGTGGGCCGGCGCAGCCCGAACGCCACCTGCGTGGTGGTGGCGCTGAGCGAGGGCAGCGGCACCGTGGACGTCGGGTCCGCCGCCCGCGTGAGGGGCCGCGCGGTGGCGGCGGGCAGCGGGGCGAGCAGGGTCAGCAGGAAGACGAGCACAAGGGGACAGGTCCAGTGGCGTCGTAACATGTCGGCTCCAGGAGCGAGGACGCTTGCACGGCGGTTGCGCTTCCTTGGATCACAGCGCGATCGGACCGCGACTCCGCCGGCCTCACCGGGCAGGAGCGGCCGCGGGCGGAGAAACGCGGTGCGGAGACCCGCCGAGCCGTAACGGCCGGGCCGGGCAACCGAGTCGAACGGATCATGTCGTACCGGCCGAGTGGAAGCGGCCGGTCCGGGCCGACGAGTCCCGCCCTGCGATGCGCTGCCCGCGACGGTAGCGGCATTCCCCTCCGCCACACCAGGCCCGGGCCGTAACTGGCGAATGAGTTGACAGGGCGTCATACCGTCCTCATCATGGGAGCGCTCCCAAAGGGTTCGGCCGCAGATCCGCACGTACGCACCACGTACGGCGTACACACGCGCTCGTTCGCGTCGCGTCGCATCGCGTCGGGTCGGGTCTGTTCTCGGTCGCGCCCGAGCACCGGCACCCCGCACACGCTCGCCGCATGCACGCACCGCCCCTGAGCGCACGCACCTCAGCTCGCACCGCATCCCGCACGGCCCTGAGCGCACGCACCGCATCGCACCGCATCCCGCACGGTTCTGAGCGCACCCGCAGCCCGCACGGCCCCGAACGGACTCGCCGCACCACACCGCACCACATCCGCACCCGCACCCGTACCCGCACCGCTTCCGTGCCGCCGGCGTCGAACGTCCCGCTGCCGCGCCGGCAGTGCGCCCGCCCGTCGGCAGGGTCCGGCACCCGCCGTCCGCCGTGGCGCCGGAAGCCCTCAGGGAGGACCCCGTATGCCACCCCTGCCCCTGCCAGCCCTGCCACCCCCGCCGCCCGTGCAGCGCCCGCCCGGCACCCGCCTTCGCCCGCCGGCGCGCGTCGCGGCCGTCCTGGCCACGGCGCTCGCCCTGCTGTCCCCGCTGGCCGCCACGGGTCCCGCGTCCGCCGCGCCGCGGGCGGCCCCCGCAGCGGACACCGTCGCGGACGCCGCCGTCCGGATCAACACGCAGGCGGGACTGGGCCGGCTCTCCGACGTCGCCCGCGGTGTCAACGCCGCCATCTGGGACTCGCACATGAACGATCCCGAGGTCGCCACACTGATGAAGGCGGCCGATGTCGGGGCGATGCGCTATCCCGGCGGCTCGTACGCGGACATCTACCACTGGGAGACGCACACGGCACCCGGCGGCTACGTCGCCCCGGGCACCGGCTTCGACGCGTTCATGGGCACCGTACGCGCCACCGGAGCGCAGCCGATCCTGATCGCCAACTACGGTTCGGGAACGCCCGCGGAGGCGGCCGGCTGGGTCCGCTACGCCAACGTCACCAAGAACTACGGCGCGAAGTACTGGGAGATAGGCAACGAGATCTACGGCAACGGCCACTACGGCAGCGGCTGGGAGCACGACGAGCACGAGGACAAGAGCCCGCGGGAGTACGCCCGCCAGGTCCGCGCCTACGCCTCCGCCATGAAGGCCGTCGACCCGACCATCAAGATCGGCGCGGTCCTCACCACTCCGGGCCACTGGCCGGACGGCGTCGTCGGCGCGGGCGACGCCGGCGACTGGAACCACACCGTGCTCTCCCAGGTCACCGACGTCATCGACTTCGTGAGCGTCCACTGGTACGCGGGCGGCTCCGACACCACCGCGCAGGGTGCCATGACCCGTCTGGCCAGACTGCCCGGCGAGCTGCGGGAGGTGCGGAACCAGATCGACCGGTACGCGGGTGCCGACTCGCCGCGTATCGGCATCGCCCTCACCGAGATCAACACCAACACGGGCGGCGCCCGGCTGACCGCACGCCCCAACGGCCTGTTCGCCGCCGACGCGTTCATGACGGCGCTGGAGAACGGCGTGTTCAACGTCGACTGGTGGAACACCCACAACGGCGCGGGCCAGATCACCGTCGTCGACGGCGAGACCGACTACGGCGACATGGGAATGCTCTCCAGCGGCGCCTGCACCGGCGACGTCTGCGAACCGGCGCCGAACACGCCGTTCCATCCCTACTACGGCATGAAGATGACCAGCGAACTGGGCACCGCGGGCGACACCATGGTCGCCGCCGCGTCCTCCGCGCAGGACGTTTCCGCACATGCCGTGCACCGTCGCGACGGGCGTCTGAGCGTCCTGCTCATCAACAAGAACCCGGACGCCGCACGCACCGTGGACCTCGAGTACGCGGGCTTCACCCCGTCCGCGGGCACACCCGAGGTCAGCCGCTACGCGCCCGGCGACAGCGACATCACCGAGGTCACCGGGGCCACCGGGACCACCGGAGGGGAGGCGTCCGCCTCACGGGTCACCGTGCCGCCGTACGCGATGCTCACCGTCACCCTCACCCCGCAGCCCGGCACCGGGCCCGGGGCCTCGGCCGCCCAGACCCCCGGCACCCCGAAGCTGGAGGCGGTCACCGACACCACCGCACGACTGTCCTGGGCAGGCGCACAGGGCGCCACCCGCTATCTGGTCCAGGAGCGCGACGGTGCCCACACCCGCCTGGTCGGCGAGACCACCGGCACGTCCGTGACCCTGCGCAACCTGCCTCCGGGCAGCACCCACACGGTGAACGTCCTGGCGGCCGACGCCTCGGGACGGCTCTCCGCCCCGTCCGCTCCGCTGACCTTCACCACCGGCACCCCGTCGGACGCCGTCTGCGCGGTGACGTACCACCGGGACACGAGCTGGGGCAACGGCTTCGTGGCCACGATCACCGTACGCAACCTCTCCGCCACCCCGATCAGCGGCTGGACCGTGGACTGGGACTGGCCGACCGACCGCCAGTCGGTGTCCTCCGGCTGGAACGCCACCTTCCACCAGACCGGCCGGCACGTACGCGTGACCGCTCCCGAGAACGCGGGCCCGCTGGCTCCGGACGGCGCGTCGACGGCCTCCTTCGGATTCGTCGGCACCAACGACGGCCCCAATCCGGACCCGACGGCCTTCCGCCTCAACGGCGCCGTCTGTTCGACCGGCTGACATACCCGTCCCGCCCGGGACATGAATCGCGATGCGGGGGTACTCCTACATCTCCGGGAACACGTGTGTGCGGCGCCTCCTCGCAGGCGTGTCTGTGGCAGCACATGGAGAGCAGTGGGAGATGACATGAGGCTCCGCCAGTCGGTTCTGACACCGTTCAGGTGTGTCGCGCAGGTGCTGGGCGGGCGGTATCGCCTCGACGAGGTCATCGGCTCGGGCGGAACCGGCGACGTCCACCGGGGCTTCGACCTGCGGCTGAAGCGACCGGTGGCCGTCAAAGTCTTCCGCGACGGCGCCGGTGCCGACGCGGAGGACGGCTTCCACAACGAGACGATGATCCTCGCCCGGTTGCGACACCCGGGCCTGGTCACCGTCTACGACGCCGGCCGCCACGAGGGCCGTCCCTATCTGGTGATGGAACTGATCGACGGCCCCACGCTGAAGGCGCGCATCGCCGCGGGCCCGCTGGCGCCGGGGGAGGCCGCCGCCCTCGGAGCCGGCCTGGCCCGCGCTCTGACCCACGCGCACGGGGAGGGCATCGTCCACCGCGACGTGAAACCCTCGAACATCATCCTGGACGCGTCCGGCCGCCCCCACCTCACCGACTTCGGCATATCCCGGGCACTGGACTCCACCACCCGCACCTCGACCGGGACCATCGTCGGCACCGCCGCCTACCTGTCTCCCGAGCAGGTGCTGGGAGGGCCCGTCGGCCCGTCCGCCGATGTCTACTCCCTCGGGCTGGTGCTCCTCGAATGCGTCACGAGCCGACTCGAGTACGAGGGTGCTCCTCTGGAGGCCGCCATCGCGCGGCTCCACCGCCAGCCCGAACTGCCCGACTCCCTGCCCGAGGAATACGCCTCCCTGCTGCGGGAGATGACCGCCCTGGACGCGCAGGTCCGGCCCTCCGCAGAGGACTGCGCTCGGACCCTTGACGCCCTGGCCGACACGATCAGCCCCCAGCCCCTCCCCTCCACGGCCGGGGCAACAGGCCTGGTACCCCGGCAGGCAAGTCAGCGGGCCGACCTCACGGATACGCACGCGTCGCCCGCCGCCGCCACTGCCGCGCCGCAGGCGGCACCCGCACGCGGACGCCACCTGGTCGCCGGTACGGCAGCGGCACTCGCGGCTGCCGTGGCCGCCACTCTCGCCGTAGCCGAATACCCCTCCCACGGAAACGGCGACGAGGCGACGCGGGCGGTGAGCAGCCCTTCCGCGGAGACCGGCACCTCGGGCAAGTCCGCTCCCAGCGGCGCTCGGCTTGCCGACCCCGGCCGCGACGAAGCCTCCGGCCCCGCCACCCCGAGCCGGCAGCCGGCCACCGACACAGGCACAGGCGCAGGGACAGGCACTCAAGCCACCACGCCCGCCCCGTCACACTCCACCGCACCCGGTACAGCGAGCAGTGAGGTCGAGGGAACGTCCGCCTCGGCCTTGGGCGGCGGCAACAAGCGCACGGACCCCTCCGACAAGGGATCCGACAAGGCCCCGAAGGCGAACACCGAGGAAGTTCGACTGGAGAAGGGCCGGAAGAAGAAGGCGGACTAGACAGGGTTTGCCGATCAGGCGTCGAGCCAGATGAATGCGTGGCCTGGTGATCGCGGCGCAGCAGTGACCGGGCTGCCTCCGGACAGCCCGGCTGTCCACTTGCAGCCCATGGCCTCGAAGGCACGAGGGCGGAAGCCTATACTCCCATCGTGCCAGCGATGGGGGAGTCGTCAACGGGCGCCACCCAGCTCCGGTTTGCGGTGCTGGGGCCACTTCGGGCTTGGCGTGGCGACGTGCAGCTGGACCTTGGTCCGGTTCGCGGGCAGGCTCTGCTCACGGCGCTGCTGCTGCGGCCGGGTACGACCGTCAGCCGCCAGCAACTGCTCGACGGAGTATGGGGTTCGGAGCCACCGAGCACCGGTCCCAAGGTGATTCCAGTCTATGTGCACCAGCTGCGCAGACGTCTGGACTCTGAGGGCGGAAGCCCTTCCGGCTCCGTGATCCTGACCGACCGGGGTGGCTACCGATTCGACCCGCGCAGCGTGTCCACGGATGTGGCTCGACTGAGCGAGATCGTCGCCGAGGCGCAGGCCGCGCGGGATTCCGGTGACCTTGCCGCCGCGGCGAGCGCGTGGTCGACTGCTTTGGAGTTGTTCCACGGCGAGCCCTTGGCTGCGATTCCCGGGCCATTCGCCGAGGGAGAGCGTCTACGGCTGTCGGAACACAGGCTCGCGTGCGTGCAGGAGAAGGTGGAGTGCCAGCTGCGGCTGGGCCGCCATGCCGAGGTCGTCGGAGAACTGTTCGCCCTGTCGGAGACACACCCGCACAACGAGTCCCTGGCCGCCCTGTTGATGCGCGCTCTGTATGCCGCCAACCGGCAGGCCGATGCCTTGTCCGTCTTCGCCCAGGTGCGCGGCCGGCTGGTGAAGGAGCAGGGAGCGGAACCAGGGAGTGAACTGCGGCGGGTGCACGAGGCGGTGCTGCGAGCTGATGAAGCGTTGCTCATCGGCGCGTCGCCACGGGCAGGCCGATCCAGCAACCCGCAGTCCGCAGCCGCTCGCCCCGGCGAGTCACGCCGACGCGTTCGCAATGAACTGCCGGTCGACGTGGGCGGTTTCACCGGTCGGGATCACGAGCTGGATGTGCTCATGGCGCCGGCCGACGAGCAAGCGGTGACAGTCCGGGCGGTGGACGGCATGGCCGGCGTCGGCAAGACCGCACTGGTGGTACGGGCCGCGCGTGCCCTGCGGGACCGCTATCCGGACGGCTGCCTGTTCGTGGACCTGCGTGGTCACCGCGAGGGGCGGGAAGCAGCGGTCCCGGAGCACGTGCTGCGCCGATTGTTGCGGGCAGTCGGTGAGATGGGTGAAGGTGACGACGGCTCACCGGAGAACCTGGACGGCCTGGCAGCGTCATGGCGATCGGCGACCGCCGTCCTGCGGCTGATCCTGGTGGTGGATGACGCATCCGCTGCGGAGCAAGTGCGCCTTCTGCTGCCCGCTGGTCCCGGCAGCCTCGTACTGGTGACCAGCCGCCAGCGACTGTCCGGGCTCGACGCGGACCGAAGGGTCTCGCTGGCGCCGCTGGACATCGACGAGGCGGTGGCCCTGCTGACCCGCGTCGTCGGTGGTCCGGGCTCCGAGCCGGAACGTGCGGCGCTGCGCGAGCTGGCCCGCCTCTGTGACCGCCTGCCGCTGGCGCTGCGTATCGTCGGGGCTCGGATGCAGAGCCGTCCGGCATGGGCGTTGGAGCGCATGGCGGCCCGGCTGGCGGACGACGAGCACCGGCTGGGTGAGCTCGCGGTCGAGGGCCGCAGCGTGGAGGTCGCTTTCCGAGTCTCCTACGATCAGCTTCCGGAGACGGAGCGTCGGGCGTTCCGCGTGTTGGGCCTCTCGCCGACCGTGGAGTTCGACCGGCTGACACTGGCCGCGATGCTCGACCTCTCGCAGTCCGACGCCGAGCGTGCCCTGGAGGGCCTGGTCGAGGCAAGTCTCGTCCAGCAGGCTGTCACGGGCCGCTACCGTCTGCACGACCTGGTCGCGGTCTACGCCCGACGCGTCGCCGCCGCGTACCCGGCGGACGTCGCGGTGGCCCGAACTGGAGTGTTCCGGCTCTACGTGGTCGCCGCCCGCCGCGCCAGCGACTGGGGTCCATCCGCCTTCCCGACCGGCCCGCGGGCGGACACCGCGCCCTTCGCCGACGGGGAGGAGGCGTCGGCCTGGCTGGACGCGGTGGGCGCCGAACTGGTCGAGGTGGTCGGCCTCGCGGCGGCCCTCGGCCACGTGGACGACGCCGGCCGGCTCGCCCACGGACTGTGCGACTACCTCACCCGGCAAGGCCGGTACCACGAGTGCCGAGCCGCCCTTGAGATCGTGCTGCCGCTCGCGGAGCAGGCCACCGACCAGCGGATGGTCTCCGGCCTGCGCACCTGCATGGGCATCGCGTACGGGCTGCAGGGCCACTATGAGCAGGCGCGGCGCTGGCTCAGTGACGCCCTTGAGATCAGTCGCCGAACCGGCGAGGTGAGCGAACAGGCCTGGGCCCTAGGTTCTCTCGGTATCTTCACCAACGCGGCAGGCGAACCGGCCGAGGCCGCCGCGCTCCTGGCCGAGTCCGCGGACCTTGCCCAGGGTGCGGCGGACGACTGGCTCACGATGATGTACGCGGCCAACGTCGGCGCCATCCACCATCAAGTGGGAGAGCATGACAAGGCGCAGGAGTGCTACGAGGCGTCGGTCAGCCTCGCCGAGAGGATCGGCAGACCAAGGATCCTGAGCAAGACGCTCTTCCGCCTGGGCACGCTCCAACTCGACCGTGGGCGGCACGCGGAGGCCGCCGACACGCTGAGCAGGGCTGCCGGACTCGCCGAGCGGGTGGGGGACATCCCGCTGTACGCCGCTGCCCTCGGCAGACGCGCCACCGTTGAGGAGTTCCTGGGCAACTCGGCGGTGGCGGCGGAATGCCACGCCCGGGCACGGGCGGCGGTCGGCGAACGGCCCGGCACCGGGCTGAAGGCCGAGATTCGCAACCGGTTGGGCTGGCCTCAGGCCGCGACGGAAGATGTCATCCAGGCGCGCGACCGCTTCGAGCGGGCCGTCGCCCGTTCTCATACCGAGTAGCGGAGCCGGCCCGGACCACCGGTGGCGCGTCTTCCGCCGCTGCGCGACGGAGGCCGGGCTCGGCCGATGTGCGACGTCATGCCGACGGCCGAGCACACTCGTGCAAGGCCTGCGTGCCGGGCTCGGAACGGCCACGAGCCGTTCCACAGACGATGAACGCGTCTCAGCTTCGAAGGGCTTCCGTCGGCTTCGGTGGCATGGGCGGAGCCCAGCGGGGCCGGCCCGGTGCTCATCTCCGCATCGCCTCGCACCACTGACTCCGACCGGTGAATCGGTATTTCATCCTCTTTTCAACACCGCTCGCCAGGATGAGCGTATCGCTCCGGACCGACCGGACGGGTCCCGGTGGCGTGATGCGGCGAGCGCCGCGTGGTGCACCCGAGGTGGCCGAAGCGTGAGGAGAAGGAGAAACAGAACGTTCCAGAAGAGGAGACCGCCGGGCCCGAACGCCGCGACGGAACTGTGCCAATCCCTTCTTCACGTCACCACGGACAGGTTTCCGGCCTGGGGAGTGCCATGGACGTCGAAGTGATGCGTGTACGCGACCTGGTCCGGGGTGTGGTGACCGAGGTGGCTCCAGAGGAACTGCCGCTCATAGCGGGTCTGGCCGGGTTCGACGACGCCGGTGTCGTGCGGCGGTTGGGCGGTGGTGACCGGCGGCGGGAGACCCTGGGATTCGGGCTCGGGGAAGTCGCAGCCCTGGTGACTCCAGTGGTGTGGCTGGCGGTGGACCAGGCCGCGCAGCGGATCGTGGGGACCTGGGTGGACAACGGGATCACCAGGACGGGTACCGCCCTGCGGAGGCTGTTCCGCAGGCCTGCGTCCGAGCCGGTGGTGATTCCGCCGCTGACGCGTGCACAGCTCGTGCTCGTGCGGGATTCGGTGCTGACGGTGGCTGCGCAGCGGGGGCTGGAGCCGGAGCGTTCGGCCGTGATCGCCGACGCCGTGGTGGCCAGGCTGGTGTTGATCGAGACGGAGGCGGACGGGACGCCCGAACTGCCCGACTCGGATACGCCGGACGGACCGGAACGGCAAGGCGAGCTCTGATGGTCGTCTTACCCACGGACACCGCTGCGGCCGGACGGCCCGCCGCCTCCGACCCACTTGACGAGCGGGTCGTCGTGGCGGGTACCACCCTGCGTTTCGTCCTGCTCCTGGTCCTGCTGGCCGCGGCCGGCTCGAGCATGATTCCGCGGACCGTCCGGCACCTCCTCGCGTCTTCGGAGAGGGCCGACATGGCGGCGGCCTGTTCCCTGGCGGCAGGCATCGATCCCAGCGTGTCGATGAACACGAGCTTCGTCCAGTCCAGGCGTCAGCCGGCCGCGCTGGAGGAGTGCATGGCGCGATTCGCGCAGGACTTCACTGGGGTGGCACTGGGCGTTGGGATGGTGGCACTCGCCGCGGCCTGTGCCGTCTACTGGCTGCTTCCGGTATGGCGGACGCGGCGCACCAAGGTCGTGCCGCTCGACGTGATGGACGTGAGCGGAGGGCTTCGACCGCTGCTGAAAGAGCTGGTGACCGTTGCCGGACTCGACCGCACACCCTGCTTCGTCGTCGATCCGGCGGCACGGACGACCGGCGCCATAGCGTTCGGCCGCCCACGACGGCCCGTGATCCGCCTGGACGGGGGTCTGGTGGTCACCGCCGAGACCGAGGGGGCACGGTTCCGTGCTGTGGTGCTGCACGAGTTGGCGCATCTGCACAACAAGGACATCGGCATCACCTATGCCACCGTCGCGTTGTGGCGGGCTTTCCTCGTGGTGGTGCTGCTGCCGTGGGTGGCTGTGGGCGTGGACGTCCTCTTCTTCCGTGGGCCGGCGGACGTTCGGGGCATGTTCGCCCCGTTCCACACACACGCCCAGGTGCTCGGCGTTCTGCTCGTACTGGCGGTCCATCTCTCCCGGCTGGAGATCGTGCGCCATCGCGAGATCTACGCCGACCTCATGGCCGCCCGCTGGGGCGCGAGCGCGGAACCCTGGGAACGCGGTGCTGTGCGGCAGCGCTCCAGGGACGGGTGGCGGGAGCTGCTCGTCCGGTTCGCCGGGCTCTGGCACACGCACCCCCCGCAGGCGCTGCGCCGGGCCACCCTGACCGACCCGAAGGCGCTGTTTGCGCTGAAGGCGCTACCCCTGGTTCTCGCCGGGCTGGCGGGCGACATCCTCGTCTGGCACCTGGGCGCGCTGCCGTACGAACTCATGTGGCTCAAGGCCGTTCTCGTCGCGGGTCTCGTGGTGGGCATCGGCGGGATCGCACTGTGGCGTGCCGTGTTGTACGCGCTCCTGGCCGGGCTGCCGGTCCCTGCTGGGTGTTCCGTCGGACTGTGGCTCGGGCTTGGCGTCGTGGTGGGGGAACTGACCGGGCCACGCGCCGCGATGAACCAGTGGCTGCCGGCGCACCCCGAGGCATTGCTGATCCTTGTGGCCGCGCTCGTACTGGTGATGACATGGACCGCGCAGAACGCCGAGTGCTGGTTGCGGGCCTGGCGAAGGCGTTCGCTGGGGCCGGTCATGCTCGCGGGCCTGGCGGTGCCCGTGCTGGCGTACGCCTCCGTCCTGCACTGGTGGTGGTTCCTCGGCGAAGTCCTCACGGGCGGCTGGCCGTTCACCACGGCCGGACTGCTGGCCTCGTACGACCTGCCCGGACTGCCGCCTCCGCCTTCGGACATCGGGACGCTGTGGCACGTCGTCGCGGTGGTGGGCCTCCTGCCAGGCACGCTCTCGCATGTCGGAAGCCTGTGGTGGTCGGAGACACTGCTGTGGGTGCTGCCGTTGCTCGCTCTGGTCGTCGCCTCCCGCTCGGGTGGCGGACGGGACGGCGGCCTGAGTGTGGAACGCCCGAGGTGGCTCGCCGGTAGGCCGACAGGCACCGGGGCGACGGCGTCAACTTCGGATTCCTACGGACCGGGGCGGTTGCTGGCCGCTGGGCTGGCAGGCGGAGTCGTCTGCTCGGCCGGGCTCGTTCTGGCGCCGGCCCGGCTGGGTATGGCGGACCCGGAGGCCGTGGGGACGACGGGACCACTGCGACTCGCGCACATGATGGCGCCCGTCCTGGTGATCTGTGCCGCGATGGCCCTGACGGCCGCCGTCGTCGCCGCCCTGGCGGACTCGGGATGGCTGACCTCCGGGCTGGTGGCGGCGGGGGTCACCGCGTTGCTGGGCGTGGCCGCCTCGAACGTCCTGATGCGGTCGGACGCGAGTACAGGGCTTGACGCGGTGGCTTGGTCGCTGTCGCAGGACGTCCATCTTCCCTACGCGGTGGCCCTGGGCACACTGGTGGCTGCCCTGGCCGCCTTCGTGGGGCGGGGCGCCGTGCTGTTCTGGCGGTGGGCACTCGCCGGGCGCCGGGCACGGCCGCGTTCGGCGGCGCGGCTCGCGCCGGTCGAAGAGCATCCGCTCGCTCCGGTGTGGCGGCGCACTGTCAGCGTGGCTGCGATCGGAGCCCTCATGGCTGGGATCGGCGCCACGGTGCTCAGTGTGGACCTATCAGAGTCGCGCGGGCGGTCCTCAGGACCGGCGGCGTCGATGCTGGAGCAGACGACGCCCCCGCCCTCGGCGGCGGTGTCACGGCTCCAGCACCAGGCGTGGACGGCGGTCGGAGGGCTGGAACGGATCCAGGCGCTGCAGGCCGCGGAACGCGCGTACGGCGCCGCCTTCACGGCCGGAGGGCAGTCCACCACCAGGACCGAGTTTCTCCAGGTGATGACCCGGATGAAGAGCACCTGCGGGGAGATGGACCGGGCGACGCGGCGGGCGAGCAGGTACTTCAGCGTGCCCAGCGCGACGGGACAACGGATGTGGGCGCGCGTGATGACCCGGCACCGGGCGATGGTCGGCACGTGCCGGGCCCTCGCCGCGCGACCGAGCACCGTGAGAGCCAAGGCGGCGGACACCGCTCGCCTGAGCGCCGTCGACTCGGTGGACGCGATGCTCTACTGGCTCGCCGAAAAGGGAGCAATCCGGCCGAAGTCATTCTGAAGGCCCGGGCATTGGCCAGCACGACCCAACCGACCCGACCCCACCGAAGGGCGAACACATGACGATCGGCACCCACACATGGAGACGACGCGTCGAGGTCCTGCTGTTGAGCTGCGCGCTCGCGCTGACCGCTTGCGGCGGAGGCGACGACGACGGCGAAGGCAGCGGTAAAGGTGTGGGCGCCACGGCCCCGGGCAAGGAGCCGGCCGAGCGCCACACCGTCGTCCTGGAGGTCACTTCCGACTACGGCCGGCCGGTCGCGATCAACTACTTCGGGCACGCCGACGGCCGCGACGGCATGAAGGTGCTCGGGGAGAAGGACGGGGAACTGTCGGCCGATTCGCCGTGGAAGACCACGCTCGCGGTGGACGGCGAGGACGTGTGGGTCAGCCTGACGGCGAACGGGACCGGTTGTCTGGGCCGGGCCACCGGAGGCGAGTCCTGCGAGACCGGAGCCATCCCGGATCGCGAGGACATCGAGGGGACCGGCACGACCACTTGCCGAATCATCATCGACGGCAAGGTCGTCGTGGAGAAGTCGTACACCTGGCCCACGATCATCCCGGTGACCTGCCTCACGCCGCTGGCCGGGAAAGCCGGTGAGAGATGACGACCGCCGACTCCTCGTCCCCGAGCCCGGGTCTGACGACGGACACGAACCCGGCCCCGGGCCCGGACCCTGACGCGCGCCGTCGCTCTCGGCGGTGGGCCTTGCCGCTCGCGGGGCTTCTCCTTCTCCTGGGTGCCGGCCTGCTCCTGTGGATCTTCGATGGGCCCGGCGGCGACAACCCGGCCCGCGGGTCCGGCGGCGACCGCACCTCGCCGCCGCGCACCGACCTGGCACGTGCCGCCGCCCTTCTGCGTGACGCCCCGGCGCTGCACTACACGGGCTCCCTGGACCTCACCGGCGCCCAGGGAGGCAGGAGCACCCGAGTGGACGTGATCGTCAGCAATCCCGCCGACGCGCTCGGCACCTTGAGGATGCCCGGCAGCCCGGCACTGGACTACGTGGGCATCGACGGCAAGTCGTTCCTGCGCGGGAACCCCGACGCGTGGCGATCGTTCGGCATGGCCGAGAAGTCGAAGCTGCTCGCCGAGGAACCATCGATGGTGCAGCCGGGGATGTTCTTCTCGCAGGACCTCGCCACGGCCCTGGCGCCTCCGGCGCTGGCGAAGACCGTGGCGGCGGAGGACGTTCCGGACGAGCAGATCACCCTGGGCGAGCCCGTCACCGCCGGCGACCACACCTGCACCCCGATCCGCGCCGGCGACACCACCGTCTGCCTGAGCGACGAGCGAGTGAACGGCGCCCGGTTCGTCGACCGGATCAGTTTTTCCGGCGGGACCGCCGTGCTCGACATCGAGCTGATGTCCAGGCAGGAGGTGCAGCGGTTCTCCGCCGACTTCCGGTCGAAGCTCCCTCTGGTCCGCGACTCGGTGGACCCCCGGATCAAAGTGACCATCCAGATGCTGCGCCGCTACAAGGGCACGTGCGCCCCCACCGCCTGCGTCTTCACCGCTCGGACAACCGTCACCTACCTCGGGTCCACCTCGGAGCCGGATGCTTCCAAGGCCGTCCCGGTGACCTACTCATGGGTCGTCGACCGGGACGGGACGCCGATGGAGCTGGACCCGGAGTGCTCGGGTGCTCTCCTGATCAAGCCGGGCGAGTCGGAGGACCTGTCGTGCACCGCGACCGGGCCGTCCGTCCAGTCCGGGGCGAGCCAGGGCAACTTCCACGGCAAGATCTACACCTCCGACCGCGCACTCGCTCCCAAGGAGTACCAGCGGCTGGTACGCCTGGCAGCCGACAACAGCAAGAAGATCGCCGCGCTCTCTGATCCGCCGACACCCCGCTGACCGGCCCGTCGGTGCCGACGGCACATGAGGCGGTGCTGTCCACGGAGCCGGTCTCTCTCCGGCAGTTTCGATGCCGGGGACGGGCCGTCGTCATGGCCGCCGGCTTGGTTCTGCCCCATTGGACAGCGCCGTGCCCAGACGAGATGGCTGCGCGGGCGGTCTGCCTGACCAGGCATTTGTGAGCGGTCTGGAAGGACCGAGCTCGTCGGGAGGTCCCGCCCTGGCGAGCTGATGCGGCACTTCCCTGCGATGCCCTCAGTGCGCGGCGATGATCAGCCCTGCCTCCGGCCCCGGACCGGATCGGCCGGCACCAGCGGCTCGGTCCGGCCCCTTATCGCATCGGTCATCGCTGACCGGGAAGGCAGATCTGACCAGTCGACGAGCTTATCGACGAGACACTCCCTAGGCGGCGGAGACCGGGAAGAGCATGCAGCTGCTCGTGGCGTGGGCGAGCAAGCGGTCGGCGGAGTCGAGGAGTTGGGCCTGGGCGAGTGCGGTGCGGCGGCCCTGGCTCACCACGGTGCCGACGGCCCTGACCTTGCCCGTGTCGACGTTGATCGGGCGCAGGAACTTCACGTTCAGGTCGAGCGAGGTGTAGCCCATGCCGGCCGGCAGGGCGGACTGCACGGCGCAGCCGGCGGCGGAGTCGAGCAGCGTGGCGTAGACACCGCCGTGGACGCTGCCGATCGGGTTGTAGTGCTCTTCCCCGGGTTCCATGGCGAAGACCGCCCGGCCCGACTCGACCTCCTCCAAGGTGAAGCCCAGGGCCGAGGCGATCGGTGCCGCCGGAAGGCGCCCCGCCAGTACGTCCCGCAGGAACTCCAGACCGCTCGCCCGGCCGACCGCGGCCGCGGAGACGTTCGGGTCCCCCCACTCGAATGTGCGTGACCTCGCCATGGGGCGATCCTCCCGTTTGCTGACTATGAAATCTGAAGCTAGCCAGCCGCACCCCTGGCTGTCAATGACGAAGTCAGCCTACGATGGCCGCATGACCTGGCTGGAGACCAGCACCGACAACTGCACGGTGCAGCGCACCCTCGATCTCATCGGTGAGAAGTGGTCGATGCTGGTGCTGCGCGACGCCATGAACGGCGTGCGGCGCTTCGACGACTTCCGCCGCCATGTGGGTCTGTCCGAGGCGGTGCTGTCCGACCGGCTGCGCAAGCTGGTCGCCGCCGGCATCCTGAGGACCGACCCCTACCGCGAACCCGGCAGCCGTACCCGGTACGAGTACCGGCTCACCTCCAAGGGCTGGGACCTGTGGCCGGTGATGATCGCCCTCAAGCAGTGGGGCGACCGTTACACCGCCGACCCCGAGGGCCCGCCCCTGGAGGTCCACCACCGTGACTGCGGCGCACCCGTCGAGGCCGTGGTCGTCTGCGCCGGCGGCCATGGCACTCTCACCCCTCGGGAGGCCCGCACCCGCCCCGGCGCCTCGGCTCACTCCGCGAACTGACCTGCGGAGTCGGCGCCGACCCGCCGGAGCGCGGGTCGACAGGTCGGCAGGTCGGCAGGTCAGACGTAGTGGCGGGCGAAGACGCCGGCCACCAGCTCGCGTCGGCTGTGCAGGCCCGTCTTGTCGAACACCGACTTGAGGTGGTCCTGGACGGTGTGCGGCGACAGCCCGGCGCGGCGGGCGATGTCCGCGGTGGAGTGCCCGCGCAGCACCAGCCCGGTCACGTCCTTCTCCCGGGGCGTCAGCCCGTAGGCGGCGGCGATCACCCCGAAGTGCTGGCCGTCGTCCGCCTTCTCGACCACGACGGCGGTGCGGGCCGCCGTCGAGCCGGAGTGGTCACGGGCCGAGTCGGAAGGGCCGAGGCACCAGGCGTGCAAGCGCACTCGACCGTGCGCACGGCTGTGCATCCACGAGGTGTGCGTCCCTGGGCCGCCCGGCGCCTGGACCGCGGCCGCCACCGCGTAGACGGCGGGTGGCAGTTCGTGATCGCCCGTGGAGGCGCTGCCGGTGCCCACCGGTTCGCCGGTCGGATCGGCGGTCACATCGGCCGTCGGATCGGCGGCCAGGTCGTCGAACCACATGCCCACCGTGGGCGTGCGGTGCACCACCCGGTAGTCGCCGTCCAGCAGCACCAGTCCCGGTGCCGCCGCCGACGCGCCGGCCTCGGCGAGCCGGGTCAGATGCAGCCGGCGCAGTACGGATCCGAGCGGCTGGGCGAGCGAGGCCGCCACGGTCAGGTCGGACGTCTCGAAGGCGGGCGCGTCCTGGGCGCGTCCCATGATCAGGGCGCCCCACGAACCGTGCCGGTCCCGCAGCAGCACCCGCAGTTCGTCCCGGAAACCGAGAGGGCGCATGATGTCCCGGTAGCGTGGGCTGCGTTCGAGACAGCCGCCCGTCTCCCTGCTCAGCAACCCCACCGGCGCCGTCCGGGTCGCCAGGTGGGACAGGTCGTTGGCGTCTCCCTCCCGGTACTCGATGTCGAGCATGCGCGGCATCATGGGCGGCGGCAGTGCGTCGCGGTAGTCGCCGCCGGTGTTCATCAGCGTCTGCGGATCCACGGTCACACCGGCGCAGATGTCGAACCGCAGCGCCGGGCGCGTGGCCCGTTTGACCTTGTCGAAGAACTCCTCCACGGTGCGCGCGGACCGTGCCGCCCGTAAGGCCGCGTCCGTGACACGGCCGGCGCGTGAATCTCCCCCGTTGCGCTTCATGGCCTCAGGCTAGCGCCCGGTGACGTTCCCGGGCGGCGTTTGTGCAGGTGAGAGCCATGGCTCCGCTTGCCGTGCCCGGGAACGGCGGTGTCCTGGGCGGGTCGGTGGATCAGGTGACCCGCCCAGGCGTGCCGTCAGCGGTTGTTGTGCAGCGTGAGGTTGAGCTTCGCCCAGTCCTTGCCGCCGTTCTCACCGCTGCGCAGGGTGATCTCACTGAGCGTGGACGCCTGCCCGGCCGGGACGTAGCGGTTGAAGTCGTACTCCGCGTCGAGGTCGGTGTTGGTGTCGTTCGTGCCCTCGTACAGCCGCAGCGTCACGTAGATCATGACGCCGCCGGAGGCGTCCGTCTGGGCGGAGACGTGCTTCTCCACGCGGATCTCGCCGCCGCACGTGGTCTCCCACCACAGCGACGGCGACCTGACCTCGTTCACCCAGCCTTCGGAGGCGACGTTGCCGTTGCAGTACGTGCCGGCCGAGAAGATGCCCTCGTCGTCGCGGATCGTGTAGGTCCCCGTCAGGGCGATGTTCCGCCACACCGAGGCCGTCGCGACGTTCGCCTCCGTCCCGGACGGGGCGGCGACGGCGAGCGGGGCCGCCCCCAGCGTCGCCGCCAGCCCGGCGGCGGCCGCGGTCAGCAGGCCCGCGGTTCTCATACGTACGGACATCTTCTTTCTCCCTCGTTGTCGGTGCCGTGGTGCTTCGTCCTGCGCGTCGGCTCGCTGCCGTCGCGAGACCAAGACTGCTGCGGCGGGGCGGCACATCCCATCCCAGAAACCTGGGGGTGGTCGGGACCGTCTCTGTCTCTGTCTCTGTCTTCGTCACCGTCAGGTCGGCAGGACGTCAGGTCGGCAGGTCGGCAGGTCGGCAGGGAGTCACACCGGGGCCGGCAGGTCCATGAGGGCGAGTGCGGCCGGGTCGGTCACAGCGGTGACCGCCGTGACGCGGCCGTCGGTGACAGTGAAGGCGAGCAGGGAGAGCGGAGTGCCGTCCTCGCTCCAGGAGATGAGGCCGGGGCGGCCGTTGACGGTCGCCGTGCGGGCTCGTGCCGCGCTGCCGCCCGCCAGGCGCGCCCGGGTGGCGACTTCGGTGGCGCCGATCGTGACGAACCGGCCCTCCGCGGCGTGGACGGTGAACTCGACCTCGGGATGGAGGAGTTGCAGCAGCTCTTCGAACCGACCTCCGCGAGCCGCGGCCAGGAAGGCTCGGACC
The DNA here is from genome assembly GCF_040298625.1 of Streptomyces sp. NPDC001532. Lineage (NCBI taxonomy): Bacteria > Bacillati > Actinomycetota > Actinomycetes > Kitasatosporales > Streptomycetaceae > Streptomyces > Streptomyces sp. NPDC001532. The sequence goes on from NZ_JBEPAL010000029.1 coordinate 96,985, forward strand.
ACCTCGCGCCGCTGCCGTTCGGCGCCGGTCGGCTGCTGGGCGGCGCGTACCTTCCTGCGGGCGCGGCTCGTGAGCATCTTCGTCGCGTCGGTCGACTTGCCGAGGATGGTGCCGATCTCCTCGTGGGACACGGCGAACACGTCGTGCAGCACGAACGCCAGCCGTTCGTGCGGGCGCAGCGAGTCGAGCACCGTGAGCAGCGCGAGGCCGACGGAGTCCCCGAGTGCCACGAGCTCCTCCGGAACGGGAGCGTCGTCGAGCGTCACCGTGAACTCGGGCAGCCGGTCGTCGAAGGAGACTTCCCGGCGGGTGCGGCCCGACCGCAGCACATCGAGGCTGATGCGGCCGACCACGGTCGTCAGCCAGCCGCCGAGGTTGTCGATGGTGTCGGTGTCCTGGCGCGAGAGACGCAGCCACGCCTCCTGGACCACGTCCTCCGCATCGGCGTGTGATCCGAGCACGCGGTACGCGACGGCCCGGAGCCGGTCACGGTGGGCCTCGAAGGCGTCGACGATCGGATCCGCGGGATGGGTGCCGGGCATGTTGTCACCTTCCTTCAAGCTGCTCCGTCATAGGGGTGACGGGCGAAGGCCCCGCGACGTAACCCGATGAAGGAGCACTCTCGCATGCGGAACCGGCTCAAGAACAAGAGCGCGAGCAATCCCGACGTGTGGACCGCGATCCAGCACCTGCAGAAGGCGATCGCGGCCGGAGGCGTCGACCCGAAGCTGCTCGCGCTCGTCCACCTGCGCGTCAGTCAGATCAACAGCTGCTCGGCCTGCGTCCACGCCGGTGTCGCCGGAGGCAAGAAGGCCGGTGACACCGACGAGCGGCTGCACAACGTGGTGGCGTGGCGTGAGGCGCCGTTCTACACCGACGCCGAGCGCGCGGCGCTGGCGCTGGCGCTGGCCGCCACCCGGCTCCAGGACGGTGCGGAGGGCGTCACCGACCAGATCTGGGATGAGGTCGACGCCCACTTCACAGAGGAGCAGATCGGCGCGATCAACCTGGAGATCGCGCTGACCAACTTCTTCAACCGGATCAACCGCACCATCAAGGAACCCGCCGGCCGGACCTGGGGCTGATCCCGGCCCGGCGCTCACCCACCGGTCGCGCCGCGGTGAGTCAGCTCATCGGCGCCGGGGACCGTCTCACCACAGCACCCCGAACACCATGACCACGCCGACGAACAGCCAGACCGCACCGCCCACGATCATGACGAACAGCTTCACCAGCAGGAACGGCAGCCACTGGGCGTGCGCGGCGCGGGAGGGCTGCCGGGGGTCGTAGACGATCTCGGTGCGTTGCACGTTGCGCCGGCAGCTGTAGGTGTGCACACCGCCGTCGGCGTCGGTGTACGTGTAGTACACGTTCTTCTTCCGCCGCCCGGTGGCGAACCCGTGCACGGCGATGCCCCGCCGCGCCAGCGCGACCCGTCGGGAGGATTCCTCGATGCCTCCGATGACGCCCGCCAGCCCGATGGCGAGCGGCACCAGCCCGACGACCACGCCGAGGATCCGCGCCCCGTGCGTCGCGACGACCCACCCGGCGTATCCGAGGTAGGCCATCACGACCAGGGCCAGCGGCACCAGCAGCCACCACAGCCCCGGGTCGCGGGTCTCGGCCGTCGTGACGAGCGTGCTGCCCGCCGGGTCCCGCGGCGTGGGCAGTACGCCGGTCAGCGCGGCGGCGAACGCGGCGGTGGCGGTCGGGTTGCCGCCCTCGACGCGGTGTACGGCACCGTCGGTGAGCACGATCTCGACGACCCGCTGGTCGGGCGTGCGCACCTCCTGCGGCGAGAGGTATGCCGACGCGCCGGTCGCGGTGCTCGATGTGGACCGCGTCCGTGTCGTATCTGGCGGTGACCCGGCGGCCGTGGAGTATCTGGGACATGCAGAGTTGACCTTCGTACGGCCCTCATGGTTGCCCCTGAGCGGCCAGAAAATCGCCGCCGACCAGGGGAAGTTCCGTCAGCGGGGCGGCGAGGCGTCCGTCGGCGCGGCGGTGCGGCGGAGTACCGCTACGACGGTGCCCGCGGCGACGAGGAGGGCCAGCGCGGCATACCCGTAGGCGAGCGTCGCGACGGTGGCCACCGCCGCGACGAGCAGGGGCCCACCGGCGTCGCCGAGTTCGCGCCCGAGTTCGGCGGCTCCCATGGTCTGGCCCATGCGTTCCTCGGGTGTGCGCGTGGCGAGGGCGGCGAAACCGAGGGGGGTGATCAGACCGGTTCCGGCTCCGATGAGAGCCGCGGCGACGAGCACACCGGCGAGTCCGGGCAGCATGGCGCAGGCGAGTCCTGCGGCGGTGGCCGCCAGCCCGGCGGCGAGCCCGGTGCCGGTGCTGAGCCGTCCGTCGTCGAGCGCGCGTCCGGCGTGGGGCTGGACGAACGCGGCGGTCGCGGCGAGCACCGAGACGGCGGCGCCGGTCGCGACGGTCCCCAGGCCGGCGGCTGCACCGGAGACGGGAAGGAAGCCGACACCGACGGAGAGCGCGGCGGTGGCGGCGGCCAACGCGGCGGTGGGGCCGAGGAAGACGGGGTCGGCCAGACGCCGGGCGAGGTCGAGCACCGTCTGGCGCTTCTTGGGCAGCGGCGGAACGACCGGCACGGCGACCGCGGCCCACACCGCCACCGCGGCACCGAGCGCGGCGAGCACGACGAAGAGCAGCCGCAGACCGCCCGCCCAGACCAGCAGACCACCGAGAAGGGGGCCGAGCGTGTAGCCGACGGACTTGTGGAAGCCGTACGTGCCGAAGGCCCGGCCGCGCTTGGCGGCCGGGTTGAGCCGCGCGACGAGCGCGGAGGCGGACGGCGAGAACGCGGAGGCGGCGGCGCCCTGGCCGAGCCGGGCACCCCAGAGCCAGCCGGGGCTGTCGGCCATGACGTACAGCGCGGAGGCGGCGGCGAACGCGACGAGGCCGCCGACGAGGACGGGCTTGGCGCCGATCCGGTCGGCGAGACTGCCGAAGAGCGGCTTCAGCAGCACCTCGGCCCCGTCGTAGAGGGCGAGGAGGCCGCCGAGGACGAGCAGGGAGGTGACGGCGTCGTCCGAGGAACCGCCGAGGTTGGCGGCGATGCCGTGCGCACCGAAGGCCGTGGTGAAACCGGCCGCGTACAGCGGCCACATCTGCCGGGCGGGCACCGCGGATACCGGGGTGGTGGTCATCGCGGGTCCTCCGGGGTCTCGTGCGGGGCGCTCAGGTACTGGGGCCGGTGCAGCCAGGTGCGATGCGGATGCAGTGCGGGTGCGGGTGCCGGTGCAGGCTCCAGCGGCTGCTCTTCGTCGACGCGGCTGAGAATGTAGCAGCGGTGGCGGCCGTAGGACTTTCGCGGTCCGGGCCAGGCCTGCGGAGGCCGGCTGTGACTGGCGGAGGCCGGCTGTGACTGGCGGAGGCCGGCTGTGACCGGCGGCGGTCGGCTGAGCCAAGTCGGCGATGCCGCCGCGCGTTTCCTGAACGTACAGGGGGTGAAGCCTCCTCACGCGTCCCGCAGCGTGAGGATGTACGTCGCGGTCAGCGCCACCGCACGATCCTCGTCGTGGGACAGGGCCTCCAGCGCACGAGTCGTCGTGGTTCCCGGGATGTCCGCGAGCGCCTGTGTCAGCCGTCGGCGCGCGCCGGCCTCCACCGTGCCGCGGGCCAGCCGGTCGAGGAGACCGGTGGCGATGCGATCCGCCAGGGCGACATCACTCGCCAGCGCGCTCAACGCATCGGCCGCGTCGACGTCGTTCGCCTCTTCGACGATCATGTCGATGAGCGTGGGGACCGCCTCGGCCGCTCCACGGACGCCGAGTTCCAGGGCCGCGCACCTGCGGACCCCGATGTCGGAGTCCGAGAGGGCGGCCCGCAGCAATTCGGTCGCCTCGTCGTCCGCGATCTCGGCGACAGACCGCACGGCACGCTTCCGCACCTCGGCCTCGGGCGAGTGCAGGCCCTGCGCGAGCAGTGCCAGGCCGGCCGCGCCCGACTGCGCGAGCGCCCAGCGAAGGGCACCGGCGACATTCGGCTCCGTCTCGCTCAACGCCGCCTCGACCAGGGCTTCCACCGGCACCGAGACCTCCTCGACCGACGACAGCGCCGCGCGCTGCCGCCTGCCCGCGCTCTCCGATCCCAGGGCCTGGAGGAGGGCCACGGTCTGCAGGACGCCCTCCCAGTCGGCGGGGTCCGCCGCACCGATCCGACGGAGCCGTGTGAGCAGCCTCGTCTCGCTCGCGATGCGCTCCCGCGTCTGGTGGATGAGGTCGTCCACGAGTTGCGAGGGCGTGAAGCCGGGATCGTCCAGCGCGCGTCCGACCTCACGCAGCGACAGCCCCAGCGACCGCAGGCTCTCGATGTGGAAGATGCGGCGGATGTCCTCGCTGGAGTACTCCCGGTAGCCGCCGTCGGTACGTCCCGTCGGCCGCAGCAGACCGAGCGATTCGTAGTGCCGGAGCATGCGGGCACTGACCCCCGACCGTCGTGCCACCTCACCGATCAACACTGCCTGTCACTCCTCCTGGCCGCTCGTGCCCAGGGCGACGACGCGCTTAGCCTCCTCGATCGCGAACTCGAACCCCGCATCCGGATCGCGCAGCAGCCGTTCCGTGGCGATCGCGTGCTGACGCACTCCGGGAACGCTATCCGTCATCGCGGCGCGCAGGGCCGGCATGACCACCTCGCCGAGCGCGGTCAGCGACCGGCTGAGGCTCAGCCGCGTCTCCCGCCCGCCGCGCCCGAGCTGCGTCGCCAGTACGTCGGCCAACTCGGCCTTGTCGTCCTCCGGTACGAGCGTGACCGCCGCCCGCCAGGCGCTGCGCGCCACCTCGTCGTCGGCGTCGGTCAGCAGCGCCCGGGTGATCGCCGGCCAGGCTCGCCGGTCCCCGACCTTGGACAGTGTGTGCAGTGCCTGGCTGCGTGCCTGGGGACGCTCCGAGCGGAGTTCGTCGACGAGGGCGGGGACCGTCATCGACGACGGGTGGCGGGTGAGCGCCCACGTCAGCATCTCGCGTACGTAGAACTCCGGCTCGACGGCGCATCGTGCGATGAGCCGGTCCACGAACCGTGGGTCGGGAGCGGTGCCGACCGCCAGCGCCGCTCGCAGCCGCACCGACGAGCTGCCGCTCTCCAGCCCTCGGAACGCTCGCACGGCGTCCGTGTCCATGTCCGCGTCTGTGCCTGAGTCCGTGTCTGTGCCTGTGTCCGTGCTTGTGTCTGTGTCCGTGGCCTCAGTCGTGCCGCCGGCCGTCTCTGCGCCGGCGCCTGCGCCTGTGACTGTGCCTGTACCTGTGCCTGTGCCGTCGTTCCGCGTGATCACCGGGACCACCTCCTCGGCCTCAGTGAACGGCTTGTCACCGTGTCAAGGTCAAGCCGAAGCGTTCAGCGCGTGGGCGATCCGGCGCGGGCCGGGACGCGCAGGGCCAGGAGTGCCACGTCGTCGTCGTTGCCCGCGGGGCGGACACGGCGCAGGAGCTGGTCGGTGAAGGTCGCGAGAGGACGGCGGGCGAGCGCGGCGGCGTGGCGGCTCAGCCGGTTCAGGCCCTTGTCGAGCGTATGGCCGGGCTCTTCGACGAGACCGTCCGTGTACAGCAGCAGGATGGACCCCGGTCGCAGCGACACCGTGGCGTCGGAGCGCGGCCTGCCTCTGACGCCGGTGCCCAGGAGGATGCCGTGACCGGCGGTGAGATAGTCGGCCACGCCGTCCTGGCTGATCAGCAGGGGCGGCGGGTGACCGGCGTTGGTCCAGGACAGCTGCCAGTGATCGTCGTCCTCGGCTTCGATGCGGGCGAAGATCATGGTGGCCATGGCGACGTCGGTGATGTGCTCGATCGCCTCGTCGAGCCGCTCGACGATCCTGCTGGGCGGATCGTGCTGAGACCAGGCGTAGGCGCGGAGCATGTTGCGCACCTGCGCCATGCCGGCCGCCGCCTCCAGATCGTGGCCTACGACGTCCCCGATGGCCAGGGCGGTGGCACCGTCGGCCATGCGGAAGGCGTCGTACCAGTCGCCGCCGACCTGTGAGGCGTGCGGGGCGGGCACGTACCGGGCCGTCATCTCCAGGCCGGGCACGCTCGGCATCGGGGGCAGCAGATGGTTCTGCATGGTCTCGGCGACCTTGCGCTGGCGCTCGTAGAGGCGGGCGTTGTCCAGGGCGAGGCCGGCGCGGCGCGCGATGTCCTCGACCAGGGGCAGATCGGCCGCCGTGAAGGCCACCGGGTTCTCGGCGCGCCCCAGCGTCAGGGCGCCGAGGACCGCGCGCGGGCTGCGGATGGGCGCGATGGCCGCGGAGTGCATCCCGGTGGTGTCGAACAGACGGCGCTGCTCGACCGCGATACCGGAGTCCGGTTCCTGCTGGTAGGTCGCGGGTCCGGTCACCATGGAGGACACGCCGCGCAGGGCCCGGGACAGAGGCATACGGGACTCGTCCAGCAGCGGCGGCATCGGGCCCTGGAGGTCTTCCTGGGTCTCGGCGAGGTCCCCGTGGGCGTGGGCCACGATCGCGCGCCACACCTCGTCGCGCTCGGTCTTCAGATCGACGATCACCCAGTCCGCCAGCCGGGGCGCCACCAGGCTCACCAGCCGGCGCAGCGCCTCGTCGACGTCGAGTGTGGACGTCAGCTGTGCGGTGGCCTCGGCCAGCAGGGCCAGCCGTTCCAGTTCCGACAGCTGGGCGGTCGCCGGTTCCGTACGCGGGCCCGCCGTGTGCGGCTGCCCCGAGCTGTGGAAGATCACGAGGGTGCCGGTGTGCGCGCCGTCGATGTCGTACGGCGTGATCAACCAGGAGATCGGCAGCACGGAACCGTCCGGCAGGGCGAAGTAGTCCTCGTCGGCCTGGGCGGGGCGTCCGGCGTGGAACGCCTGCCGCATGGCGCATTGGGTCCTGGGCAGCGGCTCTCCGCGCGGCCCGCGGTGCAGCAGGTCGTGCGCGTCGTACCCGATGAGGTCGGCGGCGGACCGGCGCAGGAGCTGTTCGGCGCGGACGTTCACGGCGACGATGCAGCCGCGGTCGTCCACCAGGTAGACCCCGGCGCCGATGGCGTCCAGTGCCCCGATGAGCGCGGCGGACCCGGCCGGCGCAGGCCGGTGGGGGACCGGCCCCGGCTGCTCCGGTCTCGCCATGTCCTCGCCTCCTCCCGGCTCGGCGTCCATGTCTCTCTCATATGGAAACACCGGGTGCGCGAAGACACCGATCGCCTGCCGACCGGCCCCCGCGCCGGAGCACCGTGACCCCGTGCTGCCATCCGGCGGGTGGGCCGAGCGGCCCGCGGACACCGCCACCCGATCGGCCTACCCGGTCTCGCTCCGGGCGTGCGGCCCTCACCCGTGTGGCGCACGCTGAACATGGACCTTCTGCTCGACGCCACGCCTGTGGCCACTGCTGTCAGGAGGCGTCATGATGGTCATCGCGTTGCTCGTCCCGCCGGTGCTCATGTGTCTTGTGTTCGCGTTGGACGCCTTCGAGGCGTACTTGTTCCCGCCGCCACCCCGGCCGCTACCCGACGAGCCACCGGAGCCGGCCGGCAGCGAATCCGCCGCGGAGTGACGGCGGCTGCGGGGGAGGGGCATCGACTTCCCCGCGTACCGGTGGAGCTGTCACGGCAAGCGCCGGCGGTCCGTCCGATCCCGTAACCCGGGAGGTGACGGACCGCCGGCCTGGACATACCTCGATCAGGCGGGCTGGACCGACGCCGTGGCCGGCGATGTCTTGCGACGCGTCATGCCGACACCGACGAGGACGACCAGCATCCCCGCGGCGATCCGGAGGCTGAAGGGTTCGTCGAGGGCGAGGGCGCCCAGCCCCACGGACACGACGGGCAGCAGGTAGCCGACCGCCGCGGCATTGGTCGCGCCCTCGTCGGCGATGACGCGGTACGTGAGGTGAAAGGTGATTCCCGTGGCGAAGATCCCCAGGAGCACCACCGCCACCAGACCCGACCAGTGCGGCTGAACCGCCGTCAGACCGCCGAACGGCAGGCTCAGGGAGGTCAGCGCGGTGGCGGCGAGGAGCTGGGCCGCGGAGAGGGACAGAGTCGCGTGCCCCTTGCCGACGAGATGGCGCCCCATGTAGGCGAAGCCGATCGCGTAGCTCGCCGCCGCGGCGACGATGGCGAGGGCGGCCCAGCCGACATGACCGGCTCCCTGCCATGGAGCGAAGATCAGCACCACTCCGCCGAATCCCAGCAGCAGTCCGCCCAGGCGCACCGGACGCACCCCGCGCTCCGTGCCGGCCGTGATGCCGACCACGAAGGACCACAGCGGGGTCGTCGCGTTGAGTACGCCGGCCACCCCGGAGTCCACGGTCTGCTGGCCGATGCTGAACATCGCGAAGGGCAGCGCGTTGCACCAGAACGCGGCCATGAGGACATGACCCCAGGTGGCGCGGTCGCGAGGGAGGCGCCGGCCCGTGGCGAAGGCCAGGAGCAGCAGGGTGCAGGCCCCCAACAGGCAGCGCACGATGGTGACTTGAGCCGGTGAGAAGGCGCGCAGGGCCAGGTCGATCCACAGGAAGGTCGACCCCCACAGCAGGGCCAGCACAGCTGTCCGGGCCCATGCGTACGTCCTGCCCGCCACATCGTTCACGTTCGGTCTCCTCACAGGTCTGCGTCCCACGCCACGATGACCCGGCCGAACCCGTAAGCACAATCAAATGATTTTGCACTGCCATTAAGCTCAGCTACATGCTGGACGTGAGGCGGATGCAGATTCTGAGGGCCGTGGTCACCAGCGGGTCGGTGACCGCCGCCGCGGCACACCTGGGCTACACGCCCTCCGCGGTGAGTCAGCAGGTGTCGGTGCTGGAGAAGGAGGCCGGGATCGCCCTGCTCGAACGGGTGGGACGCGGTGTGCGGCCGACGGCGGCGGGCCGACTGCTCACCGAGCACGCCGCGATCATCAGTCAGGACATCGCCGACGCGGAGACGGCGCTGGCCGACCTGCGCGCCGGGCGGACCGGCAGGCTCGCCATCCGCTACTTCGGCTCCGTCGGTCCCACATTGGTCGCACCCGCTCTGACACGGCTTCGGCAGGAGCATCCGGGCGTGCAGATCGATCTCAGGCTGATGGAGGGCGAAGATCCGCTGTCGCAGGTCGAACGAGGCGATGCCGACCTGGCGATCGTCGTCGGACCGCGCGACAGCAGCCCGCGGGGCATTCGTCTGGTGTTCCTGCTCGACGACGAGTACCTCGTCGCCCTGCCCGCCGGGCATCCGCTCGCGGCCCGACGCATGCTCGATCTCGCCGACCTCGCCGGCGAGCCGTGGGTCGGCAGCGAACCGCCGGGACCCTGCCTCGACCTGATGCTCGACGCGTGCGCCGCCGCCGGCTTCAGCCCGAGCCTGGTGGCGAGGAGCGAGGACTACGCCACCGCGCAGGGCTTCGTCGCGGCGGGTCTCGGGGTCGCCCTCGTTCCGCGCCTCGGAGTGGCCGACCGCCGCGGCGGCGTCGTCCTGCGCCGGGTACGGCGTCCCGAGCCGGTCAGGACCATCTACGCGGCCGTACGGGAGGGAGCGCCGGCGCAGTCCGCGCTGGGCACGCTGCTTCACGCGCTGGAGGAAGCGGCGCGGCAGTCGGCGGCGTCGGCGGCGTCACGTCGTCGATAGTGCGATGCGGGTACGTGGGGACGACTGCCTGGGCGGCCGGCACCCGATGACGGCCGCCGGGCTGACGCCGTGCACGTGCCGTGCCCTGTCGGGCCTGGACCATGCCGTTGCCGTTGCCGTTGCCGTTGCTGTGCCGTGCTCGTGCCATCCCGTGTCGTTGGCCGTGGGTCGGGTCGAGGGGCAAAGCCGCGCCTTGTCCGGCCCTGACTCAGGAGATGTCCAGGACCGCCTTGCCATGGAGGCGGCGCTCCAGCAGAGCGTCGATCGCCTCGGCGGCCTTGTCCCAACCACCGCGCCAGGCGATGTTCGGATCGAGCCGGCCGACGGCGACCTCGTCCGCGAGCCAGCCCAGGTCCGGTGCCAGTCCCGTGCAGGCCGGTAGCGAGAAGGTGACGACGGAGCGGTCGGCGCGCCCGGCGTCGCCGAACAGGGCGCCGTACGGAAACGATTCGCCCTCGTGCGCGGAGTGCCCGACCGCGACCAGAGTGCCGCCCTCCGCCAGCAGGGCGTAGGCGTCGACCAGTTGCGGTCCTCCGACCAGGTCCACCACGCCGTGCACCGGCTGGGTGACCTCACGCGGGCCGGCGACCACCTCGTGCGCGCCTTGAGCCGACAGGGTGTCCGCGTGCTTGCGCGGATTGCCGGTGGAGGCGATGACGTAGGCGCCCGCGCGCCGGGCGAGCTGCACGGCGTAGCGCCCGACGCCGCCCGTGGCACCTGTGACGAGGACGCGCCGTCCCAGGATCGGGCCCAGGCGGTGCAGAGCGCGAAGCGCACTGGTCGCGGCCACCGGGACCGTGCTGACGGCACCGAGATCCGATGCGGCTCGTGCCGTCCCGGTCCAGGCCGTGTCGACGGCGCGCAGCTCCGCCCAGGCGCCGTCCATGCCGAACGCGACGACCGGTGTCCCGACCGGTGGGCCGGACCCGTCCTCGGCAGCTCGGTGCACCACACCTGCCGCGTCCCACCCGGGCACCGCACCCTCGGGGGCGTCTAGCAGGGCGAACCTGACCTCGCCGTAGTTGAGCGAGGTCGCCGTGACCCGTATCAGCGCCTGATGGGGTCCGGGTTCCGGATCGGGCGCCGAACCGAGCCGCAGTCCGGCCGGTGCCGAGCGGTCGACGAGGAGAGCGCGCATGGCAGAACACCTTCCGCGGGGGGCTGCCGGCGGCGCTGGACCGCGGTGAAGCCCGGTGGAATCCCTTTGTGCCAATCCCTTTATGCCACCGAGTGGCATAAGCCTGCAAGTGGCAATCGCGCCGTGGATACACTGCGGGCATGACGCGCATGCCCCCACCGCCCCACGGTCAGAGCGAGCAACTCCCCCTGCGGGAGCGGAAGAAGCTGCGCACGCGTCAGGCGCTGATCGACACATCGCTCGCGCTGTTCACCGAGCGGGGCTTCGGTGGAGTGACCCTCGACGAGCTCTGTGACGCGGTGGACGTCTCCAAGCGCACCTTCTTCCGCTACTTCACCAGCAAGGAAGACGTGGCCATGGCGCCCACGCAGGATCTGTGGCGCGCCTTCCTCGACATGCTGGAAGCCTGTGAGACGGACGGCCGGCGGATGATGGAGATCCTCGAGGAGGCGCTGTCGTCCGCGCTGGACCGCATGACCGCCGACGACTGGGCGCACCGCGTCCGGCTCAGCCGGAGACTGGCCGCCGAGAACCCTTCCATGGACGCGCACGGCCTGCACTTCTGCCGCCGCACGACCCACGCGGCGCTCGCCACGCTGCACCGCCGGTTCGAGCTCGCGACGCCGCGCGATCCGCGTCCCCGGCTCGCCCTCGACATGCTCGTCGCCGCGTTCGAGTGCGCGCTGGACGACTGGGTGCGGCAACCGGCCGACAGGGGCCGGGACGACCTCGCCGCCCGCTTCCGCGACGCCTGCGCGGCGCTCCCCGGCAGCCTCACCTTCAGCGCCGAACCCAGAGCCCTGTAGACCCCGGGGAATCCGCAGCCGATTCACCTTCACCCCGACCCGCTCCCATGAGCTCGGGGGAGTGCCGCGAGGGCGGCGGGGCCGGGGTGGCCGTCAAGGTGAGGTGAAGGCGCCCTACATGTCCCTCTCGCGGGCGACGCACAGTGCCCAGATGACGAACCCCGACATCGCGATCATGACGACCGACCAGACCGGGTAGTACGGCAGCGAGAGGAAGTTGGCGATGATGACCAGGCCGGCGATGGCCACGCCGGCCACGCGCGCCCACGTCGCCCCCTGGAACAGCCCGAGGCTGACGATCACGGCGAACACGCCGAGGAGCAGGTGGATCCAGCCCCAACTGGTGAGGTCGAACTCGAAGACGTAGTTGCGGGTGGTGACGAAGACATCGTCCTCGGCGATCGCCGCGATGCCGCGGAAGATGTCGAGAAGGCCCGTGATGGAGAGCATGACGGCGGCGAAGACCATCAGGCCTGCCGCCCACTCGTGCTTCGTCGTGTGGGCCCGCGGAGCGTGTGAGGTGGTCATCGTTCTGCCTCGTTTCCTAGTGCCTGCTCTAGGCCGGAAGGACGCGTCGACGGGATCGGCGGAGGCCGACGGGGCAGCGTGGACTGCCCGTACCCGCTCTCTTCAGCGTGAGCATGCTCGCCGGCCACGGCCTCACCCGAGGCGGGTGAAGTCCGCGACGGCATCCGGGAGGCCTCACGGCGCGCAATGGCGCACACACATGGCGCACACGTGACGCCGCATGGCACCGCATGGCGCCGAGTGGCGTCACTTGGCGCCTAATGGCGCCACTCCATGCCGCCATGCGCCATCAAAGGGGTCGTCGACGGCCCTGACGTGTCGCTGCTGCGATCGATTCCGAGCGCGTTTCCGCAGCTCAGGTGGGTCATCCAGGAGCATGCTGCACTTGCGACGCCATCCGGGCTTGCGAGTGGCGCCACAGTGGTGCCATCATGGCGTTATGGACCTCACCCCGTATGTCGACACTCTCCGCCGAGAACTCGCGGTGGCCGCCGAAGCCGGCGGGGAAGACGCCCGTGAGCTGGCCGGGAGGCTCACCGCTCCTCTGGAGTCGGCGACCCGGTTGGTCATGCTCAACGTGCTCTCCGCCGCGATGGACGAGATCACCCGCGAGCTGGCCCCCGGCTCGGTCGATGTACGGCTGCGCGGACTGGACCCCGATTTCGTGGTGACGCCGCCGCCCGCCGACGCCGGCCCCGCGGAAGCGGCTGCCGCGCCCGTCGAACCGTTCCAGGCGCAGCCCCCGGTCGACGGCGAGGAGGGCGCCACCGCCCGCGTCAATCTGCGTCTGCCGGCCCACCTCAAGGCGCGTGTGGAGGAGGCCGCGAGCCGCGAGGGTCTGTCGGTCAACGCGTGGCTGGTGCGGGCCGTGTCGGCGGCGGTCGACGGCGGCACCCGGCCGCGGCCGGCGCAGAAGACCCAGAACGTCGGACAGAGCTTCACGGGCTGGGTGCGCTAGCCGCGCCCCCGGCCGTACCACCTCACCACCTCACCACTTCACTCCTTCATCCCTTCACCCACATCGCGTCCCACCAGCGGGGACGGTTCGAAGACCCAAGAGGACGGGACAGCCATGCCTTCTTTCGACACTCCCGAACCGATCTCGGCCACCGTGCACGTGGAGGCCGGTTCCATCCAGTTCATCGCGAGCGACCGCCTCGACACCGTCGTGGAGGTACGGCCCCGCGACCCGAAGCGGGACCTGGACGTGCGGGCGGCCGACCAGACCGAGGTCGGTCACACGGGTGGTGTGCTGACCGTCAGGACGCCCAAGTCGGGCCTGTTCGGCCGTACCGGCACCGTCGACGTGACGGTCGAACTGCCCACGGGCTCGCGCGTCGACATGACCGGCGCCTGGGCCCAGGTGCTCGGCGAGGGCAGGTTCGGCGAGGTTCGCGTGAAGACCTCGTCCGGTGACGTCCGCCTCGATGCGACCGGCCCCCTGAAGCTGACCGCGTCGCACGGCTCGATCACCGTGGACCGCGTCGACGGCCACGCCGAGATCACCACCAGCTCCGGCAGCCTGCGCGTCGGCTTCGTCGACGGTGGTGCCGTACTGAAGAACTCGCACGGCACCACGACCGTCGGAACCGCGACCGGCGAGCTGCGGGTGAGCGGCGCCAACGGTGACATCGACATCGCACACGCCGAGGACTCGGTCACCGCCACCACCGCGCACGGCACCCTGCGCGTCGGCGAAGTCATCCGCGGCACGGTCCAGTTGGAGACCTCCTACGGCACCATCGAGGTCGGGGTGCGCCAGGGGACGGCCGCCTGGCTCGACGTCAGCTCCGGCTCCGGCCAGGTCCGCAACACGCTCACCGTGTCCGAGACCCCGGACGAGACCGAGGACACCGTCAAGATCCGCGCCCGCACCCGGCACGGCAACATCGACATCCGCCGCGCCAAGGCCTGAGCGCCGCACACCCACCCCACCACACCACTCACTCCAGCCTTCGATCGGGAGGGCTCCATGCCTTCATCTGTCATGCCCACGTCCAGTCGAGGCAGCGGCCGGCCGTCGCAGGTCGCCATCTCGGCCATCGGCCTGCGCAAGTCCTACGGCGACAAAGTCGTCCTCGACGGCATCGATCTGCGGATCCCGGCCGGGTCCGTGTTCGCGCTGCTCGGTCCGAACGGTGCCGGCAAGACCACCGCGGTCAAGATCCTCTCCACGCTCATCAGTGCCGACGGCGGTCAGGCGCAGGTCGCGGGCCACGACCTCGCGGCCGAGCCGCAGGCGGTCCGCGCCGCGATCGGCGTCACCGGCCAGTTCTCGGC